>LCEZ01000060.1 GCA_000995845.1 Parcubacteria group bacterium GW2011_GWD2_43_10 | reverse complement strand
CAGCCTGATTTTGTACAATTACATAAATATGGCTGATGTCACTATTAAGTCCATTACTTAATGGAATATCCACTAACTTAAGTCGCGCGCCAAAACTTACGCCTGGTTTAGGCCTCTTGGCTGTAAATGGATACATTCTAGTACCGGCTCCTCCTGCTAAAATTAACATGAGAACTTTGAAGATTTTCACGTGTTTCTCCTTTTTTTAAATGACAATTTTAATTATTTTATTTGGCATGATAATAACTCATATAATTAAAAATGTCAAGGGCTGAGCAATAAAAAATAAGGCTGCCTATTTAGGTAGCCTTAAAATTATATTTTTGGAACACCTGTCAAGAAGGCAGTTAACCATAAGAACCATGCATATAATGAATATCGCCTGAATAATTCCTGTGCCTTTTTATATTTATAAATAGCTAAAATTGCCCAGGCTAAATGTAAACCCATAATTACTAGAGCGGAATAACCGCCGATGGTATGAAAATTTAGCACATGGATCTTGGCTGTTAACCGCATGGCATTGGTACCAATTAAGTCACAAATAAACCCGGTTCCTAACAACAGAACCATCCAAACCATAAGTTTTTTGACCAAACGCTCAGACCAAATTGAAATGGTATAAAATACACCAGCTGCAATAATACAGATTAACCCCAAGGACATATTGCCTCCGATATGTTAATGAATTGTATTTATTTTTATGGCCGCACCTTAACACCTATATTGCTACGAGTCAAGATTATGAACATTAAAAGTGTAAAAAAGATAATAAAAAGCTCAGTAATTTTATTACTGAGCTAAAATTATTTCTTCTATTTCCTTTTCCTATTTCTTACAGAAAAGGGATGGTACATATCATTTATATACCTCTGTCACTTTTTTGTCGGTGGCGAAGAATTCTTCAAACTTATTGGCAATTTCCAATCTAAACTTGGAAAAACTGACGGTAGTATCACTGCCAATTGGACTAAAAAAGCCTAAATTCAAACTTAATTCAGAATCGGTTACCAGAACCGAGCCACTAAGCCAAGTTGCTGATAAACCGCCAACCTTCCTTTCAAAGGAAAAATATAAGGTCCCGTTCTGTTGGCTTTTACGCAATTTGCTAAGGCTAGTACCGTCAGAAAACTTTTCATTAAGCAACCCTTGTAAAAACTCAATCGTTTTGCTAATGGCTTCAACTGGAGTAGTCTTGTTTTTTAAAGTTCTTTCCATCGCTTCTTTCCTTTTTTAAATGTTGATATTGTTTTTTATTGTTATGAGTTTACTTCCCATGTCTTTACTTTGTCAAATCATTGTATTAATCCCTAAGTGTAACATTTTTTCCTAACAAACGTTATAATAAGCATAATATGCCAAAAATCGTTCTTGTAATATTTAGTTTAAGCCTTATACCCCTTACAGTAACGGCGGAAGAGGTGCGACCAATAGTATTCCCGGTAGAAGGCGAGGTGTCTTTTTCTGATAGTTATGGCGATTCTCGTTCCGGAGGACGAGTCCATGAGGGTGTTGATATCTTCGCTCCCAAAATGAGACCACTGATAGCAACCGTGGACGGCCGCATTACTATGCTGCCGCAAAATGAACCATACTATGGCTACGCAATATACCGCTATATTCATGTAAACAATGACACCCCTGGGACTGATGACGGCCAAGGCGGCGTAGTTTATGCTTATGCTCCAACTATCACGGATAATGCTCGGGTGGTTGCCGGCCAACTTCTAGGCTGGGTGGGTGATAGCGGTAACGCGGAGAATGTAGGTTCGCATTTGCACTTTGAAATTCATACACCTGATGGCACTCCTATTAATCCTTATTTGAGCTTAGTCAATGCTTCGCACCCCGGCGCTTTTGATCCTGAAATCACCAAGCAAACAGCGCCAACTATTAATGATGATAAACAGCTGCTAAGCATCAGCTCACCAGCTTGCCAGTCAAATACTTTGGTTAAAGCCTCCACCGATGCAGTTTATTATTGCGGGGCCGATGGCCAACGCTATGTTTTCCCCAATCAAAAAATATACTTAAGCTGGTACACTAATTTTTCTGGCGTCATAACAATCACTGATGCGGAACTTGCCAATATACCCCTCGGTGGCAATGTTACTTACCGCCCGGGTGTTCGTATGGTCAAGATGACCACCGACCCTAAAGTGTACGCCGTGGCAGCGGGCGGAATCTTACGCCACGTTACCTCGCCTGAGCTAGCTCGTAGTATATATGGCGAGGATTGGAACACGCTGGTGGATGACCTATCTGATGCATTTTTCGTGAACTACCACCTAGGCGACCCTATAACCACCATATTTTAGCAATCGCGTGTAACAACTCGTACCGGCCGACGTTATATAGGTAGGAATGCAAGCTACATTCTAGGCGACCCTATAACCACCATATTTTAGCAATCGCGTGTAACAACTCATACCGGCCGACGTTATATAGGTAGGAATGCAAGCTACATTTGCTTTCCCGCCCTACTTAATTATTTAACCTTAAAGTTTATGCAACACAACATATTCAAACTCCCCACAGTTTTGGCGATTCTGACCCTGGCCGCCACCCTGGCCATACCAGCCTTTGCCAACAACGTTAAGAACACTAGCAACAGTGCCCTAGCCTTACCTCGCCAACAGGTGAGGATATGGAACGAAGGCCAGGTACAACTGGACAGCGTGAAAGTGACAGCAGTCAGTCCGGCAGTCAGCAACACGGCCTTACCGGCTACCATCACCGCCACCGCCACCTGGGGATCCACGGTGTTCACTTGGTCTATTAAGACTTCAACCAAAACCAAGTTTGTTCGTCTACCACAAACTAGCGCAGCTGAACCCGCAGTGAGCGTGGGTGATATACTATCGGTTAAGGGTACATTGGACACCAGCCAAACTGCTCCCACGGTGAACGCTAGTTGGATACGGAACTGGAACTCCGTACTAATCAACAAAACCACCTTCCGTGGCACTATCACTGAGCTTGATACTGCTGCCAAGCGCTTCATACTGGTCGACTCCGGCTTGCGCCCAGTCCGCGCGCCCATAACAGTGCAAGCCTCAGACAACACCACAATCAAACGCGGGAACAACGAAATAAATTTTAACGACCTCCTGAACGGTGAACCAGTCAGTGTGACTGGCATGTTCAACAGTGCTACCGCCACCTTACAAGCCACCGAGATAACAGTAAAAGCACCCAAGCCTCAAGTATGGAATGGTGTGCTGAAAGCCATAGCTGGCACTACCAAACCCACCAACTTAGTAGTGACAGTGAATGGTACTGACCATATAGTGAATGTGGCAACCGACACGGCCGTGCTCAACTACTGGTGGAATTTCGCCAACCTGACTGACTTCGCGGTTGGCAACCGCTTGCAGATATTTGGCACACTCCTACCTAATATGGGCCCCTTGCCAGTCATAGCCGCCACTGTAATTCGCAACTTGAGCCTGTACTAATTCATAACTTGTAATCCAGATAGTAATAAACCGCTCCGTCGTACGACGGAGCGGTTTATTTAAAGTAACCCCCTACTACCCAAAATAAAAACCGCGGCATTCTTTAAAGGCGCGCCGCGGATCTTTTTGCTGATTCTTAGCTTAGATTTTATCCATTCCTCGAATTTCTGCACTCATATTTAATGAGTGTAAAGGAGAAGAACGATTTTTCATCTTATCCTCCAGTATTTCTTTTACGACCAGTTAGTCTGGCTGTGTCCTTAATATAGACTAACCAGATAGCCTTAGCAATACTCACTTTATGTGAGATTTTGGAGTATACTTAAAGCGTGAAAAAGATATGGAAAATTATAGTCGGCCTCCTGGCTATAATTGGAGCCCTGACTATTGCCTTGATAACCTATCTTTATCTGGCTGATCCTTTGGGCTTAAAAGAATTATTAAAACCGACTCCAACTGCCCCAACATCTGCTACCAATGAGCCGGCCACAACCGGCACTACACAATACAACTTGAGCCCAGCGCAAAAATTCTTATTCCCTGCCTACTACCATTACGCCTGAGCTGGAGGACTGCCTAGTAAATGCAGTTGGACAAGTGAGGGCGGCAGCTATTAAGGCCGGAGATGTACCAACGGTCACGGATCTGTTTAAAGCCAAAGCTTGCTTAAATAATTAATGCATGGCAAAAAAATCTAAAAATTCCAAAGCTTGGATAGTGGCGGTGGACATGGGTTATGGGCATGAGCGCGCCGCTTATGCTTTGAATGACCTGGCTTATGGCGGCCAAGTGTTAATAGCTAACAAGTACCCGGGGATTCCTAAGCACGAGCGCGATAATTGGAAAAAACTCAGGGAGCTTTATGAAACCGTTTCCCGTTTCAAAAAAACTCCGTTGGTGGGTGAAGTGGTTTTTGAGGTGATGGATCGTTTGCAACAGATAGATCCTTTTTATCCTAGGCGTGACCTTTCCCATCCTACCATGCAAGTCAGGCAAACCTATTATCTGATTCGCAAAGGCCTAGGCAAACATTTAATAGATTACTGTGCCCGGCGACCCTTGCCTTTTATTGCTACTTATTTCCAGGCAGCGTTTGCGGCCGAGGAATATGATTACCCGGGTGATATTTATTGTGTAATTTGCGACGCTGATTGCTCACGAGCTTGGGCACCCATAAATCCAGCTATCAGCCGGATAAAATATTTTGCCCCTAATGGCCGGGTGGCAGAACGATTAAAACTTTACGGGGTTAAACCAGAAAATATTTACTTGACCGGATTTCCTTTACCTAAAGAGCTTATCGGTGGGCCTGGCGGGCAAGTTATAAAACGTGATCTTTCAAGAAGATTACAAAACCTTGATCCTAAGAATATATTCCGGAAAAAATACGATCGCAATCTGGCCTCTTATTTAGGCAAGGGCTGGCAAAAGCTTGATCATAAACATCTTTTAACTTTAACTTTCGCCGTGGGCGGGGCGGGGGCGCAAAAAACTATTGGCCGACAAATTATTACCAGTCTGCAAGAAAAAATCAGACAAGGCAAAATAAGACTTAATTTGGTTACAGGTACTCACGATGAGGCTGTACCCTATTATCAGGAAACTATTCGCAATCTAAAACTAAACCGACATTTGGGCAAGACTATTAATATTTGCCACGCGGCCAGCCGGACTGAATATTTTAAAAAATTTAGTGAACTACTTCACACCACCGACATTCTTTGGACTAAACCATCAGAGCTTTCCTTTTATACCGGCCTCGGGTTACCTATCATCATGGCGCCTCCAATCGGCAGTCAAGAGGAATTCAACCGGATTTGGCTTAAAACCGTGAACGGCGGCGTCACCCAAAATGACCCGCGTTACACCAACGAATGGTTATTTGACTGGGTAAACTCAGGTGGTTTAGCGCGCCTGGCCTGGAACGGCTTTATTGAAGCGCCAACTCACGGCGCCTACCGTATTGAAAGCATTATTACTGGCAAAAAAGTAGAACTGGCTAACTTGCCAATGATTGTTTAATTTGTAATTTAGGGCTGGTCTTGAAAAAGGCTGACGTGGCTCGTATAATGATATGGCTATCATTAACTGATTTGAATTATGAAAAAATACTTTTGGCTTATTCTAACTGTC
>LCEZ01000059.1 GCA_000995845.1 Parcubacteria group bacterium GW2011_GWD2_43_10 | reverse complement strand
GGCGTCCTCGTTATTCCTGAAGGAATTGATTTTAAAAAATGGAAGCCTGAGTACTAAAATATTAATTTCAAAAAGCTCACCAAAAATGGTGAGTTTTTTATTTTCTAGCGATATATTATTTACCTACCTGATCAGCCGATTGTTTGATAAGTTCTTTGTTTTTGAGTGTAGTTATTTCCGCAAGGATTACACCGATCTGCCGTTCCATACGGGCATAGGTTTCAGTATCGCTAACATTTTCTTTTTCAGCATCAGCTTGCAAATCATCAACATCTTCAGAAATCTCATCTACGTCCTTGGAAAGTTCATCCACATCCTTGGAAATCTCATCTACATCTTTAGAAATCTCATCTACATCTTCCGTAACTTCGCCAATATCCTCAGCTACCTCGGTAATCACTCGAGCTTGTTGGTTTACGGTGTATTGGATAAATATAGATAAGTAAATAGCTTCTAGGGAAACAATAGTAGTCAGTATAAGCAGTATATCGGTGGCATTGTAGCCAAAAATAGCCAAACTCAACATTATTAAAACACAATAGAGCTAGGTGAGCCTATCCACCAGGTTATTTTTGGGGTTATGATATCAAGTCTGTTTTGTTTGTCTGCCATGAAGTTTATTTATTAGTTGGTTCATTTAGCATCATTTCTGTTTCTTCACCCAAAGCAACTAGTTTATTAATTTCATCCATTGATAACACCCTAGGTTTAGTATCTTTTATGCATAATACGCCAATCGGCAACTTGGTTTGTTGGTCGTGCAGGGCGACACCGGCGTAAAAGCGGATATGGGGTGGGCCAATTACATAAGGGTTATCAGCAAAGCGCTGGTCTTTAAGTGTATCTTCCACAATAAAAAGATGTTTTGAGTACATGGCATGGCCGCAAAAAGAGGCTTCTCGTTTTCCCTCGGCTTGATCTAAACCCTGGCAAGATTTAAACCATTCTTTGTCTTTATCAATAATTGAGACGGTTGATATCGGTACCTTGAATTCTTCGGTTAGTTTTTTAGTGATGGTATCAAAGCGTTCGTCAGGTTTAGAGCTTAGTATGCCCAACCTTTTTAAGGCTTTTAATCTTTCGTCTTCGTTATCAAAAATTGGTGCTAGTTGCATAAATTTATAGCTAGATAAGTATTTATTGCCTTTAGGCCTAATTGTAGTCGTTATTCAACTTAGTGGAAAGTTAGCAATCAGCGGCAAAAAACAAAAAGCGGACCACATGGTCCGCTTTTAATCTAAGAAATGGTTTATTGCTTTAATCAGAGTGTGATTAAGTCCTAACGTCTACCTAACGATTCTTGGCGCTTAGCTTCTTTCTCGTCCAGAATAAGTTTACGTAAGCGTACGCTCTTGGGAGTAATTTCCACCAGCTCATCTTCGCCGATATATTCTAAAGCATCTTCTAGTCCCATAATTCGCGGCGCATTAAAGTGTTCACTGCCGCCTTCACCCTTAGAGCGCATGTTGGATAATTGTTTGGTTTTACAAACATTGACGCGCATGTCACCGGTCCGTGAATTTTGCCCCACTACCTGTCCTTGGTAAACTGGCACCCCGGGGCCAATAAATAACACGCCTCTGTCTTGCACATTCAGCAACCCGTAAAGATTGGTCGTGCCTGATTCATAAGCCACCAGTGAGCCTTGCTCGCGCTCATGCCAGTTTTTTGGATCAGGCTGGTATTGGTAAAAAATAGTGTTAATAATCCCCAAACCTCGAGTGTCGGTGAGGAATTCGGTTCGGTAACCTAATAATCCGCGCGTTGGCACGGCAAACTCCAAAAAGGTAATGCCGTTTTCGGTTTTCATTTCCTTTAGTTGCCCACTGCGGCTGCCAAGTTTTTGTATAACAATGCCAGCATAAACTTCTGGTACTTCAATAAACACTAGTTCATATGGTGTCAATATTTGACCGTCAACTTCTTTAGTAATTACCTGCGGCTGGGCTACCTGAAATTCATAACCTTCACGCCGCAAGCGTTCAAATAGGATAGCCAAATGTAATTCGCCCCTGCCGGAAATTGTCCAGCTGCCGCTGGCTTCGTCCGCCACGCGCAAAGCCATATCAGTTTCCAGTTCTTTCATTAGCCTCTCTTTAAGCTGTCGTGAGGTGGTAAATTGCCCTTCTAGCCCAGCCATCGGGGAGTCGTTAGTGCGCAAGGATATTTTGACAGTAGGCTCTTCAATAGCCAGCACTGGCAGAGCTATGGGTGTTACTGGGTCAGCGATGGTTTCGCCAATAGTAATATCAGGAATCCCAGCAAGAGCCACAATATCACCAGCGGTGGCTTCAGTAACATCCACTCGTTCCAAGCCCTCAAAGGTCATAAGTGCCATCAGGCGGCAGGTTTGTTGCACTCCTTGGCGGTTGATGTGGGTAATCTCTTGCCCTGTTTTCAATGTGCCATTGAATAAACGTCCGATAGCAATGCGACCGCGAAAAGTGTCAGGGCTTAGGGTGGTGACTAAAAGTTGTAGAGGTTTTGTTGGATCACAGGCTGATTCTGGAACATGTTTAATAATGGCTTCAAAAATTGGTGAAATATCAGTCATGGCGTTAAGTTCTGGCTCTAAACCTGCTTTACCATCGCGCGAAGCAGCATAAAGTACTGGGAAATCCAAAGTTTTATCATCAGCCTCCAGCTCCACAAATAAATCAAAGGTTTTATTAAGCACATAATTCACGCGCGCATCAGGCTTATCAATTTTATTAATAACGACGATTATTTTAAGCTTCATTTTTAAAGCTTGCCGTAAAACAAAGCGAGTTTGAGGCATGGGGCCTTCTTTAGCATCCACCAGCAATAAGCAGCCATCAGCCATCGTCAGTACGCGCTCTACCTCGCCGCCAAAATCTGCATGGCCTGGTGTATCAATGATATTAATTTTTGTGCCATGCCACTGCACTGAAGCATTCTTGGAAAAAATAGTAATGCCGCGTTCACGCTCCAACTCATTGGAATCCATTATCAGGTCTTGTTGAGCCACTTCTTTAGAAAGTTTGGTTTTGGATTGGCGCAATAAAGCATCCACCAGCGTGGTTTTACCGTGGTCAACGTGGGCGATAATAGCGACGTTACGGATATTGTTCATAAAGGTATGGGTGAATAAAAAAATCCCACTTCGGGACAACAGAGGTCGTTACATTGCTCCTCGTGGTATCGGCTAGATGATATATGAATTAAGGGGTTTTGTCAATGATGTAGGGTTATATTTTTTATTAATTATATGATTTTAGCAATTGGGTTACTTATCATTCTTGGGGTAATTGCCATTATCATTTGGTCTGTGAGAAACTAAGTACGCTTAATGGGAGTAGAACTAGCAACCAATCTACTTTTTATCAGGATAGTTTATTAGGTGATTATTTAATTCAGTTTGCAACCATTTTATAGCCCTATCTCTTGATTTTGGTTTAGTTTTAGCAATATTGAAGGCAATATCGTATAGTTGTTTGTTATCTATATTAAGCCATTTCCCATTCTTATAAAGAAAATAAAAAAGTGTCATTATTGCAATCCTTTTATTTCCATTTTCAAAAGGGTGATTCTTTATCATTAGATAAAAAAGTATGGCAGCCTTTTCTACTAGACCTCGGTATAAGTGTTTTTTCTGATATGTTTGAAACGGAGTTTTTAAACAGCTCTCTAAAGAATTAGGGAAACGTGAGCCAAAGGAAGGGATAGGTTCATCCCAGGTCATAAATTGTACCGCTAATCTGTAAGCGGCATATTCAACTTCGTTAATTGAAATAGAATGTGTCCTCATTCTCTTCCAAGGCGTCTGAAGGTCACTTCATATTGACTAGTAGCCCGTCGAACCGATTTATCTATAGCACGTTTCTGATTATTAGTGAGAAAAGTACCTGCTGCTTCGAGAACATCTTTTTTATGAATAACAAAGTTACGTCCCACTTTAGTGGCTTTGATTTTTCCCGTTTTTATCTTATTAAAAACAGTTATTCGGCTAACCCCCAATATCTTGGCGGCTTCCATAGTTGAAACAAAGTTATTTTGCATATTCGTATCTTAACATATGTTAAGATACGAAATCAACCTTACCTTGATTTTATTGACTCTTAACCGAAGCCTACCTCGTACTGACGCCGTAGCGTCTAGTTCGGGGTAAACGCGGTGCCTGTGTCCCGAAGGGATTGAACCCACTTATCCTAGAGCTAAGGTAATGGTGGTTGTTAGGAAAACTAGTTAAAGATAGTTATCTAGAGCCTGTAGATACCGCGTGAAGCTTACTTTGGCTTAGTACCAAATGGGAGTAGAACTAGAATTGAGGTGTAGTATAGCGCGGCAGCGCAATGTCATTAATTGACAGTTGAAAACTATAAGAGTAAATTCATAGCAAATATCCATTATTCCTAAACAAAAAAGGTGATGAAATGTCAAAAAAGCACAAGACATACTACCTCCCGGGTGATGATGAACCATTCATGAATCCTGACGGAGAAGTCTACGAACCCAGGGTTCTTAAAAGCTTAATAATACGAGCACTGAATAATAAGCTTAAATCCTCCGCCCGTATAGCAATCACAGTATTACGCTGGAGCAAAAAGCTTGATGAAGCCGAGCAACCAATTTCAGAGTCGGTTGTTAAGGTGGTGACGTTGACTACACTACAGAGGTGGTATAGAAGTTCCACAGGTGAAAGCCTAACCAAAAAAACGCTAAAAAAAGAAAGGGAGGAATTTCAACCCCTTCCCGACTAACTATTACAAGAAGAGTGTATCATACGACCACTCTTCTTTTATTATCAAAAAACCACCCTTTTTGGGTGGCTCAGTAATTTTTAGCCCCACCGGGAACCGCCACCCTACGGGTGGTGTCCCGTAGGGCCAAACCCGAATTCCCACATTATTTAATTCGGAATAATCACCAATTTTTACCGCCAAGGGGAATCGAACCCCTATTACCACATTGAAAGCGTAGTGTCCTAACCATTAGACGATGGCGGCATGGCGGTAGAAATTGGTGACTATAAGGTACATTGTCCCCCTGCGGGGGATGTCCGAAGGGACAAAAGCGTGGTGTCCTA
>LCEZ01000058.1 GCA_000995845.1 Parcubacteria group bacterium GW2011_GWD2_43_10 | reverse complement strand
TAGAAATTAATAACTAGTATGATTATAAAAATACCGGGCCGCGGCCCGGTATTTTTATATGCCTTTTCTAATTATTGTCTGATCGGCATTATCAAGTATCTATAATCAGTACCGTCTTTGGGCTCAAATAAGCTTGGGCTATTTGGTCCCGCCACCTTAATTTTTATTTCTCGGCCCGGAATAACTGATAAACCATCTAATAAATAACGATAATTAAATATTACTTCTGTTTCTTCACCATCAATTTCTGCACCCACCTCTGTGGTGTTTTCTCCTAGCTGGCTATTAGTAGATGATACCAAAACTGTTTTGTCTGACACTTTAAATTTAAGGCGCACATCATTAATTCCACTGCGAACAAATAGGCTGGCTGCCCTAACTGCTTGTTGTAGGGCTTCGCGATTAAGTTTGGCGGTTGTACTAAATTCTTTGGGTATTATTTGTAAATAATCAGGATATTGTCCGGAAACTAGGCGCGATATAATTTGTGTTTCACCTATTTGCCACAAAACTTGATTATCCCCCAACACCACCTCAATTTGTTCAATGTCTGACGATTGGCTGATTCGTCCCACTTCTTGGGCTGTTCGCAGTGGAATAATTAACCCCTCTGGTTGAATAATGTTCTTGCTTTCCCCTAGGGTATTCTCCGCTAAGCGATAACTGTCTGTTCCAACTAAAACAGTTTTTTTGCTAACATTGCCTAAAAATACACCACTTATTTCTGGCCTGCCCTCATCAGGATTAACTGTAAAAACAACCCGCGAAACTGCTTCAGCTAATTTTTGGGTTGGTATGATAAATTTATTTCCACCATTAATTTGAGGTATTACTGGAAAATCTTCAGCTGGTGCCCCTTTTATAACTGTACGACTTCGCCCACAAGTAATTGTTAGGGAACCATTATCCACCAATAATTCTACTTTATCGTCTGGTAATAAGGCGGCGGCCTCAATTAATAATTTACCCTGAACCGTTATGTTTCCTTCACCTTCGGTTTTTCCCCTAATTATTGTTGTTATTGCTACTTCTAGGTTGGTGGCGGTTAGTTGTAGCCCCCCGGGGGTAGTTTTTAATAAGATATTATTTAATATTGGTAAGCTGGTGCTTTTGGTAGCAACGTGCCCAACTAGGGCTAAGCCATTATTAATATTTTCTTTAGTACAGAAGAATTTCATAGTAGTAGGGGGTGTGTAAATGTTGAAAAATAAAATTTAATTTATAAACAAAGGGTATAGTAGTTTTTGTTTGTTGAACAAGCTGTGCAGAAAGTAAATTATTAAAAGGGGAAAACTAAGTGTTGGCTAATTGTTGTTTGAGGTTGTGTATATCTTGTTGTATTTTATTATCATCCTTTAAAACCACTTGAATTTTATTACAAGCATGCATGGCGGTGGTGTGGTCTCTCCCCCCCAGTTCATTGCCAATTGTGGGAAAAGAAGATTTTAATTCTTCCCTCATCAAATACATAGATACTTGTCGGGGAACAACCAAATTTTTCTTGCGACTTATCCCCACCAAATCCTCCATAGTAATATCATAATATTGAGCCACAATATTCAGTATTTTTTTGCTAGTTAAATTAGCCCCATATTTGTTAGTAGAATGAAGATTAACCATCAGTTCTTGAACCAAAACCAAGGTTGGTGGCTGATTATTAAGTTGATGGTAAGCAATTATTCGGTTTAGGGCGCCTTCCAACTCCCTAATATTATTTTGGACGGTGTTGGCTAGGTAATTAATGATTTCACGATCAAGCTGGTAGTTGCGTTCTTGACATTTAAGCTCCAAAATAGCCGTTCTGGTTTCTAGGTCGGGGCTGGCAATATCAGCGATCATACCCCACTCAAAACGCGAAATTAAGCGGTTTTCTAAGGAATGAATGGCTTTGGGTGGGCGGTCAGAGCTGATAACTATTTGTTTGTTAGCCTGGTGTAGGGTGTTGAAAGTATGAAAAAATTCCTCCTGAGTACCTTCTTTGCCAGAAAGGAATTGAATATCATCAACCAACAAAACATCAACCGAGCGGTAGGTGGCCTTAAATTTTTCCATTTTGCCGCTACCAATAGCCTGAATAAATTCCGTGGTAAATTTTTCACATGGAACATAGATCACTTTTTTACCGGGGAATTTCTTTATTATTTCATGACCAATTGCTTGCATTAAGTGGGTTTTACCCAAACCCACACCACCATATAAAAATAAAGGATTGTAGACTTGTCCAGGATTATCCGCCACCGCTAAGGCGGCCGCTCGGGCCAGTTCGTTGCTTTTGCCAACAATAAAAGTAGAAAAGGTATAGCGCGGATTAAGTCCAAAACTCATTACCGACTCACTTGGACTAGTGATTTTAATTGAGGCTGGTTTATCAACCGCCTCAACCGTCACCAGCTCTACCTGATAAGATATGTCCTTAATGGTATTACCACTAATGTTTTGCAAAGCCTTCATGATAAAAGTGTGGTATTTATTTTCTAGCCAGGCCTTGGTAAAGGCGTTAGGCACTGAGACAATAACCCGCCCGTTTTCAAAAGAAGCAATACTGGTACTTTTAAACCAAGTAGTAAAATTAGCCTTACTAATTAAAAGTTCTAATTCACCCAAGGCGGAGCGCCAAAGTTCTTGGTTTGTCATAGTATCTGTCGGTGGTAGTTTGAATAAAACAAAAGTGTGGTGTAGTTTTTATAACTGTAAATCACCTCTTTGTAAATTGTCAGTTTAGCTATGAGGTGTTTATAAATTGTTGATGACATGTGGATACATTTTTTAAATGATTAAACTTTGACCCAAAAGGTCTCGCTTGTTATAGTTAGTTGGTTGTTATTATTAAAGATCAATAATTTAAGCATATTATGCCAAAGCGTACTTACCAGCCTAAAAAAGCCAGGCGCCTTAAAAAGCACGGCTTTCGTCACCGACAGTCTACTGCCAGTGGTCGCCGCATCTTAAAGAGCCGTCGCCAAAAAGGCCGCCGTCGTGTAAGTGTTTAAACTATGTCGCCTGTTATCGCCAGGCTGTCAGGTGAGCACAATTTTCTTAATATTTATCGGCATGGCCGGCGTTTTAAGACCTCAGTGGCACAATTGGCCTATTTAAGGTTAAAATCAGAACCAACCCGAGTGGCGGTGGTTGTTTCTAAGAAAATATCCAATTTAGCCACCAAAAGAAATCTTTATAAGCGTAGACTATGGGCTTGTTTGCGGCAACAGCGCCAATTGTTACCAATTAAAGGCTATAATGTGATTATTACAGCTCTACCAGCAATAAAAAACCTAACTTATCAAGAGCTTAATAGAGAAATTGAAGGTTTAATAGCCAAGCTCAAATAAACTATGGAATAAAATAAAATTATTAAGCCGACAAGGCGCTGTTTTGTTATTAACCTTATATCAGCGCACCCTATCCCCTGATCATGGTTGGGGGCGAATTTTATTATCCCAAGCCGGTTGCTGTTTTTACCCATCTTGTTCAGAATATAAGCGAAGGTATTTGGCTTGGTCTTAAAAGGCTTGGTCGTTGCCATCCGGTAGCTCGGGGTGGTTATGACCCAGTGATTTAATTATATGGTTTGGCTTTGGCAAACAATTTTTTATCAACCCCTGCTTAATTTGCTGGTTTTTATATATAACCTGGTGGGGGGTGATATGGGCATTGCCATTATTGTTCTAACAGTCTTGATTAAGCTGATACTTTGGCCGCTATCCCAACAAACTCTGAAATCGCAAAAGGCCATGCAAAGACTTCAGCCGCAGGTGGCTGAGATCAAGGCTAAATATAAGGATCAAAAAGACAAATTGGCCCAGGAACTAATGCAACTTTACCAGCGAGAGCGTGTGAGCCCACTCTCTTCTTGTTTACCCTTAATAATACAGCTGCCATTTTTAATCGCCTTGTTCCAGGTTTTTAGGAGTGGATTGAATTCGGGCAGCCTGGAGTGGCTCTACCCTTTTATTACCAACCCTGGCCACCTCAATGATACTTTATTTGGGTTTTGGCACTTGGCTGGGCGCAGTATCCCTTTGGCAGTTATTACTGGAGCAGCCCAATTTTGGCAGACCAAAATGCTGATAACCACCAAGCCACCAGTAGCAGTCCCAGGCTCACAAGATGAGAACATGGCGGCGATGATGAATAAACAGATGAAATATATGTTGCCAGCCATGACCGTGGTTTTTGGCTTTACCTTGCCCGGGGGCTTAATGCTTTATTGGCTGGTGAATACTTTACTCACCATTGGCCAGCAATATTTAACCTTTAAGAAACATGATAACCCAAGCAGTTAATGTGATAAATCTGTCGGTTAATACCGTGGCTGGTAAGCACCTGGGGCGAGTGGTTGGGGTGGAGGTTGAACCTTCCGGCCGGCAAATAAAATATTATCAAGTCAGCTCGGCCCTGCCTTTGGTAAAATTATGGGGCGAAAAATTATTAATCTCACCAGCCCAAGTAGTGAGCATTTCAATTAAAGAGATGACGGTGGCGGATTCATTCAGCCAGGATTTAGCCAAAGCCAGCAATCAGGCCAATTTAGTGCCAGAACCCACTGTTTAAATTTTACGCGTTATATAAAAACCAAGAGGCTAATTGATTAGCCTCTTTTTAAATCAACCTTTTATTATTAAAAAGACCCAGCCTGTTTAAGCAGACTGGGTTTGGAATTAATTTTATCCAGCAAAAGGTTTACAAACCCTGGCTTTCAGATCTAGAAAGCGAAGGTGTATAGTCCTCTTTTCTTTTGGCAGTGCCTCAAGTTTGGGCACTAATGGACCGCTGTCACAGCTAATAAGTGCGAATTCTTTGTTTAGTCTGTCAAGATTAGTTTGTATTGCTCGTTCTTTAGCCTCTTCAGCTAATTTTTTTGCCTTAGCTTCTTGGGCGTACTTTGCTTTTTGCCGGCGTGCTTTTTCCAACCGCCTGTCTTTGGAAGTTTTTTTGCGCCAGCTCTTAATATTACCAGCCAGCCATTTTACCACTTCCCCCAGGACAGAAATTATTAGTACCAGAACAATGATAGATACACCAACTACTAGAGAACCAACTAGATATGACCACCAACCTAAGAAGATTTTTGTGCCAGCTAGGTCTATCATTAAAAGTATAGCTGATAATACTATTACAGTTATGGGGTGAAACAGAACACCAGCAATTGCATAATCCTCCCTTTCCGTATTATCTTTATTTCTCAAGTATATGTTTCTGCCATGCCTTAAGGATTCATAGTAAATATCCTCGGTGTCATTTTTGAATGGATGTATTATCGGGACAAAATTAACTTTTGTCCTGGTTCTTATAACAGTGAAGAATAAAGCAGCTAGTAAACGGCTTGATATTTTGATGAATATCTCAAACAATATCAGAATTGGCTGGAGGGTATAAGCAAGAATGCGGCGCTTGCGAAACTGACACTGGTCTTTTGGTTTGGTTTCAAACAATAAGTTTACCCATTTCTTTTCCCACTCTGCTGGTTCCGGTGCAAAAAAATCTGCAGAAATATTTATAACTATTGAATCGAGTCCATAACCATCAGTATCTTCTAGAGTGTCTGTTTCGCGATTATAAAAACCATTATTATAACCATATTTACCCTTGCTAATATAGAATTCGCGCAGCTTTCTTAAGCCCTCATCGTGCCATACAATTGTGGCCCAAACAGTATTGTCACCAAGATGATTGAATGATATATAGGTCATCAGATCACTGATAGGAAGAAGCTGCCTGTCAACACATCTTCTGTCGTTGACTACAAGCAACAGAATGTGTGGATTGGGAATTTTCTTATCTTTAAGATAAGCAATTTCCTCAGGTACTAAGCACCACCTAAGTGCAACCGTTGGATTACCAGCTGTGTCGCTGTTAGCTACGAGTTTCATTTGATTCTCCTTTGAGTTTGTTTGTGTTATTGAATTATGGTTTATAGTTCTTTCTCTAGCCATAGTTAAATACGGCCAAGAAAAGAACTATAAACATTTGTTAAAGAACAAATAACCTTATACTAAAACACCTCTTTTGTCAAGAGGTGTCGGTAATGCCCACACACATATGGCGGTTTTGAAGCCAAAGCGTTAGCTTTGATAAATGTGTGTAAATATGCCAAAAACAATTAAAGAAGAAAGGTTAAGG
>LCEZ01000057.1 GCA_000995845.1 Parcubacteria group bacterium GW2011_GWD2_43_10 | reverse complement strand
TGCGCTACTGTGCCTCCGCGTACGCAAAAGAACACTTCCTGCTCCACTTTATGGCAATGCGAACCAGAAGGTAACTTACCATCCACAATTGCGTAAACTCTCTTAACTTCAAACGGCGCGTGTTCCATAACCTCAAGCGGAATAAGCGTAAACCGCTCGTCGGCGTGTATCGGAAGCTTAAATGTCTTGAATTTTTCCATAATTATTTACTATTGGCTATTGACAATTGGCCAGTGGCTAACTCAAATGCGGATTCATTTCCGCGCGCCTTAATTCTAGTTTTTTTACCCACTCAGTATTTTCTTGATACCATCTAATAGTTTCTTTAATAGCTTGCTCAAACTGATACTGCGGATGCCAGCCAAGCGTATGCTCAATTTTAGATGAATTTATGGCATAACGACGGTCATGCCCTGGCCTGTCATCTACAAAAGTCAATAAACTTTCAGGTTTGCTAAGTTCGGCTAAAATTATTTTGGCAATTTCCAAATTAGAGAGTTCATTATTAACGCCAATATTATAAACTTCGCCGGCCTGGCCTTGTCTTAACACGGCATCAATGGCCGCACAATGATCCAGCACGTAAATCCAATCACGCACATTCTTGCCGTCACCATACAAAGGCAAAGGCTCATTTTTCAAGGCCTTAAAAATAAAAAACGGAATAAGCTTTTCCGGGAACTGATAAGGTCCATAATTGTTTGAACAATGAGTTACTCGCACATCCGTGCCATAGGTTTTAAAAGCTGCGCGGGCTAACATATCCCCGCCGGCTTTAGCCGCGGCATATGGCATATTAGGTGCGAGGGGCGTATCTTCGGAAAAAGCATCCTTAGACTCAAGTTCAAGACTGCCATAAACCTCATCTGTTGATACTTGAACCATAGCGTTAACTTTATTTTGACGCGCTACATCTAACACAGTTTGCACGCCTAAAGTATTAGTTAGCACGAAATCTCGGTTACCGCTGTGAATACTTCTGTCCACATGGGTCTCGGCGGCAAAATTTACTATCACCTCTATTTTATGATCAGTAACTACTTTATTTACTGCCGACTCATCAGTAATGTCGCCCTTTACAAAACTATACTTTGGATTATTTCTAACATCGGCTAAATTATCCAAATTGCCAGCATAAGTTAATTTATCAAAATTAATAACAGTTACATCCTGGTATTTACCAAGGGTATAACGAATAAAGTTTGAGCCAATGAACCCGGCACCGCCGGTAACTAAAAGCTTCATAACAATAAGTTTAACATCTAGAAGTACTTAGGAGCCAGCATCCTGGTGATGTCGTCTCCTTTTTAATTGTGCCTGCTGTACCCTGTTTTCCGAAGAGCCAAAATGATGTGCTAATTCATGCCAAACAGTTTCTGCTACTTGCTTTTTAGCTTGCTCAATGGTGACACATGAATTCAAAATCGCCATTTTAAATATTGTAATTTTATCAGGCACGGCACTATAACCAGCACCCCTGGCAATTTGCGGCACACCTTCATATAAACCAAACAAAGCCTGGCCGCGCCTTAAATTACTTTTCTTTAACTGCTCATCAGTCGGCTCCTCAGTCCAAACAATCACTACGTTTTTTGCTAAGAGTTTAAATTTTTTCGGAATATTATCAATGCCATCCTGCACTAACTGGGCAAATTCTTGATCACTTAACTCCATTTAGTTTAGAGCCTGCTTTATGGCCGCGCGGATTTTTTTGGCTATTTCATCCATCATATTACCTTGATACTCTTTTTCTCCCCAAAGTTCAAGGCCGTCGTTTTTCCTTCTAGGAATAATTTGTCCCGCCACGGCGCCGCTGTTTAAACCTAAATTATAGCCTTCGGCCTCAGAACCAGCGACCACAGCTGGTGCCAGTCGCCTGATAAGTTTATATAGTTTGACCACGGTCTCTTCTGGTGTATTTTCAAGCTTATCAAAATGTTCCTTAGGAATTACTAAGGTGTGGCCATAGCTTACCGGATGAATATCCAAAAAAGCCACGAAATCATTATCTTCGTAAACCTTGGTCGCTGGTATCTGCCCGCCAACTATTTTACAAAAAATACAATCATTCATTTTAATACAGCATTAATTCCTGCCTGATCTTGGCAATAAAAGCCTTGGCAGCTTCCTTATCATCTTCTGGAGGTGCCCAAGTTGGATACTTCTTATGGGTGGTAGGATCCCACGGCCCCTCTACCACCTCATATACCGCCGTATCAGGCTCTAAGGCTAATGTCATATGCCAAGTTTTGGGCGGTACTTCCACACCCCAAGGGCTGGTTTCACCGGCTTTAATAACAATATGCTCGGCAATCCGACCATCATCCGCAAAAATTACCATCAATAACTTACCTCGCAAGGGAATAAACACTTCAACTTTATCTGGATCCTCATGTTTATGCGGCTGAATATAGGAATCCGGCTCAATCACATTAAGCATTCGGTGCACTTTATCTTCGTTGCCGGTATGAAAATTATACAAACTCCGCCGACGCGAGCTGTTCTGCGCCGCGGCGGTAACGTCGTTCATTAATTTATCGTCAATTACTGTAAATGGCATATATTAATATTATATCAAATAATAAATATTGGCTTAAGTGGCTTTTTTGCCCAAAATACTTATAACCCAAGCACTTAGAGCTAACACCAAAATTAAGTTCAGGTCAAGGTGTAAGCTGACAATTCCCGGCCGCATAAGCTCCAAGGCAAAAAGGCTGAGCCACGAGATAGTCAATCCAGTTGCTATTTCTTTTAATACAAACTGCGCTCTTAAAACTAGTGGTATATTTATGACTGATAAAAAGCGTGTGATTACTGCCATAATATTTTATTAAATTGCTCTTTGAACCAAGTAAGGCTGGCGACCTTCCGCTTAATGCTAACAGTAGCACCATTAACTACTACACTGCCCGGCACCAGACCAGGCGAGGAAATTATGAACCGGCCTTTGTATCCTGGTCGTACGTAATTTATGTCAGCTAAATCATAATGATATAAAACCAAACCCTGATAATTAATTGGCTCAGCCTGGCTGAAAGCCAGAGTAAAATTATCATCAGTTTGCCAGCCTAATTTAATTGGAGCTGATATTGCCGTAACTTTAAGCTCTAAAGCAATACTCTTAGCCCGCACTGGCAAGCGCACATCAATGTAAACTGGCTCCTGTTTTAAAACAATACCCCGGTCAGTTCTGGCCACCCGTCCCGCTGGCAGTAGCACATCAAAATAAGGAGTACGCTCCCGAAAATCAGTAACAGCCTCAAGTGAATTAGTAGCTATGATCGCTTGCCATAGCACATAGCCAACCAACAAAACTGGAATTACCCACTTAATGTGGGGTAAATACTTCATGGCTTTATCTTAAACTCATACAGGCTAAAATCTTGCCAACTGAGGGTCTTAGCTTCAAGCACCAAACTGTAATCTACCAGCCTTTTATTAATAGTTGCCAAGCCTTCAGCCCGCCAAGTAGGGTGAAACCAATATACTGACGTACCAGCAGTTAAAAGTTTATTTACCGCCACATAATCAGCCGGATTTATAAGATCATAAATCACCCGCCGTTCAGGCCAAAAAATCTTATCAGTAATACCAGCGACAATCACACTGTCAGGTTCAGTTAAGTTTTGCACTTCCTGCCCCCAAACTTGAAACCTTTTAATATTATCTCTTATTTGAGCCAAGCCTTCAGCTGGTTCTGTCCAAACCAACAAGCCAGACAAAACCACATAACAGCCGACGATACTCAATAATAATTCTTTGCCCCATTTCCAATTCAATAGCCGGCTCAAGGCCAAGCCAGCTGGCCATAATAAAAATCCATAAATTGGCAACCAATAACGAGCATACGAAGTGCCTAAGGTAATAGCCGCTGGATCAGGATTATCATTGAATTGCCAGCTGCCATAGACAATTACCAACCAGCAAACCATTACTAATAAACCCATCATAAAATTCTTAGCTTGTTTTGTTTGCTTACGCCAACTGATTAAGAAATACCCAAAACCTAGAGTCGCTAAAACAGTCCACCACCAAGTCAGATTGATTAAATAATTAGCCACTGTACTTAGGATAACTCGCGGATGCCAGCCAAAAGGTAAAATTAATTGCTGCAAAAGCCCGAGTGTTTGCTGTAAATCGCCAGTCAACATTAAATCTTGTCGGTAGCCTATGGAAAAAATAGAGCCGTAAATCTGATAATTAGTTAATAACACTGGACTAAAAGAAACTACTACTCCCAATATTAATAAAAGAAGATAATTCCATTTTACTTGCTGCCAGTTTAAGCCAAGCCACACCGCGCCGGCTACTATAATCCAGAATACTTCTGAAGTCCGCAAGGCTATCGCTAGACCAAGAGCTAACCCACTGGCTAAATAAGCCCAAGCATTCTTACTTTTTAGTGCCTTAATTAGCAAATAAACTGCCAACAGTAAAAAATCAAAAAACAAAGCATTATGAAAAAAAGCCCGGCTGTGATAATACCAAAACGCCGGGGTTACTGCCAAAAGAAGGCTGGAAATCCAAGCGGCCTTACGGTCAGCCAGCTCTTTAACTATTCCCCAAAAACAAAGCAATCCAATAATAGCCCCTAGTGGTGTTAAATAAGGTAAGGCCGCCTCGCCTATAATTCTGCCAACAAAACCGAGCAGTAAAGGTAATCCCAAAAAACTCGCTGGAGCTAATTGACCGTTTATTATATGCGTACTGCGCGGGTGAACTATTGGATTTTGCGCCACATAATTTAGCGGTTCAGACACAGCCACTGATTCTCCCCTAGCTACCATTTGGGTAAAATAGGCATTAGCCGCTTCATCGGGCGAATTAAACCGCCAGGGCAAGCCCCAATTAAAACTGGCGTAAATAAAAAACGCTATCAAGGCAAATATAATTAACCAGCCGTACCCTTTAAACTTCGGCCAACCTAAAATATCCATATGCACACATTATACCAGCAAGAGATGTTACAATGATACCGTATGATAATGCCGGCTTTAGCCACCCTAACAAGCTTGCTGATTGCCTTAAATTATTGGGGTTGGCAAGAATATTATTTAGGAATTGCTTTAGGCTTAATCTGGCTTTTACTCACATGCTGGCTAATAGGCGGCCGGATGAACCAATTGGCTACCTACCGCATAGAAAGGCTGGCCTGGGGCCTTATTATAACCACTAGCATCATTAGTCTTACGGCTTCCATTCTTTTTTACTTTAACTTATTTAATACGATTGCAACCTTTAGCTTAGCCGCCTTGCTACCTTGGTTGGGCACTGCTAAAAAACTTGAAAATGAACCAAAATCAACATCATCTAATTCCTGGACACAATTCTTAACCTCAAGTTTAATAACCCTGATTTATTTAGCGCTGGCATTAATAATTTTTTTACTATTGAATTCCAGCGCCACTGGCGAAGCTATTAGGACGCCTTGGGCTGTTGTACCGCCGGTTTTTTTTATTCTTATCGGCTTGCTGGCTGGACTAATTCTTTTTTTAGCTCGCACAAAATTGAGCCCGATCTGGCTCATTCCATTTTACTTAATATTTTTAAGCCTGCTGATTAATATTTACCCCTTAGGCTATGGCTTTGACCCTTTTATTCATCAGGCCTCGGAAAAATTATTGGCTACTACCGGCACTATCAACCCCAAGCCATTTTATTATTTAGGGCAGTACACGCTGGTAAATTTTTGGGCCCAGATTTTAAACCTCTCTATAAAAACAATTGATACTTGGCTAGTGCCGCTGTTGGCCGCATTAATTATACCCATAACAACTTTCAGTTTTACTCAAAAAATAACCGCCGCCAAGCCGCTATTATTACTCTTACCTTTGGCTCCTTTATTGTTTACTTTATCTGATTTTACCTACACCACCCCACAAGGCCTGGCTTATTTATTTGTTTTAATAACTATCTTAGCCATTGCTACTAGGCGTCTGGGAGTAAATATACCGAGTAGACTGCTATGGCTTTTTGGTTTAGCCGCTGTTTTTACTCATCCTTTAGCTGGCCTGCCTTTGTTGGGTATTCTAATCATCTGGTGGCTTAAAGAATATGGCTTTAACCTTAAAAATAAAAAACTATGGCGAGTGCTGGCTATAAGCGGTACAGCCTTAATAGTCCCTTTGTCTTTTGCTGTTATGTCATGGCTAGCGCCCTCGGCTGCCAGCATTAAAATTTCTGCTGATTTATGGGTAAACCTCAGGCGGCTATTTAATAATATTATTTATCATTTGCCATTTTTACCAAGATTTATAGATCTGCCTGATAGTATTTACTTATGGGGCCGACCTATTACCTTGATCTTTATAATATTAGCCTTCATTGGTTATTGGTTAGC
>LCEZ01000056.1 GCA_000995845.1 Parcubacteria group bacterium GW2011_GWD2_43_10 | reverse complement strand
CCGCGTTAGGGTATTAAATAAATTCAGAGACATACTTGATTTTAGGCTTTGTGGCGGCTTTTATAGTGATGATGCAAATCTTTTAAGTGCCGTTCACGTTCCTGGGCGGTGGCCGCTGGATTGCTGTTTAACTGTTTAAGTAAGGTGCTCATATATTCACCTGATAGGTAATGAGGAAAAACAACATAATCAGCCCCGGCCGAGTATAAGTTTTCCGTGTCTTGCCAGGTATCGGCCGTAACGTAAATAGGGACGCTTAAGCCGCGACGCTTGGTTTCTTGAAGTAGGAGCTGATTACTATTAATATCCGGTACGGTGGAAATGACAATTTTAGCGGTTTTGAGCTGCGCGCGGTCATAAATTTCCGGATCGCTCATATCACCGTAAATACAAGGCACGCCTTGCAGTAGCAGGCGAGCGACTGTTTCCGGATCAAAATCAATCACTAGCAGCGGTTGCCCAAGTTCCTGAATTGATGCTACTAATTTTTCGCCTAAGCGGTCACAGCCAAAAATTACAGTATGATTGTTTAAACTATCGATTTCTTTGATGTTTTCTAGGGCTGTTTTTTTCTCAAATATTTTTAAATACGGCGCTAGCCGGCGATAAAGTGAATCACCATAAGTTATTAAATAACTGGAGAGAGTAATGGTGGTAATGCCAATCAAAGTCACCAAGGCTACCTCAGAGGTATTTACGTGCCCCAAACGGTAGCCAAGATGCATTAAGATCAGTGAGAACTCACTGATCTGAGCTACGGTTAAACCAACTAAGAAACCAGTGCGCTTGGTGTAACCCATTAAACCCATGATGACCATAACGATTAAGGGATTGCCCACCAGTACAAATAAAGACAGGATAATGAATGGCCAAGCCATGGCCGTTAAATTAGCGAATAGCAATTGACTCCCCAGCAAGACAAAGAAAATTGTTATAAAAAAATCTCTTAAGCTTCTGACACGGCCAACTATTTCCAAATGATAAGGCAGGCGAGCTAAAGCCAAGCCAGCTAAGAAAGCGCCGATCTCTAAAGAAAATCCGCCGACCACTGCTACCAAAGCAAAACCAAAGCACCAAGCAATACTAGAAAGCAGTAATAACTCGGACGAGCGCGCTAATTTCATGAATAAATGCGGTAGTATGAATCGCCCGGAAAGCAGGGCTAACATAATAAGCCCCGCACCCTTGAGAAGTATAAACGCCAATTCGGCGGTTGTCGGCACTTGACCGCCAGCAAAACCAGATAAAATAATAAGAGCAAAAATAGCAATAAAGTCCTGCATCAGCAACATGCCAATAGCTAAGCGTCCGTATAAAGATTCCAGTGCTTGCCGTTCTGACAGCAGTTTAACCACGATTATGGTGCTGGAAAATGTTAGGGCAATGGCAATATAAATCGCGGGCAGTGAGTCAAAGCCGAAAAATCTGATAATACCAAAACCAACCACAGCCGTGAATAAAACTTGGCCAAAACCCAGGAGTAGTGATGGTCGTCCAATAACCTTAAGCTTGGACAGATCCAGTTCCAAACCGACCAAGAAAAGCAAAAAGGCAATGCCAAAAGATGATAAAACCCCAATGACTTGAGGTTCTGAAATAAAACCAAATAAGGAAGGTCCAAGAATTATTCCCGCCAACACATACCCTAAAATCAGCGGTTGTTTTAACCAGCGTGCTAATAAGCCGAGCAGGGTAGCTACAACCACAATAGCGCTGATATCAAGAAATAATCTTTCCAAAGGCATACCCAGTATATTAACTTCGCTCAATCACTTTCAGGGCGAGAATGATTGGCGTGGTATTAAAAAATAAAGTTGTTATACAAGCCATAAGTTAGGATATTAAGTGATTGATACGAGCCCTAGCAAAGTTGTTATACTGGGCATACAAATATTAGTATAACAGATTATTGCCTGGAAGTGATATTTATGGCGTGGTATAATTTTCTTATATGCCAGATCCATTAAGGTTAGTTCCGCGGCCAGCTGAGCAATTTCCTGAGACGACAATTGAGTCGCAGCCAGAAGCTCCTGAAAGAGGAGGGGAGAGTCTTGGTTTTGAAAAAAGTAAAGAAGCAGAATCAGTATCAACCGTCTTAGTGCCCCCTAGTCCGGCGCCGTTTGTTTTAACTGAACCAGTGGTGTTGCAAAAAAAAGTGGAGCATATTTTAGAAGAAGACTTGGCACGGCTTTATAGTGAGTTAAACCAGCAGGATCAGGCTAAGTTTAAAATCTTGGGGGAAACGACAGCTAAGAAAATTACAACACTACTGCAGCAGACTAAATTTAAGATCAGTGAAATTTTAGCGCTTATTAAACAGTGGTTATTGTCCATTACTGGCATTAACCGTTATTTTGTTGAACAGGAAGCTAAAATAAAAGCGGAGAAAATATTAAAACTCCGCCAGGAGAAGTAAATTGTGCAAGTTATTTGGCTATTATTAATTCCAGTAGTTCTAATTTTAGCGGCTGTGGTTTATACTTTACGGTTATTTTGGCATCGCCTGACCTCATTGGCAGCTAGTTTTAATATGACAGTTTTGTTGGTTTTAGTGCCAAGGCAAGGTTTGTCAGCCGACGGTAAAGCCGGAGCACCAGAAAAAAACATATCTGATCAATTAGCGGTGGCAGAGGTCTTATGGTCAGCGATTGGTGGTCTTAAAGCACAAACTGATGCCACACATTGGTTAAAGGGCAGGGAGGACCATTTGTCATTGGAATTAGTGGTTCAGGATGGGGCAATATCTTTTTATATTGTTGTTTCACAAAAAATGCGTTCATTTGTAGAGCAGGAGATTCACGCTACTTACCCGGCGGCAGTTATTCAGGAAGCGTCAGATTATAATATTTTCTTACCCCGTGGTATTACCTTAGGCGCAAATATGAGACTTTCTCGGTCTTCAGCTTTTCCAATTAAGACTTATAAGCAATTTGAAGCTGATTCCCTGGAAAGCATTATAAATGCCATGACAAAAATTGAGGCGCCGGCGGCCGCGGCCATGCAATTGGTGGTGAGGTCCGCTGGCCCTAGCTGGCGTCGGCAGGGGGTACAAGTTGCTTCAGCTATGCAGCAGGGCAAATCATTCCAGGAAGTATCTCAGGAAAATAAAATAAGCAAAACTGTTTCTTTTGTTAGTAGCTTTTTTGGTTCTAATAAAAAGAAGGATGATAAAAAATCAGAGCCGCATCGTTTGTCGCCAGCTGAGGAGCAGATGATCAAGGGGATAGAAGAAAAAGCCACCAAGGCTGGTTTGGACGTGTGCTGCCGTTTGGTGGTGGCGGCCCCTAATCAGGCCTTAGCTGAAGCTCATTTGAGCAATTTAGCCAATTCTTTTACGCAATATAGCATTTATCAATATGGCAATCGTTTAGAGGTGGCTAAACCGCCAAATCTTAACAACTTTCTTTATAATTTCATTCATCGGTCTTTTACTGAGAGAAAATATTTTGTCCTAAATACTGAAGAACTTACTAGTATCTATCATTTTCCCTTGCCTAATATGGATAATCCGCAAATACGCTGGTTAACCGCCAGGCAAGCGCCGCCGCCAGCTAACGCACCCACCACTGGAATTCTTTTGGGTTTTAGCAATTACCGCGGAGAAAGCAAAGAAATACATATGCAGCCGGCTGATCGTTCCCGGCACATGTACATCATTGGTAAGTCTGGCACCGGTAAAAGTGTATTCATTGAAAATTTAGCAGTCCAGGATATCACCGCTGGCGAAGGTGTAGCTGTGATAGATCCCCATGGTGATCTAGCTGAAGCGATTTTGGCGCGGGTACCTAAAAACCGACTGGAAGATGTAATTATATTTGATCCTTCAGATATTGAGCGGCCGCAGGGTTTGAATTTATTGGAATATGATCCTAAGTATCCGGAGCAGAAAACCTTTGTCATTAATGAAATGATAAAGATTTTAGATAAACTTTATGATTTAAGGCAAACCGGCGGGCCGATGTTTGAGCAATATATGAGAAATGCCATGCTCTTGATCATGAGCGATCCCGCCAGCGGCGCTACCTTAATGGAAATATCCAAAGTATTGGCTGATCCTGATTTTCGCCGCTATAAATTAACTCAAGTTAAAGATCCGGTAGTGCATGATTTTTGGGTGAAAGAAGCACAAAAAGCTGGGGGTGATGCCGCCCTGGCGAACATGGTGCCTTATATAACTTCCAAGCTTAATCAGTTTGTGGCCAATGATATTATGCGCCCAATAATTGGCCAACAAAAAAGTGCTTTTAATTTTAGGCAGGTGATGGACGAGAAAAAAATTCTGTTGGTAAAATTATCCAAGGGCAAAATTGGTGATATCAATGCTTATCTGTTGGGCCTGGTCATTGTCGGCAAGTTTTTAATGGCTTCACTTTCACGCACGGACTTGCCCGAATATCAGCGCCAGAATTTTTATCTTTACATTGATGAATTCCAGAATTTCATTACTGATTCCATAGTTGTTATTTTATCTGAAGCTAGAAAATACCGCCTTAATCTAACTGTAGCCCATCAGTACATTGGCCAGTTGGTTAATGGTAGTGATACTAAAATCAGGGATGCGGTGTTCGGCAACACTGGCACGGTAGTCTCTTTTCGTATTGGCGTAGAAGATGCCGAATTCCTGGCTAAGGAATTTGCCCCGGTTTTCTCATCTTATGACCTAATTAATATTGAGCTTTTCCAGGCTTATTTAAAGCTTTTGATCAATAATACGCCGTCCCGGCCCTTTAATATCAGTACCCGGGCGCCCCTAGCTGGCGACCAAGCTATAGCCGTCTCCGCTCGGCAGTTTTCACGACTTAAATACGGCGTTGAGAGTGAAATAATTGAGCGAGCTAAACGCGCTGTGCTGCCGACACCAGTTACACCCCCAACTAATACGACTAGCCCCACACCACCGCCATCTCAGTTGCCGGCCACTAGTTCAGCCGGTACTAAACCAGGGTTATAAATTAAGTGCCAGAGATAATTGTATTATTATTGGTAATATTAATCGTAGGCAGTTTAGCCTATGGGGCTTTATCAGCCGCACCTTGGTTACCGTTAAGGCGCCAAGATATTAAAAGGTTACTTGATTTAGCACAAAGCCAGCCAGATCAATTACTATATGACCTTGGTTGTGGTGACGGGCGAATTATTTCAGCGGCCGTCAGAGGTTATCAATTGCGTGCCCGTGGTTATGAAATCGCAATTTTGCCTTTCATTATCAGCCGAATAAAAATATGGTTGGCTGGCTTAACTGATAGGGCGGAAATTAAATTCAGTAATTTTTGGAAAATAGATTTATCAGAGGCAGATATTGTTGTTTGTTTTTTAACACCGTCAGCCATGGTCAAGCTCTTACCAAAACTGCAAACTGAATTAAAGCCTGGCGCCAGATTCATAACTTACGCCTTTCCTTTGCCGGGGATTGAACCAGATACCGTCAGTAAACCGCTAACCTCAGACATAAATATTTATCTGTATACAAAGATTGTTCGGCCTGTGGGGAAACTTGTGGATATTTAATTTGCTACTTTAAGACAGCATACTATACTATTTAGGTGAGTTAAAACCTAAACGTTTTGTCACGCGTCCAAAAGGGGGGCAAAGCAAAACACAAGGAAACAAAATTATGCCAACATCGTCAAAAATTGTTTTAATTCGTCAGTTAGTTGAGGCGGCACGAAATAATTTAGATACGGCCACTCAATTATTAAAAGACGCCGGCGCTCCGGAAACAGAAACAAAATCCGCAGTTAAACCAGTCGGCGGTAGTGTTCAGCGCACCGAAGGTGGTGCGGTAATAATTGAAGGTGTTTTTGACGGGCAGAATATGGTCGGGCCAGACGGTAAGCTTTACAGTGTGCCGGCCAATTACGCTTCTAAGTCAAAATTAGTTGAGGGTGATTTATTAAAACTGACCATCAGTCCGGATGGTTCTTTTATTTATAAACAGATTGGCCCAGTGGAGCGGGAGCGCATTGTTGGCGTGTTGGCCCGCGATGAACAAACCGATGAGTTTAGGGTTTTAGCCAAAGGCCAATTTTTTCGTATTTTATTAGCCAGTGTGACTTATTTTAAAGCCGGAGTAGGGGATGAAGTGGTGGTGTTAGTGCCCAAAGGCACGCCTTCTTCCTGGGCGGCAGTTGAAAATGTTATTAGGAAAGAAGGGGCGGAAGCGTCTGAGGCAGGAGTGATTGAAGGGGTAAATAATGAGGTAGTTGCCACTACCGCTGAAGCTTTTGAGGCGCCGGCGCCGCGGCCACGTGGCCGGCCCAGAAAAAATCCAGTAATTAGCGAAGTTTCGCCCGCCGCGGAAGTTAATGCCTCAGTCTCGCCCCCAGCCAATACTTTGGAAATATAGAGTAGTTTATACAAACAACACCCCAATTGGGGGTGTTGTTTGCTGGTGTTTTAGATAAGCCTCTTAATTATTGCCTGAGTTGCTTCTGTCCGCTACAATAGCTGTGTTATGACCTCATCTTTATATAGAAAATATCGTCCGCCGGTTTTTGCCGAAGTAGTTGGCCAGGAGCATGTTACCAGGACTTTGCAGAATGAAATAATTCAGCAGCAGATAGCGCATGCTTATTTATTCTGCGGTATGCGTGGTATTGGCAAAACCACCGTGGCGCGTCTATTAGCTAAGGCGATCAATTGTGAGCAAAGACGAAAACAAGATAGTGAGCCGTGTAATAAGTGCCAATCGTGCCAGGCAATTAACAGCGGACGCTCTTTAGATCTGCTGGAAATAGATGCCGCTTCTAACCGAAGGATTGATGACATTAGAGAAATTAAAGAGCATATTCCTTACGGGCCGTCGCAGTCAAAATTTAAAGTCGTGATCGTGGATGAAGTCCACATGCTGACAACTGAGGCTTTTAACGCTCTGCTCAAAACCCTGGAGGAACCGCCGGCTCATGTTCTTTTTATACTCTGCACTACCGAAGTCCATAAATTACCAGAAACGATTGTGTCGCGCTGTCAGCGTTTTGATTTTAAGCGACTAAGTTCAGCTGTTTTATTTGAGCGCTTGCGTGATCTTGCCAAGCGTGAGGGCATTAAGGTTGAGGAGACGGTTTTAGGTCAAATTGTTGAATTAGCTGGCGGTTCTAGCCGTGACGCTGAAGGTTATTTAGGCAAATTAATTACTTTGGGTGAAAAAACAATTACGCCCGCGGTCGCGTCTTTAGTCCTGCCTCATTCTGATCTGGCTCAGGCGTTAGACTTCATCGGCTATTTAATCAAGGCCGAAACCAGTCGGGCGGTTGAGCTGATCAATTCTTTTTTGGAAGAGGGGGGTGATATTGCTTATTTTTATCGCCAGGTTTTGAATTTAATGCGGAAAATGCTGTTAGTTAAACTCGGCGGCAAGTTGGCTGACGAAGCTAGTATAGATCTTTTGCCTGAATTTCAGGAAAAGTTGATTGATTTATCAAGCCGCTTGACTCAAGCCAGATTACAGCTGATGTTAGAACGCTGGCTAGCAGCTGACAGCAGCTGGCGGTCAAGCGAATTGTGGCAGTTGCCTTTAGAATTAGCTGCAGTTGAAATCGGAAGCTTAACTAATACGGCAAAGGTTGAGGGTAGTAACTCTGATGAAAACAGTAAGGCTAAAACTGCCACCAAAGCCAATTTACCGGCGGATAAGGTAGAAGCTAGTGGTTTAAATTTACAGCAAATAACAGAGCGTTGGCTTGAGGTGGTGGCAGATTTGAGGGAATATAATCACTCATTATCCTTTATTTTATCAGTGGCGCGGCCAATAAAGCTTGAGGGAGAAACACTAACGGTTGGTTTTTCTTATCAGTTGCATTTAGATCGGGTAAAAGATCCAAAAATTATAAAGGTTGTTGAGGAGTCACTGGCGAAGATCTTTGGTATTAAATTGCGTTTACGCGGTGAGTCTGACGAAGCAACTACCGGGGCAGACCTATTATCCAATGTCCTAACAACTTTTGGTGGGCAAGTGATTGAATAGGGGTGCTTGATTCTTTCTCTTTTTAACCTTATACTCTGAGCGATCAAGTTTTTTGCCGTCAGGGCTGGGGGATCGTCTAATGGTAGGACGCTGCGCTCTGGACGCAGTAATCATGGTTCGAATCCATGTCCCCCAGCTTTGGCGAGAACTAACTTCCAGGCATCGTCCTACCATTAGAGAGAAGGACGTCCGCCTCGGGCGGATAATCATGGTTCGAATCCATGTCCCCCAGCTCTGGTGAG
>LCEZ01000055.1 GCA_000995845.1 Parcubacteria group bacterium GW2011_GWD2_43_10 | reverse complement strand
GTCCGAAGACGAAAAAAATTTAGATTCCTAAAATTCAACCAACCCTTAGCCGATTAAGCTAAGGGTTTATATTTTTAATTAATTTAAAATAATAATTTTCGTCCCAACTTGCGCCCATTCATACAGGCGTTCCATATTATCGTAGCTCACATTCACACAGCCATGGCTCTGAGGCTCCCCAAAATTATTATGCCACCAGGCCCCGTGGATGTAATAGGAAAAGCCCTGGCTCCAGGCAAAGCGCAGGTTCCATTTGGTGTTCGGGTAATCATAATTTGGCCCCTGATAATTAACTAAGTCGCGTTTGGTTATTACTTCAAATTCGCCCCGAGGCGTCGTGGTGCCGGGCAGGCCGCCAGATATTAAAAATTTTTCCAGAGTTTTTCCGCCGAAAGAATAGCTAAGTTGCTGTTTAGTTAAATCAACGCTTATTAATTTTTCCAGCTTGGCTGAACTATCAGGATTCAAGGGATCAAAACCGGCAAGCACTTCGGTGCCATCTAAATATTTATCGCCGTCTGAATCCGGTTCCATGATGCCCGTACCTAAGCTCAACTCCCAGGCATCGGGCAAATAATCCTGGTCACTGTCGGCTTCGGTCATTTTTTTAACAAAAAAGCGCGGGGAATACCCGTGCTCAATTTCCTGATCGTCGCTATACCCATCAGCGTCAGTGTCAGTTAAGTTAGGATCAGTGGCATAAAGGCCAATTTCTTGCTCGTCGGTTAGGCCATCACTATCTGTATCAGTGGCAGCTGAAGTCGGCGTGGTCATGATTAGCCCACCAACAATAATTGAAGAAAATAATATAAAAAACCTAAGCATTTTTGTTTTTATATTAATATTGTAGCACAAAAACCGAGTTATTTCCAGTCGGTTATTCCGGAGTATAGAATTTGTTGGTCAAATAGTTATTGATAATTTTTTGGCTAGGCGGAAAAATATTTTTTGGCAACTGGTTTAATGGCCACCAGCGCCACTCCACAATTTCCTCTGGTTCCATTGTTTGAACTTCACCGTCAAAATCATCGCACAATATACCAATTGTAATGTAGTGAACACCAGCTACCAGGTTATGTTCGCTGGATAGTGATACTACGGTTAAGTTTTTAATTTTAAGGCTGGTTTCTTCTTCCAGTTCGCGCGCGGCAGCCACTTCAAAACTTTCGCCTAGATGAATCTTGCCACCAGGCATAGTCCAGGTGCCCTCGCCATGCAGTTCACTGTCGGCTTTGGCCGCATCACTATTTCTCAAACCCAGCAATATTTGATTATCTTTTACTACCATGACACCGATGCCGGCGCCAGTTATGCTTTGTTCTCCCATAAACACAGTATACTTGACGCCCGGGCTCAGTGGCCGTAAGGTATTACCACCTAGTTAACAAGAAAAATCGTTTTTTTACATAACAATATATAAGAAAGGAGCACGTAGCAGTATGTGCGGAATAATTGGTTATGTCGGGCAGCAGCCAGCTGTGCCGATAGTGTTGGAAGGGCTTAGCCAGCTCTTGTATCGCGGATATGATTCCGCTGGTGTGAGCGGTCTGATTAGCCCTGGAGTATTGAGAATAGTTAAGCAAGTTTTGCCTGATGGCCAATTTGATGATTTTAAAGCAAAGGTTGAAGACTCTAGATTTCCTGAGTCTTGCACTAATGCCATTGGGCATACTCGTTGGGCCACGCATGGCGGTCGGACCGTCCTTAATGCTCATCCTCATTGTGATGGCTCAGGTCAGATAGCAGTTGTCCACAACGGCATGCTGGAGAACTGGCGTGAGCTTAAGGCCGAACTGATTGGTTTGGGTTGCCGGATAGTTTCGGAAACCGACACCGAGCTCATTGCTCATTTATTCGCTCTCAAGCTGCAGGAAACAAAAGGGGATATTCGCCAAGCTATACTTAGTACAGTGTCGTCACTGCAAGGCGCTAATGGTATTTTGTTGCAATACGCTCGTTATCCTGATTTGCTAATTGGTATAAGAAAAGGCAGTCCGCTGTCCTATGCCAAATTGGATGATGGCGCCTTTATGGTCGCTTCAACTGGCGATCCTTTTCTGCCCTACACTCGTCGCTGTAAGCATTTAAGAGATGGCGACATTATTATTATTCAAGGTGGAAAAGTGGAGGAATTTTCTTTCCATAACGGCAGGCGTATCCCAGTTAGTATTCCGAGTGTGGAGCTTGAAGGTTCCGCCGAAGATGTAGCGCTTGAGGGTTACCCTCATTTCATGCTTAAGGAAATTATGACACAGCCGGAAAGATTACCCGATGTTTTAGGGGGCAGACTGAGGCTGGAAACAGGCTTAGTAAAACTTGGGGGCCTGGAGGCTTCGTCTCTAGCCTTAAAAAAACTTAAGCGAGCCAAACATTTTTGGTTCATTGGTTGTGGTACATCGTATCATGCTGCTCAAATAGTCGCTCGTATGTTCCGCCAGCACTTACATGTGCACGCTGAAGCTAAACAAGCTTCTGAAGTAACGTTGGATGATATTTTATCAGGCTGCAGTCCAGGCAGGTCAGTAGTTTTTGCCCTTTCCCAAAGTGGTGAAACTAAAGATTTACTAGATGCGATTGAGTATCTTAGAGCTCGAGGCGTTGGCTTAGTTGCCGGTATAGTGAATGTAGTGGGCTCTTCGCTGGTTACACTTACCGATGGTGCTGGAGTATATTTACGGGTCGGGCCGGAAATAGGTGTAGCTTCAACTAAGGCCTTTTCCAGCCAAGTGCTGGTTGGGGCCATGATTACAGTGTGGTTAGCCCAGCAACGCGGTCAATTATCGCCTGACCAATCCATCCCATTCGTACGGGCAATTGCCGAAATTCCAGAACAATTAAGAGTGGTGCTGGCACAGAGTGAAGCCATTCGGAAACTAGCTGAATACATTATGAAGTTTACTAGTCTGATGATGCTGGGTAGAGGCTATCATTATGCCACAGCTCTGGAAGGCCACCTAAAGGTTGTTGAGGTTAGTAATATGGCATGTGAGGTACAACCAGCCGGAGAAATGAAACATGGCCCGTTAGCTCTAGTGACTGATGGATATCCAGTGGTGATGGTAGCTACGCGCGACAGCAGTCGTACTGCCATATTGCACAATATCAGCGAACTGCAAGCTAGAGGAGCTTTCGTTATTGGCATTACAACCGATGGTGATACCGAAATGGCCAAGATCGTAAACCAGGCAATTTATATACCAGACACCCCACCAGAACTAGCAACTATTTTAGCTGCCACTTCACTGCAACTTTTGGCCTATCATTTAGGTTTACTGAATGAGCGTAATGTAGACAAACCACGAAATCTAGCCAAGGCAGTCACGGTAAAGTGATTGCTGAAAAAAATAATTATATTTATTCGCTGGTCGTCAAAACTTTGACGGCCAGCTTTCTTTTTTGCTAGGCTAGCTGGGTATGTCCAGTATAACAACTTCGCTTCAGCTCGTTGGGACATTATTGATCAATTATTTAGTATCGTCAGAGCATTGTTTAAGTAAGATAATAATTATTATGCGCTCACTGGACAAAAAACCCGAGCGAAGTTAATGTACTGGATATGCAAGAAGCTGAATTAGTTCGCAACCTCCGAGCTTTGAAGACACGGGTCCAAGAAGCGCGGAACTGGCTTTGACCCAGAAAAATTACAGACTGCCATTAAGGCGATAGAGATCGCCATGCAAGAGCCTGATTTTTGGGCTGATCAGCAGCAGGCTCGGGCGACTACCACTAAACACGATTCCTTAAAGCAAGAGCTTGATGATTTTTTAAGTTTAGAAAAAGAAACTGGTGAGGCCTTAGAATTGGCAAGCACAGACCAAGGTGATCAATCGGTCAGTTTGCGGCAGGAGCTTGAGCAAGTTTATTCAGATTTAAGTAATCGTTTAACCGCCCTGGAGTTTAAGAAACTCTTAGGTGGAGAGTATGACGAGGCTAATTGTTTGTTGGCAGTGCACGCCGGCGCGGGCGGCACTGATGCCCAGGATTGGGCCGAGATGCTCCGGCGCATGTATTTGCGGTTTTGTGAGAACAAAGATTGGCGAGTGGAAGTGCTGGATGAATCGCGCGGACAGGAGGCGGGCATTAAGAGCTCGTTGTTAAAAATTACTGGCCGTTATGCTAATGGTTATTTGAAAACTGAAGCTGGGGTGCATCGCTTGGTCAGAATCTCGCCGTTTGATGCCGAGAAAATGCGCCATACCAGTTTTGCTTTGGTGGAGGTTTTGCCAGAATTGCCAGAGGTGGTGCAAGTTGATATTGACCCTAAAGATTTGCGCATTGATACTTTTATGTCCGGCGGGCATGGGGGACAAAGTGTGAACACGACATATTCGGCTGTCAGAATAGTTCATATTCCAACTGGCATTACGGTTACATGCCAGAACGAACGCTCACAAATGCAGAACAAGGAGCAAGCTATGAAATATTTGCGCGCCAAGTTGTGGCAGCTAGAGTGGGGTAAGCAGCAGGAGAAGAAAAAAGAATTAAGGGGGGAATACCGCGAAGCGGCCTGGGGTAACCAAGCGCGCTCCTATGTGTTGCAGCCGTACAAGCAAGTTAAAGATCATCGTACTGATTACGAAGAAACTAATCCATCAGCCGTGCTTGATGGCAAGCTGGACGGCTTTATTGCCGCCAGGTTAAAGCAGTTAGCTCAGGCTAAGCAGTAGCGCCAGAAAAATATGGAGCAGGCCCACTTAACTTTTAAAACTAGCCTGCCCCCGGCTATTGCCTGGCGAGCGCTTTGTTTTGGTTTATTAGTTGGTTTTATCATTGGTTATTCGCTGGGGCTGCCGTTACTTATAGTTTTAGTCAGTCTGGTTATTGTTTTGGTTATTTTTTATTTAAAAATTAGCCCGCAGTTAATTACCCTATTTGTTATAGGCTGTTTGGTCGCCCTCTGGCGCGGCAATGGTTTAATGCCAGCGCCGTCAGCTGATTATTTTTTAGGTGAGCAAACTTTTATAGGCCAAGTGACTGAACTTCCCAGATTAAGCGAACGTATTACTCGCTATGTTGTTGCCCCAACTGATAATAATCAGCTAGATCGCGTATTAATTACGGTACCGACTTGGCCGGAATTCAATTATGGCGACCAGCTGCAAATTAAATGTGAATTAAAAGAAGTAATTTTCAAACCCTATACCAATCGTGGAATTTGGCGTGAGTGTTCTTTTCCTGAAATTTTTTTGATTAAAAAAAGCGAGGCAGGAATCCGTCACTGGCTTTATCAAGCTCGTAAATTCGCTGGCGATAAAGTACGTACACTTGTAGCTGAACCTTATGCTACCTTAGCAACTGGCATGTTATGGGGTGATGATAGTGGTTTGCCTGCCGGCTTAACTGAAAATTTTAGAAGAACCGGTGTTTCCCATCTTCTAGCTGTTTCTGGTTTTAATGTGATGGTATTAGTCCAGGTATTATTTTGGGTTTTGCTATCTTTAGGTTTATGGAAACAGCAAGCTAGTGTTTTAGTGTTGGTTTTAACCGCGCTCTTTGTAATTTTTAGCGGGGCTGAGCCTTCAGTAGTACGAGCGGGCGCGATGGGTTCGGTTTTATTACTAGGGCAATTATTATCCAGAAAACCAGATAACATCAATGTCTTATCTGGAACAGCGGCGGTTATGCTATTAATCACCCCGAATTTAATAGCTGAATTAGGCTGGCAATTGTCTTTTGCCGCCATGGTTGGTTTAACTTATATTTCACCACTCTTGCGCGCCAAGTTAACAGCCTTGCCTGAATTTTTAAGTATCAGGCAATCGGGCGCTGAAACTCTGGCGGCTACACTGGTAACAACCCCGATCATTTTAGTGCGCTTGGGAACAATCTCGGTAATTACCCCGTTAGCAAATTTACTGGTGGCGCCAGTAGTGGTGCTGGTTTATTGGTTTGGTTTAGGCTTGCTGTTGATAAGTCCTTTAGGTAATTTGTTTACTACTCCAGCTAGTTGGCTACTAACAGCCGTTCTGTTTTATATGACCACAATAATTGATTGGTTAGCTGGCTTGCCTTGGGCAACCATACAGGCAAGTTGGCTAAGTTGGCTGGGTGTAATAGTATTTTACTTACTGGTTGGCTGGTGGTTAGTGGGGTCAGGGAAAATTTTGCGTGCTAAGTCAAAAAATTTATGAAAAGAATTTATTATTTACTAATTGGTGGGGTCATACTACTGGCGGCTGGTTGGTTATTAAGTTTTAACCATCAAGCTGGTTTAAGTGTGACTTTTTTTGATGTTGGCCAGGGTGATGCGGCTTTAATAAGGACAGCTGAGGGACAGAATATTTTGATTGATGGCGGCCCGAGTC
>LCEZ01000054.1 GCA_000995845.1 Parcubacteria group bacterium GW2011_GWD2_43_10 | reverse complement strand
CTTAACCTTTCTTCTTTAATTGTTTTTGGCATATTTACACACATTTATCAAAGCTAACGCTTTGGCTTCAAAACCGCCATATGTGTGTGGGCATTACCCGAACTAGTGGACTTGGGTGCCAAGTTATGGGGTAATATTTTTACGACAGATAATACCTGTTTAGCTAAACCGGATTCAAGAACCAGCTCTTCAATTTTTTCTAAGGTATCGCCGTTCCAAATCAAACGCCAGCTATCATCTGCAGTTGAGATTATTAAAGTGCCGCCATGTTTTTGGTACCAGCCCGGCCGATCAGGCAAGGGCCCGGGTTCAAAACCAGCGGCTAAGAGCTTATTTAAAACTTGAGATGGTTTTATTACTTCATTTACTTTAAGTTCAATTGTATTTTGTTTAATTTCATCAGCTGACGACAGGGCTAGATTTAAGTGTTCCTGAGCTACTAAAAGCAGAATTAATCTTTCTTTTTTATCTAAAGTCAACCAGGCAGTGAAGTCCTGAGGAAAAGTATAAATCAAAGGTTTATTAGGCAGGATGTCAGCAAAAACAGAGAACCAAAAATCAGCCAGTTTCTTGGCTTGGCTAAGGTCACGATGAGAAGGTAAACACCAAACTACGCCCCCGGCAAGGTTTGACGGGGGGAGGTGAGCGATCAGGAAGGCTTGAGCTGTTAGGTTAGTCGGCAGGCTAAGCTGGCTGAATAAGCTGTTCTTTAGTTTGTCTGGCAACTTAGCTGACCAGAGCTCTTTATGCCCGATCATCTTGACATTTTTAGTGGTCGGTGCTAGGATGGGCGTGCTCACAAAATTTTAAACCTAGTTAAAAATTTTTTTCGGCGTATTTTAGTCTACTTGCCAGTGGCTGACACTTGTGACCCCTCCTTAACAAGCGTTAGTCTGTAAAGACAGGGGGCAGTATAAAATTAGTGCTCCCTGGCACTGGTGAGTAGGCTTAAGTACACCACCAGTCCCTGTTTTTTAGGGGCTTTTTATTTTTCTTTGTTTTTAAGGCTGGCCGAGGCAATGCCATCGGTTAAAGCCAATTTTAATAAATCTACAGTTTTAGAAATACTATCAGCAATAAAGGTAGCTACTATGGTATCAGGCTTGGTTAAAACAAAATTATCAGCTTGGATATTTGTCGGTGGGCGGCCAATACCTAGGCGGAAACGCCACCAAGCCTGACTGGATAATGACTCAATCAGACTTTGCACGCCCCGATGCCCAGCTGAGGAGGCGTCAAAACTTATTCTGATTTCTCCCGGCGGCAGATCCAGCTCATCGTGCACCACCCAGAGATCATCAAGCGTGATTTTAAAATAATCAACTATTTCCCGAACGGCCCGGCCGGATTCATTCATGAAAGTTAAGGGCTTTAATATAATTGCTTGGCTGGAATTTAGCTGGCAGATTTCGGAAATTTTTGAAAAAGATTTCCATGTGCCATTGGCCTGGGCAACTAATTTTTCCACTGCCACCCAGCCGATATTATGCAGTGTATCTGCGTATTTAGTACCAGTATTTCCTAAACCAACAATCAGTTTCATAGTTTAATTATAGCAAAAAATAATTATTTAGCTTGGCGGGTAGTCTCCATACGTACGATTATCGGACTACCCAAAAAACTAAACTTTTTTCTTAGTTGGCTGGCGGCCCAATCGCCAATCGCCAGGGGTGGATTAGTTTTTTGCTTTAAAGTGAGTTTAAAAGTGGGCGGACTAATACTTGTTTGAGCAAAATCAGCTAAAGGCAATCTCCCGGTAGTTCGGTTTCTTTTTAAAAAAGCCCAGAAATTATCCAGTTCAGATTTAGTTAATTGTTGGTGCCAACTAGCACTAGCGGCTTGAGCTAGTGGTAATATTTTATTTACACCCTCACCGCTCACAGCTGAAACCCAAAGTCGCGGGGCCCAAGACAGCATTGGCATCCAGTGATCTAGCCTTTTTTCGGCCGACAGCCTTTCTTCTTTATTTACCAGGTCAGCCTTAGTCAGTAAGATAACGGCGGCTAAGCGAACCTCAGTTATTTGTTGAGCAATATGTTGGTCTTGCCAGCTTGGCGGAACAGAGCCGTCAATTGTAATGAAGGCCACTTCCACTCTCTGTAGGGCATTTAAGCTTTGCTTGGCACTTTGTTTTTCTAAAGTCGGTGCGAGATTGTGTTGACGCCGTAACCCGGCAGTATCGATTAGCTCAATAGTCAGGCCACTGGTTTCCAAAAAATCATGTACTCGGTCACGGGTAGTATGGGGAGTAGGTAAAACTAAACTGCGGTCGGTTTTAAGCAGGGCATTAAAAAGGGATGATTTACCCACATTGGTTTGTCCGATAAAAGCCGCCCGCAAACTAGGTGACGGTTCATTAGTCGATTCTATATGGGCAACCACCAGATCTAGTAAATCACCTAAACCACTACCGTTTTTAGCCGATACCATAATAGTATCGGGGTAACCCAAGGAAATCCCAGTAGCTACCAGCCTTTTATTTTGGCTATCAATTTTATTCACTACTAAAATGCGGTGAGCTTTTATAGATCGGAGTTGTCGAGCTAATTCCCGATCTTCCGGTGTTAGGCCAGTTTGCCCATCAACCAAATGTAAAATAACCGCCGCCTCGTTTAAAGCGCGTTGCAGTAAATGGCGGCTGGCTTGGTTAGCCAGATCTTTGCCGGAGCGGTGATAGCCGCCACTGTCAATTAACCAAAAGGTTTTACCCTGCCAAGTCAAAAGAGACCGGTTTAAATCACGAGTGGTGCCCGCTTCAGCTGAAGTGATGGCTTGATATCTATTAAGCAAGCGGTTAAAAATAGTTGATTTGCCAACATTCACCCGCCCAACCAAGAGAGCGCTTGAGGGTTTCAGTTCTTTAAGTGTTGGCATAGCATTATTCGTTAGCGGGCAATCTATCTGTCCCTAAAATCAAGCGGAATTCAATATCGCTTTCGTTAGTGGCGGGCTCGAGCTCTACGGCTTTAATTAGGAAGAGAGATTCCAGTAATTGACGTGTTATTGGTTTAGCGCCACCGGTGTAATCATAAAGTATGGTCCGGGGAAAGTTTTGATGAGAGGCGTTGCCATATCTTAATACTTTAAAACCTTGAATAGTTAAGCTGGTGCTAACGGTTTCAGCTAAGCCGGCTGAGCTAGTGCCGTTTTCCACGACCAATTGGGCAGCCTCGCGCGTTACTTCACTGACATCAAAAATGTTTCTAACCGCTTTTTGCAATTCACTATAATCCGGCACATTAGGAATAAGCAGGTAAGCGCCATCTGGGCCAATAGTTTCTTGGAGCAAGCCGCCGGGCGAGGTGTCAAAAACTCGGGTGATGATGTTATCAAGATCAACCTCTCGCGCTAACTGAACTAGGCGAGTAGCCTCACTAGCACCAAAGTTAGTTTCAATACTGTTACTTAGGTTGCGGTATAGCCGCAGGGCGAGGGAGGGATTAAGGTAAGTAGCGGGGGAAAGTAATTTTTCTTTCAAAGCCAGTATTACTTGTTGTTGGCGGCGGGCGCGGGCAAAATCTGAACCTTCACCATTAGTGCCATGCCGGGAGCGAACATATTGCAAAGCTCGTTGGCCATTTAGAATTTGCCAGCCTGATTCAAAACTAACAGTAGTTAAGCCATTAGTATCAGTTGGATATTCTGGATCAGAAAAACCCTGCTCAATAGTGATAGGTACGCCACCAAGGTCATCAATCACTTGAGCAAAACCAGAAAAACTAAGTCGGGCATAATAATGTATCGGGATACCAAGAACAGCGCCAATAGCGTCACCAGCTAAAACTGCGCCTTGTTCTAGACCGCGGGTTTCGCCATAGGCATTGGCGCTATTTATTTTTTTCAGGCCAAAACCAGGAATAGGTATTACCAAATCCCGCGGTAAGGAAATTAGAGCTACTTGTTTGGTGTCGGGTTTTAGGCTGGCCACCATAATAGTGTCAGTCAGGTAAGGGCCATCATGTTTAGCGCCACCCTGGCCTAAAACTAAAATATTTATGCGCCCTTCGTCTTCGCCGGCCAATTTAATATCATCGCCACCCACCAAACGCTTAACATTTTCCCAAAGAGAATGTTCGTTCCATTCCATTACAACTGCCTGAACATTAGGCTGGCGCGATAACCACAAGCCACCCCCAATCAAAATAATTAAGAGTGAGTACAAAAAAAATTTCCCTCTGTTTACATCACCGGCTGAGGGAGGGAGACTCGCTTCCGGATTTATTGCTATCATAAGTGACTTTACAAGAAGTAAAAAAAATGTTACCATATAATCTGTTTAACTGTCAATTTAGCCGACCCACACAGCAGTTTGCCCGCGGCGGAAAAATCGTTTATTATATGTCAGCTGTTGCCAATTCTATGAATCAGGCTGGCGCGGGCGTATAGCTCAGTTGGTTAGAGCGTACGGTTCACATCCGTAAGGTCCCTGGTTCAAGTCCAGGTACGCCCACCATTTATCTGTAATCTACTAATGTTTAAGTATTTAAAATCAGCCTTATTGGTGCTTTGGGAGGTGGTAAAAGTGGCCTTGGTATCCTTGGCCATTATTTTGCCTATACGTTATTTTTTGGTGCAGCCGTTTTATGTTAAGGGTGCTTCAATGGAACCAAATTTTTATGATCATGATTATTTATTGATAGATGAAATTTCCTTCCGTTTCCGCGCCCCCGATAGGGGAGAAGTAGTGGTTTTTCGCTACCCTAGGGATCCGTCAAATTATTTTATTAAAAGAGTCGTCGCTCTACCTAATGAGCGTGTAGCGATAATAGATGAAAAACTATATATTAGTTCTCCGGGCGGAGAGCAGGTAGAATATAATGAACCGTATTTGGGTGAATGGGTTAAAACAGTTGGCTCCTTAGATGTAACCTTGGATGAAAATCAATATTTTGTTTTAGGTGATAATCGCAATGCTAGCCTTGATTCACGTTCGTTTGGGCCAATTGACCAGAGCTCTATTGTTGGGCGAGTTTGGGTACGGGCTTGGCCAGTGGATCGTTGGTCAGTATATGCTTCCGAACCAATA
>LCEZ01000053.1 GCA_000995845.1 Parcubacteria group bacterium GW2011_GWD2_43_10 | reverse complement strand
TAAGTCTGATTCTGATTTTGATAAAGAAAAGTTACAAGAGCGCTTAGCTAAGCTTTCCGGCGGAGTTGGCGTAATAAAAGTTGGTGCCGCCACCGAGACCGAGATGAAAGAGAAGAAATTCAAAGTGGAAGATGCTCTTAATGCCACTAAAGCCGCTGTGGAAGAGGGTATAGTTGTAGGTGGTGGCGTGGCCCTGGTACGCGCGGCACAGGCCGTAGGGTCTCAAATGGGGGTAGATATTAGGCAGTTAGGTGAAGGTGTAATTATTTCCCAAGATATTGAGATTGCAACGGCTGTTAAAGACAACAAAGTTGCTAACCAAGCTGTCAGAATTAGAAATAATGAAGAAAAAATTGGTTTTGCGGTATTATTGAAGGCCTTGACGCAGCCACTAAAGGAAATAGCTACAAACGCTGGGCAGAACGGTGATGTGGTTTTGAATGACGTTTTATCACACGATAAAAATTATGGTTATAATGCTGCAACAAATACACCAGAACAAGATATGATAAAGGCTGGAATAGTTGATCCTGTGAAGGTTACTCGTTCAGCTTTGCAAAACGCCGCTTCCATAGCTGTAATGTTCTTAACTACTGAGGTAGTGGTTACTGATTTGCCGGAGAAAAAGGATGATAAGATGGGTGGCGGTATGCCCCCGGGTATGGGCGGCATGGACTACTAGATCTGGCACACTAGAACTAGTATTTAAATCCCTGCACCGAAAGTGCAGGGATTTTTTGTATATTAATTTATTTGTTACTTTTCTAGAAAAGTAACACAAAAGTCGCCACGCCGGTCTCCAGCTCAGGCAGTGCTCGCGCCATTCACTGATGAACGCTATGCTAAGCAACCACAGCACGCGTCCATCTGGCGTTCATGTCGCTTCCGCTCTGCACTGAGCTTCCGACAGGGTGGCATCAGAGAGTTCTTTTGGAGCCGTTATGAGGCAACAGAATTGTGCGTGTTATAGTCGCTTAGCATAGCAAATTCGTTTGGCCTCATAGACGAACCCGTCTGAGCGTGCCGGGGATGGGAGTGCAGAGGGTAAGGGGTGGGCATCGCAACTCTGAGTCCCTTACCCTCTGCAAAAAAGATTCTAGAAAAGTAAGAAACAAGCTTTGTAGAACTATATTAACCTAGCCACAAAATAAGGTTGGTTCCTCACCCCTTGACAAAATCAGCAAAATGAGCTATGTTTATGGGTTATTTAAGTTCTTTAAAAATGGTTGTTTCGTCAGCCATCCGCCACGGCGGATGAGCGCGGAGCGCTCAATAGTCGTATTTCTTTCTCACTCACCTGGGAGGGGAGGAGCGGCCGACTCTAGCTTCTAGCTGGTATCCACTAGTTAATAGCTATGATGTAGGTCGTTGATACATTAGCCTTCGGGCAAAGGTGTATCGGCTCCACCCCAGATTAGTGAGAAAGAATAATCTCATAAAAGTTTAATCGAACTAATATAGAATAATTAATTAACAATTATTCATTAAAACAAAAGGGTATTAAAATGAAAATCATCGATGCTTTATTAAGTGCCAAAGTTGGTGCAGTATTATTTGATCAACGCAGTGGAGTTGTCCGTTTATGGACACTTTCACAAGTATTTCAGGATGGAAGAAAACTGAAAGCACTAAGACGATGGTTCCCTTACCTAGAGGTAAGGGGTAGAATTATTCGTCTAGGAGGATATAACAATCTCTCCGAAGGCACACACGATTTGGCTAATGCCAAGGTATACAGTAATTCAAACTCTGTGCAGTCTCTGTACAAGTTTGACACAATAGAAAGTCTTGCCAGCATAAAACATTTTAGCTAAGCGGCAGATTTCAAAGGGTTCCTTTAATCGGAATCCTTTTTATTTTGCTCAAAAAACCTTATAATAACCATATATGCCGAATGGCAATGAAGCAGGAATATTTGGTCAGCCCATGCGTTGGTATGTGGACCGGGCAGAATGGTCTTTTGTGTATTTGAGTCTTTTCTTTATCTTTGGGTTTCTCCTTAGCTATTGGCTCCAGGTTTCTTATTTGGATCTGGTAGCGCCCCTGAATCTAGTGGCTCAGATAGTGGCCGCTATTGTCACGGCTTACTTTACCGGCATTCGCCATGGTGCCACCTTAGCCCAAACCATCATTACCTGTTTGCTAGTGGGCGCCTCAGCTGGCCTGGTGGCGGCCGTATTATCTTTCATCCGTTTCTTTTATCCTTGGTTACTGTTAAACTTGGTTACAGAACCTGTCTGGAGCGCGCTGTTGGCGGCTGGTATGGGGGCAATTACAATCGGCTTTTTCCATTTACCAAAATTAATTAAAAAACAACAAACCTCTTAATTATTTTTAATCTTTGATTTCTAATTTTTAATCTAAAAATATATGGATTCTACACCATCAAATACTCCGGCGAGCAATGAAGTTTCCGATGACAAAGTTTTTGCCGCCATGTCTTATCTCTGGGTTTTGTGCTTACTACCGCTTTTAATGAAGCGGAACCGGCCGTTTGTGCAATTCCACGCTAAGCAGGGCTTTTTGCTGTTCCTGTTTGAAGTCGTGATCTGGGTTTTAATGTTCATTCCGCCACTTTACTTTATTGGCATGCTAGCGGCGGTTGTTTTATCAATCATGGGATTAGTGAGTGCCATAACAGGTAAAGAATGGGAAATGCCAGTGTTAGGTAAATACGCCAAGAGTTTGAAGTTCTAAAAGGTAAAAGAGGAAAAAAGACATAACATTTTAATTTTTGATTTTTAATCTTTGATTTTATACCATGCCCAAGTCCCGCGCCAAGCAGTTTGTTCTGCCTTTTGACAAAATTACCATTAAAGATATCCCACTGGTTGGCGGTAAGGGGGCCAGTTTGGGCGAAATGTATCAGCGCCTGACGCCGCGGGGCGTTAAGGTGCCGCCTGGTTTTGCCGTAACCGCTTACGCTTATAGGTATTTGCTAAAAAAAGCTAAACTGGAAAAAGAAATCAGGAAATTACTTAAAGGTTTGAATACCGAGGATTTGAAAGATCTGGCAGTCAGGGGGCAGGCGGTGCGGCAAACGATTTTAAAAGCGGAATTTCCGCCAGAACTAAAGCAGGCGATCGTGGTTGAATACCGCAAGCTTTCCAAAGAATTTAAAACCAGGGCTGTTGATGTGGCTGTACGCTCTTCCGCTACCGCTGAGGATTTACCCGATGCTTCTTTTGCTGGACAGCAGGAAAGTTACTTGAACATTGTGGGTGAGAAGGAATTACTGCAAGCTTGTAAAGAATGCATGGCTTCGCTTTTTACTGACCGGGCGATTTCTTACCGCGTAGATAAGCATTTTGATCATTTTAAGATCGGTCTTTCCATTGCCGTGCAGAAAATGGTGCGCTCCGATAAGGCATGTTCCGGGGTAATGTTCACGCTGGATACTGAATCCGGCTTTCGGGATGTGGTACTCATTAATAGTTCTTGGGGCTTGGGTGAATATATTGTTAAAGGCACAGTGACGCCGGATGAGTTCTTGGTTTTTAAGCCCACAGTTCGCGCCGGCTTTGCCGCAATCATTAATCAGCAATTAGGTTCCAAAGAGAAAAAATTGGTTTACGCTTCACGCGGTGTCCATCCAACTAAATCCTTGCCTGTAAATGAGCGTGATCAACAGCGCTTTAGTTTAAAGCCTAAAGAAGTATTGCAGTTGGCCCGTTGGGGAATGGAAGTAGAGGCGCATTATAAACGCCCGATGGATTTGGAATGGGCCAAGGATGGCCGCTCAGGTAATCTTTATATAGTGCAAGCCCGGCCGGAAACAGTGCAGACGATAAAATCTAAGCATACTTTGGAAGATTACAGATTAGAAAAGACCAGCAAGGTTTTAGTTGAAGGTATTGCCGTGGGGGCTAAAATCGGCCAAGGGCCGGTGCAATTGATTAAATCAGTTAAAGAAATAAGCAAGTTTAAACCAGGGTCGGTGCTGGTTACAGAAATGACTGATCCGGATTGGGAACCAGTGATGAAGCAGGCAGCTGCGATTGTGACTGATTCCGGCGGCCGAACTTGTCACGCCGCGATAGTTTCACGTGAGCTCGGCATTCCTTGCATTGTTGGTACAGCTAAGGGTACGCGCGTTCTAAAAACCGGCCGCAAGGTGACAGTAGCTTGTTCTGATGGGGAAGTAGGCAAGGTATACGAAGGTATATTGCCCTTTGTTATTGATCGCACTAATTTGAGGGAATTAGGGCGGCCCAAGACTAAAATAATGATGAATGTAGGTGAACCTCACCAAGCATTTAATTTTTCCTTATTACCAAATGATGGCGTTGGCTTAGCTCGGGAAGAATTCATTATCAATGATTCTATAAAGATTCACCCGCTAGCCCTATTGCATTTTGAGAAAATTAAAGAGCCAAAGGTCAGGGAGAAAATTTTACAGTTAACCGCTGGCTATTCTTCCAAACCAAGGTACTTTATTGATAAGTTGGCGCAAGGCGTAGCCATGATTGCGGCGGGTTTTTACCCGAAAGACGCCATCGTGCGTTTATCCGACTTCAAATCTAATGAGTATGCTGGCCTTATTGGTGGTCAACAATTTGAGCCACACGAAGATAACCCAATGATCGGTTGGCGTGGCGCTTCGCGCTATTACTCGCCTCATTATGAGGCAGCTTTTCGCTTGGAATGTAAGGCCTTTAAGAAAGTCCGTGAAGAATATGGCCTGAAGAATTTAAAAATAATGGTGCCATTTTGCCGTACGATTGAAGAAGGGCAAAAGGTTTTGAAAATCATGGCCTCAGAAGGCCTGAAGCGGGGTAAGGACGGCTTGGAAATTTATATGATGTGTGAAATTCCAGCCAATGTTATATTAGCCAAAGAATTTGCCCAGATATTTGATGGCTTTTCTATTGGTTCTAACGATCTGACTCAGCTAACCCTGGGGGTGGATAGGGATTCAGCCCTGGTCGCCCATGTGTATGACGAGCGTAATGAAGCTGTAAAAACACTTATCCGGCTATTAAAGAATGTAAACTAGCTGGGCGAAAAATAGGTATTTGTGGGCAAGCCCCGTCTGATTTCCCTGATTTTGCTGAATTTTTAGTGCGGGAAGGCATTGATTCTATTTCCTTAAATCCTGATTCGGTTTTGAATACAACTCTGAAAATACTTAAACTGGAAAAGACTTTGCGTCGCGGTGGCAAATCAAAGCGGAAGGTAACAAAGCACAGGCGAAAATAATTTAATCTTTATAAACCGGCGTCACTTGACGCCGGTTTTGGTATGTGATAGTTTAAGATATCAAAAAGTTCCTTAAATAATTTAATTAAAAATAAATCAAAAGAGGTTTGTAAATGGCTCTTAATACCGATACTCTCCCCAAGAAACTAGACCAAGGTTGTGTTAATGTTGCTAATGCCTTTTTACAAAAGGTATTTGGCGGCCCCATTGGTCATGCTGTTGCTGCTAGCAAAAGCAACCCTGGTTCATTAGTAGTAAATATAGACAGCAATTTGCTGTCAATGGATTGTATTAATAAATACTTAAAAATTATGCCAGAAGGCGTTACCGTAAAAAGTGTCGCCATTGGCACAGAACTTCATGGCGATTTCGATAGCATTCGAAAACTAATAAACATTTGTAAAAATAATAAGTAATAAGCTGGCCTTAATTCGTTAAGAATTAAGGCCTTTATTTTTTGGTGGATTTGTGGTATTTTAAAACCCGCTCTGATAAAGTTATTATTATAATGCTTTGAACGTACCTAGGGTGGAGATGTCTGAGTCGTCCCGCCGATGGCGGGATGTACCGCAAAAGTATGATATATTCTGTATATATTCTCTATAGTGACACTTCAAATACTTACTACATTGGTTCCACTGCAAATTTGGCAGATAGATTGGGTCGACATAACAAAGGTAGAAGTAAATCAACAAAATTTGGAGTACCATGGAGATTGGTTTACCGTGAGGAGTGTAATACCCGTGCTGAAGCAGTGCAACGCGAAAAATAAATAAAAAGTTATCATGGGGGTGAAGCCTTTAAGAATTTAATTAAGAAGTCTCATATACCTAGCGGAGAGATCGCATAGTGGTCTAGTGCGCTTGCTTGGAGAGCAAGTGTACCGCAAGGTACCGAGGGTTCGAATCCCTCTCTCTCCGCCAGGTATATGATATGGATTAGTGCGTCCCGCCGCTGGCGGGATGTACCGCAAAGTACCGAGGGGGCAGTTTACCCCCGCATACTGCGGGGGAATCCCGCTCCCTCCGCTCGGGAAGGTTCGCCTACCTGCCGGCAGGCAGGAATCTTTACCCCGAAGTTCCGCCCAGGGCGGATACTTTGGGGCCTCCCTCTCCGCCATGGGTAGGTTTTAATTCAATAAATTATGAAGCGAATAATACCACCAAAACTTAAAAGAGGTGATACAATTATGGTTATAGCGCCGTCCCGCTCGCTTGGTATTATTTCAGAAGATATTCAGGAGGTTGCTCGTACTAGATTTGATGATTTGGGATTAAAAGTATTATTCTCCAATAATGTAAAAGAAAGAGATATTTTTGATTCTTCATCAATTCAGTCACGCGTAAACGATTTACACCAAGCCTTTGCTGATAGCAATATCAAAGCGGTGTTTTCAATCATAGGCGGTTTTAATAGTAATCAACTGCTGAAATATATTGATTGGCGGATAATTGAAAATAACCCCAAGATTTTTTGTGGGTATTCTGACGTCACAATATTACTCAATGCAATTTTTCAAAAAATAGGCCTGGTAACTTATTACGGTCCGCATTATTCAAGTTTTGGTCAAAAATTACATTTTGAATATATGTTAGATTATTTTAAAAAATGTCTCATGATAGCAGAGTCGTTTGAGGTAAAATCCAGTGAATATTGGAGTGATGATAGCTGGTACAAAGATCAAGCAAATAGGAATTTAATTAAAAATGAAGGATGGCAAATATTAAACCCAGGCCAGGCAGACGGTACTTCAGTAGGCGGTAATCTATGTACGTTGAATTTGCTTCAAGGGACTGAATTTTTTCCAGATCTTAATAATGGTATATTGTTTTTAGAAGAGGATGACCTGGTTGGTGGAAACGCCGCGGTTGAATTTGATCGTAATCTGCAGTCACTTATTCAGCATCCCCAATTTGAACAAATTAGGGGAATAGTTATAGGCCGGTTTCAGAAATTATCTAAAATGACAATTGAGAAAATGAAGGTTATCATTAAATCAAAAGAAGAATTGAAAAATTTACCCGTTATTGCCGGAGTCGATTTTGGTCATTCCGATCCGAGAATTACTTTTCCTATTGGGGGTAGAGTAAAAATTTTCGCTAAGGGAGAAGAGGCTAAATTAGAGATTTTAGAGCACTAATTGATTATTTTTAATGCCAAACGACGTTGATCAAATAAAATCTCGCCTGGATGTAGTAGATGTTATTGGCGAGTATGTCAGCCTTAAGCAATCCGGGCAAAATTGGAAAGGCCTGTGTCCTTTTCATGGCGAGAAAACACCCAGCTTTATGGTGCATCGGGAAAAGCAGATCTGGCACTGTTTTGGCTGTGGTTTGGGTGGAGATATTTTTGAATTCATTGAAAAATTTGAGAACGTGGATTTTCCTGAGGCTCTGGAAATATTAGCACGCAAAGCCGGGGTTGAGCTTAGTCGTGAGGTACAACCGGGCGCCAGCAACAAACGGACCAGATTATTTCAGTTGCTATCAGAGGCAGTAAATTTTTACCAAGAGCAATTAAAGTCAGATCCAGGGAGTTCAGCTCGGCAATATTTAGCTAGCAGGGGTGTCACTGCCGAAAGTATCAGCTCGTTTGCCTTAGGCTATGCTCCAGCTGAGTGGGATAAACTGGTAACAAGGGTTTTAGTTTGGAGGAATTAATAGCCGCGGGTGTGGCTTTAAAAAGTGAAAGGGGTCCAGGTATTTACGACCGCTTCCGTGATCGTTTATTGTTCCCGATTTTTGATGTGCAAGACAGAGCGGTAGGCTTTGGCGGCCGCACACTTGATCCGAATGCTAAGGAGGCTAAGTACATCAACTCGCCACAAACCGCAATATATAATAAGAGTTTTGTATTGTACAATTTAAATCAAGCAAAGAGTTTTATTAAAGATTCTGGGTATGCTGTTGTGGTAGAGGGGTATATGGATGTTATTAGTAGCTGGCAGGCTGGGATTAAGAATATTGTTGCTGTTTCAGGTACCGCCTTAGTAAGCGAAACCAATTATTCCAAGGAGGAAGGTAGTGGTTTTAAATACGAACAAGTCAAGCTATTAAAAAGATATTGTAATGAAATTTTTAATTTTGATAT
>LCEZ01000052.1 GCA_000995845.1 Parcubacteria group bacterium GW2011_GWD2_43_10 | reverse complement strand
TCCAATTCTTATAACACGATTTTGCTTTTTCCACCACGGGCAACAGCCGAGGTTGAAAAATGGTCGGGGGGGGGCTACTATTTGGTTCATGCCCAAAATTCAATTCGGCCATAGCTATAATGATATCATTTCCGTGGAAAATTTGCTGGCCGCCTGGCAGGAATTTGTGAGAGGCAAAAGAAGCAAGACTGATGTGCAGAAGTTTGAACTAAGGTTAATGGGTAACATTCTGGCACTTCATAAGGATTTAGTTCTAAAGCAATATAAACACGGTGGTTATCAGGCTTTTAACATTTCCGATCCCAAACCTAGGAACATTCACAAGACCACTGTCAGGGATAGATTATTGCACCATGCTTTGTATCGCAAATTGTACCCGTTCTTTGATAAGACCTTTGTCGCCGATTCTTTTTCCTGCCGATTAAATAAAGGAACACTTAAAGCACTCAACAGATTCCGTGAGTTTGCTTATCAGGTTTCACATAACCATACCAAAACATGCTGGGTGCTGAAGTGCGACATCAGGAAATTCTTTGCCAGCATTGACCATAAAGTGTTGAAAAGCATTTTAGCTGGCTATATCCCAAATGCAGATATAAGAGCACTGTTGGCCGGGGTGATTGATAGTTTTTCTACAACTAGCGGTAGGGGCTTACCTTTAGGCAATTTAACCTCGCAGTTGTTTTGCAATATTTACATGAATGAGTTTGACCAGTTTATGAAACATAAAATCAAAGCCAAGTATTATTTGCGTTATGCTGATGACTTTGTAGTCTTGTCGTCTGACAAGAATTGGCTAAAAGGAATTTTGCCGTTAATGGAAGATTTTCTAAGCAGTAAGCTTAAGCTTTCACTCCATCCGAATAAGATTTTCATTAAAACCATATCCAGCGGCGTTGATTTTCTAGGTTGGGTGTATTTTCCTGACCACCGAGTATTGCGCACTGCCACCAAAAGGCGAATGTTAAAAAGGATTAAGGAGCACTCAGCCACAGTTACCAAGCAATCGTATTTAGGTTTAATCAAACACGGTAATACTAATGGTTTATGGAAGATACTATCTATACCTTATTAATTAAGTGGTATAAATATGTCCGGCCGGACCATTTTGTACCACACATAAGCTGATACACCATTACTAGTAGTTTAGCTTGATTTTTTAAGGGAAAAGTCGTAGCATAATACCGTATGGAAAAAGGCATGAATTTAATACCAATGGTGGTAGAAAAGACGCAAATGGGCGAGCGGGCTTATGATATTTATTCGCGCTTGCTTAAAGAGCGTATTATTTTCATTGGCGATCTGATTGGCGATGATTTAGCTAATTCAGTGATTGCTCAATTGCTGTTTTTAGACAGCCAGGATCAGAAAAAAGATATTAAGATTTATATCAATACTCCCGGCGGCATGGTGACCTCAGGCATGGCCATCTATGACACTATACAACATGTGAAGAGCGACGTAATGACCGTGTGTGTTGGTATTGCTGCTTCCATGGGAGCGGTTTTACTGGCTGCTGGAACCCGCGGTAAAAGATTTATTCTGCCGAACGCTGAAGTCATGATCCACCAGATTATGGGTGGAGCTGAGGGGCAAGCCACTGATATTAAGATTCGCGCCGAGCATATCTTGCGCTTGCGCGACCGCATTAATAAGATTTTAGCCAAACACACCGGGCAGGAATTAACTAAGATTGAAAAGGATACTGACCGGGATTATTTCATGATCGCTGAGGAAGCCGTGAAATACGGAATTGCTGATAAGATCATCAAGCCCACGCGGTAATCAAAGCTCAATTTTACAAAAACAGCCGTTTTTGGCAGGAGACTTGCCAAGGACGGCTTTTTTCGTTATACTCATAAACGCTAACATTTAATTAATGTCTTGGCTGTAATAGGCGTAAGTATGGTAATACAGGTTTCTCTAGGTTTATTCTCATGCTACATCTAGATTCAATTGGATTTTCCTCTGCAATTTTTGGTCATTTCCGACCTTAGTATTTGATTTTAGGTAGCTTAAGATAACCCTGAAGCCAACCATACATACCTGTTACAGCCCTGGAACAATAGGGACAATTTTATTATGGGAGAAAATTTAATACCAGTAGCATTTTTAGCTGCCGGTTTGGCAGTTGGTATAGCCGGCGGTTATGTTCTGCGTAAACTGCTGGCGGTGAAATCAAAAGATATGGCCGAAGCGCAGGCTATGAGCATAATTAACGAGGCTAAGAATGAGGAAAAAGATATTTTAATCAAAGCCAAAGAGCAGAGTTTGAAGTTAATTGAAGAGGCTAAACAAGAAGAGTCTGATCGCCGCAAAGAACTGCAGCACTTGCAGGAAAGATTAGAAAAGCGGGAGGCAACCTTTGACCAGAAATTACTTGATTTGGAAGGCGAAAAGCAAAGGGCGGAAGAAGAAAGGTTGAAGTTTGAGGGTGTTCGCGAAGAAATTAAAAAAATCCGCGAAGATCAGCTGGCTAAACTGGAAAAAATCGCTGGGCTTTCCCAGGAAGACGCCAAAAAGGTCCTGGTAGATTACATTGAGGAAAAAAATAAGGAAGATTTGACAGTTCGTATCCGTAAATTAGAAGAGGGCTCAACTTCCGAGGTAGAGCGCCGGGCTCGTACCATGCTGGCTGGGGTAATGGAGCGCATTGCTTCTTCCCATGCCATTGAAACTACTACCAGCGTGGTTAATTTGCCGTCAGATGATATGAAGGGTCGCATTATTGGTAAGGAGGGGCGTAACATTAAAGCTATTGAGCAACTAACTGGTGTAGAAATAATTGTGGATGAAACCCCAGGCGCTATTGTGCTATCTGGTTTTAACCCAATCAGGCGTCATGTGGCCAAAAAAGCCCTGGAGACTTTATTGCAAGATGGGCGTATTCACCCCGGGCGCATTGAAGAAGCAATTGAAAAAGCCAAGCGCGAGATGACTGAGGATATTAAAAAAGCCGGGGAGGAAGCGGCCTATGAAGTGGGTGTGGCTGGGCTGGATCCAAAACTAATTCAGTTATTGGGACGACTCAAATTCCGCACTAGCTATGGACAAAATGTACTACAACACTCCAAAGAAGTGGCTTTAATCTCCAAACTCTTAGCCGAAGAGTTAGGAGCTAATGTTACAGTCGCAGTTAAGGGTGGTTTGCTTCATGATATTGGTAAAGCAGTGGATCATGAAATTCAAGGATCGCACCCTGAAATAGGCTATGACATCATGAAAAAATTTGGTTTACCCGAAGAAATTGCCTACCTCGCTATTGCTCACCATGAAGATAATCCCAAGACTTTGGAAGGGGTGATTACTAAGGTGGCTGATGCGGTTTCAGGGGCTAGGCCGGGCGCCCGCAAAGATACTTATGAGAATTATCTGCAGCGCCTGCAGGAGCTGGAGGATGTGGCTACTGGTTTTGAAGGCGTAGAGAAAGCTTATGCTATTCAGGCTGGGCGCGAGGTTAGGGTGTTTGTACGCCCTGGTGAAATTGATGATTTCCAGGCAGTTAAAATGGCCCGATCAATCGCTGATAAGATTGAGCAGGAGTTGAAGTACCCAGGTGAGATCAAAGTTAATGTTATTCGTGAGACGCGGATTATTGAGTACGCCAGATAGAAAAAATAAAAAATTAAATATTAAATATTAAAGATTATTATGAATTTTTGATCTTTTATCTTTGATTTTTAATTTATCATGCGAGTCCTTTTCTTTGGTGATATTGTAGCGAGAGCCGGCCGTCAGGCCGTGGCCCAGGTTTTGCCTGATTGGCAAAAAAAATATTCACCCCAACTAATTATTGGTTGCGTGGATAATTTAGCTCATGGCAAAGGTGCTACCACTAAAACTATCACTGAGTTAAAGAATATTGGTTTTAATGCTTTTACTACTGGCGATCATGTGCTTAATTCGCCACAAGGTTTAGGATTGGTAGCGGATGATAGTTTATCAATCGTTCGCCCGTTAAATGCACCCGCAGGTACACCCGGGGTTGGTGCTAAGAAAATATCAATTGGTAAGCACCAAGTATTGCTAGTGCATTTAATGGGGCAAGTTTTTATGCCGGGTGATTATGGCTCGCCTTTTTTGACAATTGATAAGCTACTGCAAGATGAATCTTTGGTTAAAGATGTTGCTGGCATAATAGTTGATGTGCATGCTGAAGCTACCAGCGAGAAAGTAGCTTTAGGTTGGTATTTAGATGGCAGAGTAACAGCCGTGTTAGGAACTCATACTCATATTCCGACTTGCGACGCCTGGATAATGCCCAAGGGCACAGCTTATGTTTCTGATATTGGCATGACTGGAATTAGGGAAAGTGTGCTAGGAGTGAAGACAGATATCATTCTTGATCGATTTGTTAATGATGGTAAAGAACGGTTTGAACCAGCTGAAACCGGCACGGTTAATGTGACCGGCATGTTAATCAATTTTGATGACAATAAGGGCCAGGCGAGCTCAATTGAGCGCCTGGCTGAGAGCGTGACAGTTGCTCCGTAATTTGCTATTATTAGAGTGTATTTAGGATTTTTATTTTAATTAAGCCCGGAAAGGAGGTGAAGACAATATGAATAAAGCAGAATTAGTAGAACAAATAGCGGCCAAAGTTCAACTCACCAAAAAGCAGGCTGAGGAAATGGTTGATACCTTCACTGAAATTGTCATGTCTACTCTAAAAAATAAAGGTGAAGTGACAATTACAGGTTTTGGTACTTTTCTTTCTCGTGAGCGTGCCGCTCGTATGGGCGTGAATCCCCAAAACCCGACAGAGAAAATGCAAATTCCAGCCGTGGTGGTGCCAAAATTTAAGGCTGGCAAAGCTTTGAAGGACGCACTCAAGTAGCAGTTTAACAGAAATTATATAACAGGCGTTTTTGGTACGGATTCATGTCGCCGTACTCAGGTAAATTTTTTATAAAATTACCGCGCTGAGGGTAGAAATTCATTCTTTTTATTAAGAAGTGAAAAGTAGAACTTTCCGGGGTTCGCCCGTTACAGCGATTTTTATGAAGCGGTCCGCCTTGGGCGGACAAGTAAGGTGGTACCTCCCATAGTACTATGGGACCTTACCTGGTCAGTCTAAGACTGACGAGGTTTTTTATTTTTTTATGCCCAGCATGACAACATCGCTTGGGCTCGAACTTATGATTAGTTCATTCATCCTTATTCTTAACTAAACCTCGTTAACACTCGCCCATTTGGGTGAGTGAGCGATGTTGCTCTACTGGGTATGCCAGAGTTAGCCAAAGCTTATCAACCAAAAGATTTTGAAACTAGCACCTATCAGCGATGGGAGCAGTCTGGTTTTTTTAATCCTGACAATTTATTAAAAAAAGGTGAACCCTTTAGTATCAGCTTACCACCGCCGAATGCTACCGGAATTTTACA
>LCEZ01000051.1 GCA_000995845.1 Parcubacteria group bacterium GW2011_GWD2_43_10 | reverse complement strand
AGTCACATTATTGGCAGCATATCATGAGGAAGACGCCCCAACTGCTGAAGAGGGGGAAACTGATAAGCGAGTAGTATTAAAATTACCTAAGCACATTGCGCCGATTAAGGTGGCGATTTTGCCTTTATCCAAAAAAGAGGAATTAGCCAAAGTAGCCTTACCAATTGCTCAGGAATTAAGGCAGTATTTAGTAGTGGAATATGATGATACCCAAAGCATTGGTCGCCGCTATCGCCGGCAGGATGAAATCGGCACGCCTTATTGCGTGACCGTTGATTTTGATTCTTTGCAAGATAAGTCTGTGACCGTAAGGGATCGTGATACCATGAAGCAGGAGAGAATAAAGATTGCTGAGCTGACAGAATATTTGCGAGCCAAATTCGTTTGAGATCATGCCTAAACCAGTAATTAAGCGGCTTCATAACGGCCTCCCCATTTTATCAGTGCCGATGAAAGGCACTGAATCAGCCACCATTTTAGTGGTGGCTAAGGTTGGTTCACGTTATGAAACTAAGGCCGAGCAGGGGATTTCGCATGTTTTAGAACACATGCTTTTTAAGGGCAGTAAAAAATGGCCAACGGCTCGGGATATTTCCCAAGCTCTTGATGGTGTAGGGGCAGACTATAATGCTTTTACTTCAAAAGACGAAACTGGTTATTATGTGAGGGTTGCTCACCAACATCTACCGCTGGCTATTGATATTATTTCGGACATGATTTGGCAGCCTGTATTGGCAGCTGATGAATTACAGCGTGAAAAAAAAGTGATTTGTGAGGAGATAAAAATGTATGAGGACAATCCCTTAATGCATATTGGTGATTTATTGGAAGGCGCTGTTTTTCAGGATTCAAGTTTGGGTGTAAATATTGCCGGTAGTTTAAAAAGTGTTACTAAATTAAGCCGATCCCAAGTTTTTAAATATCACCAACGATATTACACGCCCCGTAATTTATTAGTGATGGTGGCGGGAAAAATAAACACTCAGGCTGAACGATTATTGCGTCGTCAATTTAATGAAACTAGCCGCGGTAAAATGGGTGGCTTCCAGATTTTTAAACCAAAGCAAACCAAACCGCGGGTTGTGATTCAGCGCAAAGCCACCCAACAAGTGCAGTTAGCCTTGGGTTTTCCAGCTTATGGTTATCGGCACAAGAATAAATTAGCTTTAGATTTATTGGCCACTGTTTTAGGCGGTAATATGAGTTCCCGTCTTTTTATGCGCTTGCGTGAGCGGGAGGGACTTTGCTATTCCATTAATGCGGCTACGGAAAATTATGAAGGTACCGGAGTTTTAGCAGTGCAGGCCGGACTTGATACGGCGCGTCTGCCTCAAGCGATTAAATTAATTCGCCAGGAATTGATTAAGGTCATAACTGAGCCTATTGGGCTTGAAGAATTAAATAAAGCCAAAGAGTTTATTAAGGGTAAAATAACTTTAGCTATGGAAAATTCTTCTACTCAGGCTCAATGGGCAGCTAAGCAGTATATTTTTGAGAACAAACTTGAAGATACCAAGCAATTCCTAGTCAGAATTAGCCAGCTTCAGGCGCGTGAATTAAGTTTAGCCGCTAAGGAGGTTATTAACTTTAAACAGGCCAATTTGGCTTTGATTGGGCCTTTTAATAGTGCCAAGCCCTGGCTAAAGCTTATTAAACCGTAGTATATTAAGAGTATATGGCAAACACAACAATTATGAAGCTAGATATTTCTATTAGCTCATTACTTAAGGCTTTGCTGATTGTAGTGGTGGTATTTTTTTTGTACCGGGTGATTGATGTTTTAGCCTTGGTATTTGTGGCTATAATTTTTGCCACTGCCCTGGAACCGGCAGTTAATTGGCTAAGTCGAAATCGTATACCCCGGGCCTTAGCAGTCTTGATACTTTATTTGATAACATTTTTAGTACTATCGCTGATTATGGTATTGCTAGTACCGCCCTTAGTTTCCCAAGTGACAGAATTGGCCAGAAGTTTTCCTTTTTATTATGAAAAGCTCTTATCAGTTTTCAGCTATGTTTCTGGTGCTGGTCAAGATCAGGTTGCTTCTACCCTACAACAAGGATTGCAAAATTTGGGTGGGCATCTAGCTGAGGCCACTACTTCAATCCTGGGTACGCTGGTTAGTATTTTTGGTGGAATTTTACAGTTTATAGTTTTACTGACTGTAGCTTTTTATTTGGTAGTGGAAGAGGATGGTATTTTGAAGTTTATCCGCTCAGTTACACCCTCGACTTATCAACCTTATATTTTGCAAATGATGCGCCGTTTGAAAACAAAGTTAGGTTCCTGGCTTAGGGGTCAGCTTTTGTTAATGATAATTATTGGCGTTCTTACTTATGTTGGTTTAAGTTTGCTGGGGGCAAAATATGCCGTGGTCTTAGCCTTGTGGGCTGGTATTACCGAGATCGTACCTTATATTGGTCCGATAATTGGTGCGGTGCCGGCAGTATTCCTAGCCTTATCAATCTCACCAATGCAAGCATTATTAGTAGCGGCTTTATATGTGGTGATACAGCAATTAGAAAATAATTTGATAGTACCAATGGTGATGAAACGAACGGTGGGTTTAAACCCAATTGTATCCATCTTAGCCATTGCCATTGGCGCTAAATTAGGCGGAGTAATTGGTGCAGTTTTATCTATTCCATTAGCAGTTTCGATTGGAGTGTTTGTTTCAGACTTTTTTGAAAAGCGTTTAACTACGGAAGTTGCCCTAGAAGGGGATACCCCGCCAGAAAATTCTTAAGATATAGGATATGGCTGGGGTGCTTTACATGGTAGCAACTCCCATTGGTAATTTGGGGGATATTTCAGTCCGCGCCAACGAAGTTCTAGGCGCGGTTGATTTTATCTCTTGCGAAGATACCAGGGTTACCAAAAAATTGGTGTTACATTTAGGGATTAATAAGGAGTTAGTTAGTCTGCACCATCACACCCCTGAATCTACCTTGCTTAAGTTAGTTGACCGAATAAAAAGGGGCGAATCAGCCGCTTATGTTTCTGATGCCGGTACGCCAGGGTTAGCTGATCCTGGGGGTAAATTAGTGGCCGCAGCTAATCAGGCAGGTATTAAAATTGTGCCTATTCCTGGAGCTTCAGCCGTAACTGCTATCTTATCAGTCGTGGGTTTGCCGGCTAATAGTTATTTATTTTTAGGATATCCACCGCATAAAAAAGGCAGGCAGAAATTTTTTAAAGAAGCGGCCAGTTGCGAATACGCCGTGGTTTTTTTTGAATCAACTTATCGCATAACAAAAACACTGATTCAGCTATCAAAATTAATAGATGACAGAGCAATCGTGGTTGGTCGTGAACTTACCAAGATGTATGAAACGATTTATCGCGGCAGTGCGGTTGAGGTTTTAGAGCAATTATCGCAAACTTCCGCCAAAGGCGAGTTTGTTGTGGTGTTGGCACCTAAATAAAAATCCCGCCCTATTATTCCTTCAACGCGGGCGGGACGCCTTATTATATAGTTAATTTAAATCGGATTTTTTTGATCCGTTCCAGTGGTTGGGTTATGGGCCCGTCCTGGTTTACTTAGCTATATGTGGCTTAAGGATTTATTATGTTTGTACTTATGTATTATACTGAATAAGTAGTTATGTCAAGGTTTTATATTACCACAGCAATTCCGTATGTTAATGCCAAGCCTCATATTGGTTTTGCCTTAGAATTGGTTCAGGCTGATGTAATCGCACGTTACCAGCGGTTAAAGTTAGGTGGTGAAAACGTGTATTTTTTAACTGGCGCTGATGAAAATGCTTTAAAAAATGTGCAGGCGGCGGAAAAAGAAGGACGGTCAACCAGTGAGTATGTGGCCGAAATGTCAGACAGATTCCGTTCCTTAGCTAGTGCACTTAATATATCCAATAATGATTTTATCCGCACAACTGAGCAGCGCCACGTTAAAGGAGCTACTAAGCTGTGGCAATCGTGTAAACCTGACGATATTTATAAGAAATCTTACAGTGGTTTATATTGTGTGGGTTGCGAGCAATATTACACCGAGGATGAATTAGTTGATGGAGTTTGTCCTGACCATAAAGTAAAACCGGAATTGGTAACTGAAGAAAATTATTTCTTTAAATTAAGTAGTTACCAGCATAAACTTGAGCAATTAATTAGCAACGATGAGTTTAAAATAACACCGGAAAGCAGGAAGAATGAGATGTTGGCTTTTATAAGACGCGGTTTGGAAGATTTTAGTATTTCTCGCTCACGAGAGCGGGCCCGCAATTGGGGTGTTCCTGTACCAGGAGATGATAGTCAGGTAATGTATGTTTGGTTTGACGCCTTATCCAATTATTTAAACGCCCTTGGTTATGCCGCTAATGATAGTTTGTACAAGGAATTTTGGGATAATAGTGGCCGTAAGTTGCATGTTATTGGTAAGGGCATAACGCGTTTTCATTGCATTTACTGGCCGGCGATGTTGTTATCAGCTGGCTTACCCTTGCCCAACGAGGTGTTTGTCCATGGCTATGTTACGGTTGACGGGCAGAAAATAAGCAAGTCGTTAGGCAATACAGTTGATCCGGTGGAGTTGGTCAATAAATATGGGTCTGAGCCGGTACGGTATTATTTATTGCGGGAAATTCCAGCCTGGGAAGACGGTGATTACAGTGAAGCTAAGTTCAAGCAAAGGTATGAGAGTGATTTAGCCAATGGTTTAGGTAACACTTTATCCCGGGTTACTAATATGATAGAGAAGTTTGGTAATGGCAAATTTATTCAGGCCGAAGGTGTTAATGCTTATACTCCAGCCGCGGCATCGGCTATAGAAATTGCCATGCGGTCATATAGGTTTGAGGCAGCCTTACTCGCAATTTTTAATGTTATTGGTGAAATTGATGCTGAGATTGAAAAAAATAAACCCTGGGAAATGGCCAAAGAGGAAAAATTCAATGACATACAAAAATTATTAAGCAAATGGGGGACTATGCTACTTGATGTTTCGCACTATCTTAAACCTTTTCTACCCGATGCTGCTAAAAAGATTGAAGATAAACTTAGAGAACACAATATCACTAAAGCCGAACCATTATTTCCTCGTTTAAATTAATTAAATCCATGACGATACTTGATTTTATACTTCTAATTACTCTCTTTGGGTTCTTGTGGTTCGGTTTTTGGTTTGGTTTAATTCATGCCATCGGTGGTTTAGTTGGTACCGTGGCTGGCGCTTGGCTGGCTGGACATTTTTACTCGGTGCTAGCTGGACCATTAGAGCAATTATTTAACTACCAAGGACCATGGTTAAAGTTAGCT
>LCEZ01000050.1 GCA_000995845.1 Parcubacteria group bacterium GW2011_GWD2_43_10 | reverse complement strand
GAAGCGTCAGTAGCTTCATAACGGAAAACCCGCCCCGGTACTACAACCCGTAAGGGTGCGCCGTATTTTTCTAACGCTCGCACTTGCATGTTTGAAGTGTGAGTGCGTAATAACCAGCGATTTTCTTCAGACCCGCCCTTAACATAAAAAGTATCTTGCGTGTCTCGAGCTGGGTGCCAGCTGGGAATATTTAAAGCCTCAAAATTATAATACTCACTTTCAAGTTCCGGGCCATCCAACACAAGGAAACCCATAGAGCGGAATAAATTTTCCAAATCTCTTTGTACTTGTAACACTGGATGCATATGACCAACTAATGGTTTAAGACCAGGAATAGTTAAATCAACTGCCCGCGTTTGATCAGAAGACAAAATACTAGATTTGGCCTTGATAAAAGCTTGCTCTATTTCTGCTTTAACTTGATTAGCTAATTCACCCAAAACTGGTTTTTCTTCAGCCACTACTGCCTTTAAATTCTTAAAAGCGCGGGCTATCTCTCCTTTGCGTCCTAAATACTTAATTTCAAGCTCAGCTAAACCGCTTTTATCTTTAATAGCTTTAAGCTCAGTTAAGGCGCGCTGGCGCAATTCTTCTAATTCTTGCTTGATAGACATAATTTAAATTGGCGGCGATTGGCGCCTGACTGATAACCAAAAAAGTTCCAATAAAGTTAAACCAACTACTAATAAACCTGTATTCCACCAGGTTAAAAGATTATTAGTCTTTAACCACGAAGCTAAAACAACAGCCAGGGCTAATAAAATACCTTGCCGAAAAGACATAGAAACATGCCTGAATAAAACTTCATCCCGATGCCGCCAGTATCTCCAAGCAAAGCCTACAAGCGTAAAGGTGCCGCCTAAACTCAAAAAAAGTGATAAATAAAAGAAAAGAAAGCCGGTTGTGCCCGCAGTCTGAGGGTTTAAATAAGTCATCACTAAAACTAGCGCTCCCCAGGAAACTAATGTGCCAATTGCTAGCCAAGCAAGGTATTGCCGGAGGGTCATAATTTGGCTAAATAAAAGGAAAAAATAAGAAGATTCGTACCTTCTTATTTTAGCAAATTTTCATGGGTCTGACAAGCCAACTTTTAAACTAAATTATACCTTAAAATTGGCTTAATCTAGCCAAAAATTTTCAATCTAAAATAACTACCAGGAAAGCGCTCAGACAAGGCCTGTAAGATGGCAGTTTGGCGCATGCTTAATTCAGCTGCCAGCGCCGAGGAACCAGCACTAACTTGCAAGGTATCCCCTTTTAAAGCCACCTGACGCAAGCTAGCAGCCACCCTCGGACCCAAGAGCTCACCTACCACGGTACGAAAAGCCTCAACTACTTGAGCAGCTACTACCGCCTGATCTATGCCTTTTTGCCTTAAGCTTCTTCGTAAAATGGATTTAATATCCTGAAACATAAATTAAGCTAATCCTAATTTTACATAATGGCAGTCATGCTTAGGCGCGTCTTCATGCGCCACTACAAATGCATTGTTTTCAATTGTTTTTACTATGATAGCAATCTTTTCTTGATATTCAACTTTTAATACTGCCTGTTGTTTTTGGTCCGCTACAAAATCAGGTGAAAAACTATTTGGCTGTAAATACCAATAACGAGCACTTACAGCTTGCTGCCGGAAAAATTCTTCAGCCGCAATTTGGTAGATTATCAACTGGTCACGATCAACTTTTTCCAAACCTTTAGCCGGTTCGGCTCCAGTTTTATAATCAATAATTTCTACCCCACCGGACACTTCATCCATGCGATCAATCTTACCCACAAATTTATAAGGACCAAAACCAATCTTGAAAAATGATTCAAGATATTTTGGCCGAGGAGGATGCTGGCTAATTTCTTTGAAAAAATTATCTAACTGCTCCGGGCCTCGCTTCTCACGATAATCTTTTTTCTGTTCAACTGATTCATACCACTCATCAATCCAAGATTCACCAAATATCTGCTTTAATTCCGCCAATGAAGGTAATTGTGGTTTATGACTTTTACTGCCAAATAAATCACCTTGCGTTATACCTAGGCGCTGTTGCCAACGGCGCAAGTATATTTCTAAAGTTTTGTGTATGGTTGAACCAAAACTTAAACTAGCCGAACCTGGTGCTGGCAACTTCAATAAATAACGATACTTAAATTCTAGCGGACACTTCTTAAACGCCGAAACTGAACTAAATGAAAAACTGTCAGGTACATTAAAACTGGCTGGCGATTTAGCAATTAATTGCGGTACCACTTTCAACTTGCCAGCTGGGGCTGACATTTCGGCTTCGCTGACCATGCCCATCTCAAATAAAAAGCGAGAAGGCCGCTTAGTGGTTTTACCAAAATAATCATGGGCTCGCGTTAAAAATAATCCGTCGCGCGCCCGAGTTAAACCAACGTAGAACAACCGACGCTCTTCCTGCAAATGAATATCCCCTTCCGGTAAAGTTTCTTTAATCAGTTCAATCGGCAATTCAATAGCCTCACGCCGCTCCACTGACGGAAATCTTTTATCCACCAACTGAACCATGAATACATAGCGCCACTCCAAGCCTTTGGCCGAATGCACCGTTACAACTTTAACAGTTTCCGGGCCTTCTTCAGTATCGGGTGGTAATTCACCTTCTTCGCCCGATTCCAATTCCAAGGCCAAATAACGCATGAATCCGGCTAAGGTGCGATCAGAACTATCGGTTTCATAACGTTGAACTCGCTGATAAAAAGCAGTTAAGAATTGGGCATCCCGCACAGCGGCTGGATGCTGTAATCGCTCATTTATTCCTAAATCATTCACTATCATAACATAAAGCTCAGCGGCGCTGTGTTGGCGCGCGACGGCGGTATGCTTTTCTATTAATTCCAATAATTTATTTATTTGGGTAAAACCGGCTGTGCTAACCCCAATGGTCGTAGCCTGCTTTAAAGCCTCATATAGCGAAACGGTGTGTTTATTAGCCTGATAAGACAGCTTAGCTAAATCATCTTGCCCCAAAGAAAATGGCTCATCAGTTAATACTCGATAGAGAGCACCTGATTCATGATAATTATCCAACAGTTTCAAATAACTAATAAGAGAAATAACTATCTCTTCCTGATATAGCCCGCGATTAGCCACATAAGTATGAGGCAGTTGAGCTTGTCGCAAGGCTTGCAAAAATGGAGCGGCCTGGGAATTAGCTCTGACTAAAATGGCAAAATCATTCCAATCTACTTTATTCTTCTTTTGCAGTTCAATTATCTTCTCAACCACTCCCCTAGCCTCATCCTGAACATTATTATATAAAACATGTTCTACTATTCCCTGTCCCTGCCTTTGGCCAATTAATTTTTTTGATAAAGATCTACCCTTGCCTGCCAGTTTCACTTCCAAACGATTAGGATTATTAAGCTGAATAAATTCATAAGCTGAGTCTAAGATATTTTGATAACTGCGGTAATTGGTGGTTAAAAATACCTCCCGAGCTTGCGGGTAATCATGCTTGAATTCAAGAATGTTGGAAATGGAAGCACCTCTGAATTTATAAATTGATTGGTCATCATCCCCCACCACGGTGATGTTATTGGCGGGTTGAGCTAATATTTTTAATAGCTCGTACTGGGCATAATTAGTGTCCTGAAATTCATCAACTAAAATATATTTGAACTGCTGGTGGTAATGGCCTAAAACTCGCGGCCGCTCTTGGAAAAGTTTAAGCGTGTAATTGATGAGATCGCCAAAGTCCAGCACTCCAGCTTCATGCAACAAATTCTGATAAATAGTATAGGCTTCGGCGACTTCGCTTAATCGCGCCACTTCTGATTCTTCCATATCAACCTCGCCCGCTGGCAAATCCTGTTTCTTTAATTTTGCTTTCCTATTTTTAACCTTTTCACCCTTCGGGTGACTACCCATAGGGTGGGGTTTCCTGATATATTCCACTGCCCCACTGTTTAAACGCTTAGCTTCAACTGCTTTTAGATATTCAGCTGGATAAACTGCCTCATCTTTTGCCCTAGAAAAATGAGTAAGAAGCGCGTGAATAAAACGAGTGGGATTGCCTAAGGGTCGGTAATAATCCAAATTAAACTTACTCAAATTATTACGCACCATCATCCATTGTTCAGCCACGGTTAATACCCGAAAATTCGTAGGCAAGCCAATTTCCAAGCCCCAATCCTGCAACACCCTTTCGCCAAAACTGTGAAAAGTAGACACCCAAACATTTACATAACCCATGGGCAGTAGCCTATCTACCCTTTCTTCCATTTCTTGAGCGGCCTTATCAGTAAAAGTTAGAGCTAAAATTTCCTCTGGTTTAGCCAAGCCTTGTTCAATTAACCAGGCGATCCGCCTGGTTATCACCGTGGTTTTGCCAGTACCAGCCCCAGCCACGATTAAAAGCGGCCCTTGGCTATGTGTGACTGCGGCCTGCTGTTCATTATTCAAATCCTGCAGAATATCTTTACCAGACTTTTGGCTCATAAATCTAGCTCCAGTGTAGCATTTTAGACTAAATAAAAAAACGTCTGATTGTTACTAATCAGACGTATATAAAGTTCTTTATCCTAACTTATTAATAAGGTACACTGACCATTTCTGATCTTTCAGCTCCAAATGGGCTACATATGATTGCACCTCTATATTAGGATATTTCGTCCTAATTAACTTGGCGGCTTTATTAAGCTCCTCAAAATGGAACTGGTGCTCAGCATCAACGCTTTTAAAACTGGCGCTGCCGCCATAAGCGCCACAGTCTGAATGATTAATTAAAACCATCTTTTTAACATGATGAAGCGTATCGCCAATATCTAATTGCCTTATGACAAAAGCAATATCGGTTTCTTTTTCAGCAGACGCTAAACTTTTAACACCTCCACCAATTATGACCCTGTCAAAGCCAGAAGGTTCAACAATATTATTTTTAAGGAGAACCTCATCCAAATTGGCTTGGGGTGGTGATAAACGCCAGTCCATACAACAAAGGACTAAAGTACTACAATTATGATCCATTTTTAATGTTCCTTTCTTTTTTGATTTTCAAATTAAAATAGCATTAATAAAATAATTTGTCAATAGCCTACTCTACTCTGGGTGCAAAACCTTTGCGTTCGCGGTGCTTGCGCACTACTCGTAATCTAGCCAATTCTTTTTCCAGCTTAGCGGCCAATGCGGCATAATCAGTACTTTCCGCGGTGCGAGCCTTGGTCATAAGTTCATGAGCACGGGTCCTAGCCTCTTCAGCTCTTTGCTCATCCAGTTCTTCCGCTCGCTCGGCAGTATCTGCCAAAACCGTGACCTTGCCTGGTTTAACTTCAATAAATCCACCGCTGACGGCCATTAATATTTCTTCACCACC
>LCEZ01000049.1 GCA_000995845.1 Parcubacteria group bacterium GW2011_GWD2_43_10 | reverse complement strand
GATTAAAAGTGTTTGAACAGGTATACATCCTTACTAACGGTGGTCCGGGAAATCGAACACAGGTTGTAGGTACATGGATTTATAAAATGTTCGGATATGGCAATTGGGGAATGGGAAATGCATTGAATATTCTTCTTACACTGATCATTGCTGTAATCGTGATTCTCAGTCTTTCAATTCTCAGACAAAAGGAGGTGGAATTATGATTTTACAAAAAGAACAGGGAAGTTAATACTGGGTATAACTGAATAAAAAGTTTCTTAGCTGGATGAAAACTACCATCCAGCTTTTTTATTGTTTTTGAAGCACCACAATCTCTCTAATAACCCTAGCATCAGGCCGGGCGTACCATAAGGTGCCACGATTATTACGCCAACCGTTAGGAATTTGCTTAGGCAACATTTCAACTAATTCTAACCCGTGCAACTTGATTTCATTAATTAGCGGCAAGGGTAAATATTCTTTACCCGCTTGTAAAACTGGCCAAACCATCACGATTCTTCCGCCAGGTTTAACCATTAAGCTCAATACTTTTATTGTATTTTTATAAAACTCGGTTAACTCTTGGCGAATTTGCTCCAGACGATTTATATTTTCTCTCCCTCGCAACGGCGGCCCAAGGTAAGGCTCGGTTACAATGGCGTCATAAGTGCTATTGTTTAAAACTGTCGGCAAGCGGCTGATATCCGCGACCATTAAAGCTGGCTCCGGTATTTGCTGATATTGCTTTTTAAGCCAAACAAAATTTTCCCGAGTTCTAGTAACACCATTACTGTCAGCATCCACCCCTACTAAATGCCGATAGCCTAAAATAGCTGCTTCCTGCAGGACTGTGCCTGAGCCACAAAATGGATCCAAAATACCAGCGCCTTCGCGCGCTTCAGCTAAATTGATCATGATTCTGGCTAGTTTGGGTGGCAGCATACCTACTCTGGCATCGCGCGCCGGGCGGCCATAATCCCGCTGACTCCAGGCCTCAAAATCCTGCACCCAAATGGTCCGGCCAATGATTATTTTATCGCCCTCAGGTAGCAGGAAAAATTCATAGCCTGTAGGAGGAAGTAACTTATTTTTTTTAACCACTACCGAAGAAAGTACGGGTGTGCGCGAAGTTACATAACGCACATGCCGGCTTTCATTTTTAAGCTGGTTTTTTATAGACAAGCCAACTGGCATTAGCCAACGCGGCGGCTTGGGGCCGTACCAGCTTAAACCAAACTCACAGCGCTCAGTTTGCTCTAATTGACTGCTGAGAAAACTGACTATTTCTTCTTTACTGACTTTAACTTCAGTTAAGACTTCAGCTACCTTAACAGTCCCAGCCAGCGCATCTAAAAACTTTTCTGACAATTCACCTGTCACCAAACCTACGGTTTTACCTACTAACCGCCATTGCAACGGCAAAGCAAACCGGCGGGCAGTGGCCGCTAGTTCAGTTATAGTAAATTCCGGTTCCCGACCAAAAGCTATTAAATACTCCTGCATAATGTCTTTTTTAGTATACCATGATACCCCTTGTCAAAAGATTTAAGTCATGATACCTTGTAGCCACAGCGCTTACGGTCTTAAGCGCTCCATATCCGCCCCTTTGGGGGTGGATCCCGACCAGCGTGAAGGGCATGCCAGTCGGGGCCAAAAGGCCGAGCGTGTTTTTATTTGTCCCGCACACGCCGGGGTAAACAATTGTAATCCATGAAGCACTACGAACTTATGTACATCATTCCTCTTAAGGTCGGGCAAGAGGATAACAATGATGTCCAGGAAAAAGTCCATCAAATGCTCAGTAATGAGACGGCCAAAATAACCCTGGAAGAGTCTTTAGGTAAGCGTAAACTGGCTTACCCGATTAATCATGTGCGCCACGGCACTTATGTGGTAACTGAATTTGACATAGAACCGGATAAACTTAGCAAAGTTCAATCCTGGTTGCACCTATCAGCTGACATTTTAAGATCTCAGCTTATTACCAAAAAATTAAAAACTCCCGAGCAAATCGCCCGAGAACAAGCCTTGCAAGAAAAACTGATGAAGAAGCAGATTAAGGCTAATGAGGACCAAAAAGCGGAAGCGGCCGCCAAGGCTGGGGCTGAACCAGTTCCCACCACTATGGCCTCAGCTGAATTAGCTGATTTGGATAAAAAACTTGAGGAAATATTAGAACAAGAAATAGTTAAGTAATTATTATTTTATTAATCTGTTAAATTTATGACTTATTTAAATCGTGCCACTATCATCGGTAATCTCACCCGTGATCCTGAAGTTAAAACCACCACCCAAGGAGCCAGCGTTACCACCTTCTCTGTAGCTACAAACTTACGCTGGACCACTCAGAGTGGTGAAAAAAAGGAATCAACTGAATATCATAATATTGTCACTTGGCGCCGTTTAGCTGAAATTTGCGGCCAGTATCTTAAAAAGGGTTCCAAGGTTTATGTGGAAGGCCGCTTGCAAACCCGTTCCTGGGATGATGCTCAAGGACAAAAGCATTGGCGCACGGAAATTGTAGCTGATAATGTCATCATGCTGGATCGTGCTGGCGCTCGCAACAATGGCGAGGAAATTGAAATCAACCAAAGCGAGCCGGCAGCTAGCGAGCAAACTATTGAAGAAATTCCCTTCTAGTCAATAAAAGCTTTGCTCTATGAATCAATCTAAACGTAATTCTCAACCAACCGCACCATTAAAGCCACGTGTTTGCTATTTTTGTGTTAATGGCATAATGGACGTTGATTATAAAGATACCCGCATCTTGCAAAAATTCTTATCCGGCTATGTAAAAATCCTGCCTCGCCGTCGCACTGGCGCCTGCATGAAACACCAGCGCAAACTGGCATTGGCTATTAAACGCGCCAGACTAATGGCTTTAATTCCATTTACCCCGAGATAACTATGTCGGTTTTACCTTCGCTTAATTCAATCAGAGCTGGCCTAAGTATCTTAGTAGAAGACGAACCGTATTTGGTGTTGGAATCAGATTTTATGCGCACCGCCCAGCGCAAACCAGTGATGCGCACTAAGCTAAGACACCTGATTACCGGCCGAGTTTTGGAGCAGAGTTTTAAGCCTGGCGATAAGGTAGAAGAAGCTGATATGTCACGGGTTAAAGCCAACTTCCTTTACGCTGATGATAAGCAGGCTCACTTTATGAATCAGGAAACTTTTGAACAGTTTGATTTTCCCCGCGAATCATTGGTTGACAAAATCGGCTTTCTTAAGGAAGGATTAGAGGTTAATATCCTGAACTTTAATAACAACCCGATAAATGTTGAGATGCCCAAAAAAGTAACCCTAAAAGTTATTGAAGCTCCCCCTGGCGTTAGAGGGGACACTGCTGGCAATGTTACTAAGCAAATAAAGCTGGAAACTGGCCTAACAGTAAATGCTCCACTTTTTATTAAAGAAGGTGAGGACGTTATTATAAACACTGATACTAGCCAGTACGTAGAGCGTGCTTAAATAACACTCAATTAAAAACTCCCCTTTTACGGGGGAGTTTTTTAATATTGACTAAAATAAGATTCTAGAGTAACTTCGTAGTATAAAACACAAACAAAGAGGTGAAAAAAGTGCCATATGCCATGGCGAATAAAGCCAACTGAAAAAATCACTTGCACCTTCTGCAAAGGAACTGGCCAAAGAACAGCCCCTGGAAGATCAGGCCCAACACGAACATGCACCGTATGCCATGGAGAAGGGAAAATAAATCCAATAATATTAAACAAAACTTCAACCCCCGGTTAAATAAACCGGGTTTTTATTTCAGATAAAATATAATTCCTAACAGTATAATCAAACCGAGACCAATGTAAAATCCCAAATTTTTGAACTGACGTAATTTTGAAATCCTAAACCACCAATACACCTGCCCCAAGATAACTAGCGAACCAAGGATGTAAAGTATATACCCAGGGAATGATTTCATAACTGCTCCACCTAGTAAAGTGGCGTGAAATACAATAACAACTTCAGCTAAGTAAATAAACCGATGGATAAACTTCCACCACTTTTTGAGTTTTCGCACCATCCAGTCAGTGGAAGTAACAAACATAGCCAAAAGTATTGGATAAGCCACCAAGCCAAACAACACCGGGTTCAGGTAAGGATTCCAACTAAAGAAAATCATTGCCAGGTTAAAGGCATACCCGTACTTCAGAACCCCACCGACATGAAGAATTATCAGAAATACCCCAGCAACTCCTAATCTCCTCCGCCAGTGCCACTGCCCAGCCCAGGCTGGGTGAAATTTGAAAATAATACTGCTTAGCAAAGCTGTGGCGATAAGTGTTGTGCCCGCCAGGGCGCAGCTTCTTATCCAGGCGCCGGCAAAATTACCCGGTTCGTAAATATAGTACTGGTACCAAAATTGCAGCAGCCAAAACAAGCCAGCGGAAAAAGAAAACCAAACTAACCACAATGTTTTTACACGCTGGCGAATATTAACTGGCTCTAGATTATTTAATTTTTCTTCCATAAACTATTTTTCAATATTTACCTTATATTCATAATACTGCTTATATGCTTTAGAATAATAAGACTGTAATTCTTGTAACGACTCTGGTGATGGATTGGTAATTGCTTTAATTGACGATTGCCACGCTTCCCAACTGCGCACACCATTTTTACTAGGCACGAGCGGCTCAGATAGTTCCTTTTCACTAAAGAGCCCGAACTTGGCATTATTCATACCTAATTCCCACTCAAAATTATTTACTAACGACCAAAGTAATATTCCTTTTATGGGCAAACCTTCTTTTTTGGCTTCAATAATATACCTCATTGTTTCCAAGAGCCAGTATGGCTTTCGCTGATCGGCCTTATCTGCAAAACCGATTTCTGAAATGAATATCTCCTTATTCGGATAAGAAGCATTCATTTTCTTAAGTACCTCTAAAATCCCTGGGGGGTAAACATCACCAAAAGTGGGATGGTCGCTGTAATCTCGCCCTTTTTTATCCCCATGGATAAAGGGTAAGACCAGCCGGCAGTAATAATGCAATCCCAAAAAATCTGATTTAGCGCCATCTCGTTCAAACTTATCAGTGACATACTCATTGCCAAATTCATTGGCCAGACCACTAAATATACCATCAAAGTACTGCCAATTATGACCAATACCAACTTGCGGTGCTCGCTCGCTCGGTAACTTACTGCCTAATGTTTTAATCTCATCTCTGGTTATATCATATGATTCTATCATTCTTTCCAGGACCTTCTTTGCAGTTAAAACACCGCCACGACGGTAAGGCGGAAATGTACCTGCAATAGAGTTGACATGGGCTCATTAATAGCCAGAAAGTACTTGGCTAGGCCTTCACTTAAAAGCTTATCTTGCGCTGGCTTATCAAACTTTTCACTAGCCAGTATGTGGCGAATTTTATCCTCATCACCAAGAAACTTAACCACATTCTCAACATAAAACCTGAAATGCTTTGAAACGTCCGGATTTTCCCAGCCGCCTTTGGTAATATTTTCGTTACTGTCAGTCTCAAGCAGATACCTTGGCATAGTAAAGTGATGCATGGTTAGCATTGGTTCTTGTCCATGCGCGCGCACCAAAGCCAGGGCTTTTACATATTCAGCCATCAGGGCAGAATCAAACTCACCTTCTTTGGGGCATAACCTGGCAAAATCAAGTGAGAAGCGGAACATATTCTCACCTAACTCGGCT
>LCEZ01000048.1 GCA_000995845.1 Parcubacteria group bacterium GW2011_GWD2_43_10 | reverse complement strand
AAGAACCTAGTACCGTAGCCCGCCACCGGAATAATCACTTTTTTTACAACTGATCCCATGTTATTAATAATATCACATTATTTACATAGGTAGCGGATGCTGTGAAATACCCACCAATATTTGATTATTCAATTGAATAGAGATAATTTAATACACTTTGGGTAATTATTTCCAAGCTATTAGCTGAACATTTATCTAAGGTATCATTAGTCGTATGAAATGACGGGTAATGATAGTCAATTAATAAAATACTAGGGATGCCAGCCGTATTTAAGGGGGTATGATCATCCTTAATATTCAGGCCAATTTTATTAATAAAAGTATTGTCAGATACCCTAGTAGCTATTTGCCAAAAAGAATTAACTAGCGCTGAAGCGGATTGCATTGATGAGTATTCTTTTAAGATTTGTAAATTATTTTTACACCCCATATCAGCAACAATCAAGCAACAATAAGGAGCCGTCAGCTTCGTACCACAAGTTCGCCTCCATATGTTTTGGGGGCGACTTTATTATCTAAAAACCGCTTTCCTTAAGCGGTCTAAAAGTCATGACTCGGGCGACTGGACATAGAACCAATTAAGAATCAAGATTAACATCCGTTTAAAAATTTCTACACTAAAACCGAGCGGTTTTAAACTCGCTCGGTTTTAGGATAAAAAGTATTTATGGCGGAGGCGGGAGGATTCGAACCTCCGATACCCTTTTGGAGTATAGCGGTTTTCGAGATCCCGTACAAGGCGGAGGCGGGAGGATTCGAACCTCCGATACCATTGCTGGTATAGCGGTTTTCGAGACCGCCCCATTCGACCACTCTGGCACGCCTCCGCTCTATACGGGACAGGCCTACGCCTTAACCCCTGCCCCGTACTGAACCTTAGTTCTAGTTCGGGGACTCGGCCACCTCTCCATAAATTATTTATTTAAACGCTCACAGTATAAGTGAAGTTCATTTTAGTGTCAAAGCTTTTTATCAAAGAGATTTTTGGAGGGGAATTAGTTTTAAATACCAAACAGTCACCCCATACATCAGGCCAGCCACCAGGATTTTTAATATCAATGGCAAAGGCAGGAGTAGGCCGATAATTAAAATAGCGGTGGCTAGTAGTATTTTTGGCCAGCGGGCAACGGACGGCACCAGACCCCAGCGCTTGAGCAGTATCAAACTGACCACGGCCATCAAGGCCTCAACCGTCACCGTGCCCCAGGCCGCGCCCCAGTATGAATAACGGGGAATAAGTATGAAATAAAGGATCAGCGCCGTTATAGCCACCATTATATAAAGAGGTATAATTTGGCGCTGTTTACCCAGAGCAAAAATAAAATAGCCGGTAACATTGCCAATAAAGATGAGAGCGGTCGCTAGACTCAAAGGCATCAGCAGTTGGCCGGCGACAGCAAAGTCGCCACCAGCTAAAAGAATGATAATAGGTGTTCCCACTATAATCCCGCCCGCTATAATAGCTGCGCCGGCGGCCAAAAGAGTATCAAAAGAGTCGTTGAAAAGCTGTTTTAAACTGGTTTTATCAGCTAAGGCCAAGTAGCGGGCAGCTAGCGGGAGCACCAGTCCGCCGATAATGGCCGGCACGGCCAGCAATACCTCCAGCACTTTGTAAGCCACGCCGTAAAGACCGACATCGTGGGCTGGCCAGGTGGCGGCCAATATCAAAGTGTCGGCTTTTAAGTAAATAAGATTTAGGCCGATGGTAATGGCAATGGGCCAGGTTGCCAGCCAGATAGTTTTCCAAACCAACAGATCAAGCTCCCATTTGAAGGGCATGAGCTTACGAGCATAGAACAAGGTGCCGCCGGCAATAGCGGCGCTGGAGAAGGTGTAAACTGCTAAGAAGGCCATCAGCCCAAGGTTCAACTGCGCCACCAGTATCGTGCCGACTAGCAATAATAATTTGCCAGCCAGATCGGCTGCCACTAAATAGCCGCTTTTTAAGCTGGCTTGGAATACAGCCTGAAAACTTTGCGTTAAGCTGGCCAGAAAGAAGGCCAAGCTGGTGGCGGTAATGCCTAGTTTTACTATTCCCGGGTAAGGTAAGAACAAGGCCACCGTCGGCGCCAAGGCAAAGGTCATCGCCGCTGTTATTACCCTGAAGCTTAAAAGATTACTAAGAAAAATGTGCGACGGTATCTTATGTTCACCCAAGCTCCGGCCGGCTGTCATCGTGAGCCCGAAGTCTATTAATATGGCGAAAGTTTGCAAGAAAACTATGATGGTGGTGTAGTGCCCGAAACCCGTCGGGCCTAAACTTCTGGTCATAAAAGCCACCACAACTAAACCAGCCAGCGTCGCTAGCAATTTTCCGATCAGTTGTATGAGTGTATTGTGGCCCAAAGGACTTAACATAAAGTTCTATTTTGGTTGCCAGAGAGACTCTTCTAAATTTACCCAATAATTTCCTTGTTTAAAAATTATTTCTATGCCCTCAGCTTGTAGTAGTTCAGCTTGAAGATCTTTGCTGGCGCGTAAATTTTCTATAGATATCATACCCCGACGGTTGATGACTCGTTGCCAAGGAACGTCAGTCGGACATTTATTTAGTGCCCAGCCAACTAATCTAGCACCTCGTGGTTTACCCAGAATAGCAGCTATTTGGCCGTAGGTAGCAACCTTTCCTGAAGGTATAGAGCTTACTAATTTATAAACCTGTCTATAGAAATCAGACGGCATATTAGATAGTATATACCAAGATGGGAGGCAGGCTTGAAAATGATAATATTTTGTGTTACCGTGGGTTAGTTCTTGTTTTGAAAGCTCTTTAAAGTATGCCCTCGTGGTGAAACGGATATCACGGCTGGCTTCGGACCAGTTATTGGGGGTTCGAATCCCTCCGGGGGCAAATCAGCCGTAGCTTATAATTAAGAGTGGGATTCGAAGGGTAGGAGTGAGGTCGAGCCGAATGTTCGCGGGAAGCGAGCGAGCGCAGCTTTACGCGCTACCCAGGACAGAATCCCTCCGGGGACAAAAAATCTCCCGCCGTGCAATATTTTTGAATGGGTCGTTAGCTCAATGGTAGAGCAGCTGCCTCTTAAGCAGTTGGTTCTGGGTTCGAGTCCCGGACGACCCACCACAGTTATCAGTTTTTTATCGGGGTATAGCGCAGTTGGCTAGCGCGCCTGCTTTGGGAGCAGGAGGTCCTGGGTTCAAATCCCAGTACCCCGACCAATTCATATATAATTAGATTATGCTCGTCAGTCTGCCGCGGTAGCTCTTTAATACACGATTGTTTAGTGCCTGGGTAGCTCAGTGGTAGAGCGCAGCCCTGAAGAGGCTGGCGTCGTCAGTTCGATTCTGACCCGCGGCACAGTGGCGAGCATAATGTATAAGGTTATTTTAGATAAAAATGCGCAAACACTTCTTGGCGGTACTAATCATAGTTTTTACGCTGGTTTTAGGTTACGGACTATGGTTATATAGTGAAAGTTTGCGCACTGGAGAAAGTTTTGTTGAGTTATTGAAAGATGATATAGCTACCAACCAGCAGGCAGTGAAAAATTTCATCTCTGACGAAGATAAATAATCCAAATTTAAAGTCGGCGGGTATCGTATAACGGTATTACCACAGGTTTCCAACCTGTTGACAGGGGTTCGACTCCCCTTACCCGCTCCAAAAATTTAAAAACACCCCGCAGTACGCGGGGTGTTTTGAGTATTAAAATTTATTTCAGCACGTCGGGGGAGGAAATGTGAGCTAAAGCGGTTTCGCGGCTGATGATTTTATCTTGTACCAAACGCTTGATATGCTGATCCATGGTGACCATGCCATCTTCAGCCCCAGTTTGAATAACTGATTTAATCTGGGCAACTTTATTTTCGCGAATCAGGTTAGAGATCGCCGGATTATTAAGCAGGATTTCTCTGGCAGCCACACGTCCGCCGCCTTCTTTGGGCAGCAGTCTCTGAGAAATTACCGCTTTTAAAGAAAAGGAAAGTTGTAATCTCACTTGAGTTTGTTGATGCGGCGGAAAAACATCAATTATACGATCAATTGTTTGGGCAGCATTAGAGGTGTGCAGTGTAGCTAAAACTAAGTGGCCGGTTTCGGCTAATGTTAGGGTGGTGCCTATTGTATCCAAATCGCGCATTTCTCCAACCATAATAACATTAGGGTCTTGCCTTAGTGTATGCTTTAAGCCCTCACCAAAACTTATCATGTCAGTTCCCAGTTGGCGCTGCTTAATTATGCTTTTATCTGGCCTGAATAAGAATTCAATCGGGTCTTCTAGTGTGATTATATTTAGCGAGCGCTCAGAATTGATTAGTTTAATCATGGCTGCCAAGGTAGTGGATTTACCACAGCCAGTCGGGCCAGTAACCAGCACTAAGCCATAATCCATGCGGGTGAGATTATAAACAACTTCTGGCATGCCAATATCTTCCAAATTAGGAATAGTGGTGGGAATAACCCGGGCAACCAAACCCATATTGTCCTTTTCATAGTGCAAATTAACCCGGAAGCGGGTGCCATCCTTCAATTCGTAGGAAACATCAAGTTCGCGTTCTTTTTGGAATCGATCTTGTTGAGTTGTTTGTAGGATGCTAAAAATTAACTCCTCCATTTTTTTAGGCGTGAGCACAGCCTCTTCCAATGGTTTAAGTTCGCCATGAAGGCGAATTGTTGGCGGCAGGCCAACAGCTAGGTGCAAATCAGACGCCCCTCGTTCACTGGCTTGGCTGAATAATGTTTCTATTGTCATATGGTTTAAGCGTATGAGAGCTTGGGCAGATTGTCAAAATTAATTAGATTTTTCAGGAGTTAAATAAAGTTCTTCTAGAGCTTGCTTTATCATATTAATTGCCGGGGCGACTAACGCCCGGCCATCAGCAAAATAAGGCCGGCCTGTGCCCAAACCGCGCTTACCAGTGCGTCGGGCATGAGGATCAATATCTACACCGTCAATATGTATTGAGGGCGAGGCGAAGAAATTGTATTCCTCAGCTTGATCCATCGTATCCATAACAACAAGTTGAGGTTCGTCGGTTATCCCAAGTTCTTGTAAGGCAGTTTTAAGATTTTCATAAGCTTCAGGCCAAGCCTGGCAATCGCGGGTATACAATAGTTCAATACCTTCGTTGGGCTGGTTCATATTATTCTTTTAATAAAGCAGATTCAGAATAAATATTTTTCGGGTTCCACAACATCCAACCATTATGATTCCCAGCATCAGTTGTGGCCGTAATTTGAGCTCGCACCATAGCAGGAGTATATTGTGCGCCTAAATGAAAATCCTGCAGCCACGGCCGCACGATAGTATTAGGAGCATTCGCAAATAATAGCTGGCCTTTTTCTAGGGTGCCGTAAACTACGCCGTAAGGTTGAGTTGCTGGGTTGGTGTAGCCAAAATTACCAGACCGATAATGTGATGGGTAAAGTAGCCAAAATTACCAGACCGATAATGTGATGGGTAAACCATTGGTGATACCACGTCCACTTCTGGCGCCAATGTGGTCATTCTTTGTCCGGTACTGCCAGCAAAATCACGTAAAAAGGTTTCGCCGTATACATCGATTGAAAGAACAGTATAAGGTTTAACAGCTTTCATATTCTGCCGCAGCCAGCGTAAAAAGTTTTTTAATATTTCCTCTCGGGGCGTGGTTTTATTCCAGCTGGGGTAAATAATATTATTTAAATCGCCATCAGTGGGGAAGCGAATATAGTCTAAGTTAATTTCATCAAAACCTAACTCTAAAGTTTTTTGG
>LCEZ01000047.1 GCA_000995845.1 Parcubacteria group bacterium GW2011_GWD2_43_10 | reverse complement strand
GAATTTATTGAAGCGCACTAAAGGTTTTCGTTGGGGCAGAAAAAGCAAGATTACCTTAGCTAAAGTAGCTGCCCGCAAAGCCGGGGTGTATGCTTTTGCCCATAGGCGCCGCCGCAAGGGCGATTTTCGAAGGTTGTGGCAGATACAGATCAATGCTGCTGTGCGTGAACATGGTTTGTCTTACAGCCGATTCATTGATCTTCTTAAGAAGAAAAAGATAGAATTGGATAGGAAGATATTGGCCCAGCTGGCCCGTGAGTATCCGGTAGTTTTTGCCAAAATAGTGGAAGCGGTTAAGAAATAATGCATCTTTTAAAACCACCCCCGCATCTGCGGGGGTGGTTTTGTAGTTCCTTGACTAGCATCAGCCCCAGGGTTAAGATGGCGGCACCTTGAGCAAAGCTTAAGGAAAACAAAACACAGCCGGCCTCAAAGCAGGTGGGCGAAATACATTAACAAATCAAAAGGAGTTACTAAAATGGTATTCAAACATTTTCGCAAAGAGTGGGATATAGATAAAATTATATCCGAATTATCTAAAACCGAAACTGTGCAGTATGCAGTCGCAATGCTTCACATATTAGGGGATTTATCAATAGGCTTGGCGCACCCTGGTCTTTACGCTGATTATAATAAATATGTGGTTAAAAGGATTAAAATACTTATGTTTATTGCTGATATGGAAACACCTTATTATAGCAAGCATCCGCAAGGCCTCAAGGACCCACACTATATAAGTTGGGAAGACCAAAAAGTTCAGGAAAAGGCAGCGCGAATATTAGCAACTTTACTTGGTAAAGTTAATAAGCGTCATGGCGACTATAATTATGATGAAGATTCAGAAGCAATTTTAAAATTGCCAATGGATCTTATTATTGACTTAGTAAAGTTTTACACAGCAAAGAATAATATACCCACTTATGAGCCTGCCCGAAAGGAAGTAAGTGAATTCTTAGAGTTAGTTTATAAAAGCATATTATTAAGTGGCAATGACGATAACCGCTTGAGACCATTTTATAATGTTAATAAACTAGCTGTTAAAGATAAGCAGGCTTATCATAAGTTATTAATAGTGCCGCTTATTCTTATTGGTAAAACTAAACTTTTTCTTCATGATCTTGATTTTACTGCCATTAATGAGCTTGAATGGTATATTCATTCTTTAACACCCATTAAGGTTTTGGATGGCCTTAATGAAGCATTAGTATATTGGTTAGCTGAGTCCAAGAGGACAGTAAATAACAAGAAAGCCCTACAAATGCTTGATACCTGTGAGGTCTGTTTGTTACTAAAGAGTCTAAAACAAGTAAAAGAAGTATAGGGTCTTTAAGTCACGTAAAAGTTCAATTAATAGATAATAAACCGGCCACAATTTAGTGGTCGGCTTTTATTTTGCCAAAAAGGCTTTAGGCTTTATACTTAAGAACGTTACCTCCCTACGGGAGATGAAATGAATTAATCTTTATAAGGAATTTCATGTTATCGCAAAAATTACAAGCCGAGGTGGCCAAAGCCGCCCATAAGCATTATCAATTCAAGGCAGAAGAGGTTGAAGTGGAGCCTACTCGGGAGTTATCCCATGGTGATTTAACGACCAATGTCGCCCTTAAAATTGCCAGCAAGTGGGGTGTGCCCGTGCGCCAGGCAGCCGAGACTATAACCGACGAACTTAAGCAATCACGGTTAGTGAACACTGTTTGTAGTCGGATGGAAATCGCCGGGCCTGGTTTTATCAATTTTTGGATTAAGCCAACTGTATTTTTAAAACAGTTACCGGAGTTAATCAAGAGCCAGAAAAGAAACATATATAAAGGGCAAAAAGTTTTAGTTGAATTTTCCAGCCCCAATATCGCCAAGCCCATGCATGTCGGGCACATTCGTTCAACTATTATTGGCGCGGCTTTGGCTAACATTTATCAAGCGTTGGGGGCTAATGTTTATCGGCTTAACCATTTGGGTGATTGGGGTACGCAATTCGGCAAGCTGATCGCGGCTTACAAGCGCTGGGGCAAGCGTGAGCAGGTGAAAAAAGCCCCGATTGAGGAAATGCTCAAGTTGTATGTGAAGTTTCATGAGGAGATGAAAACCGAGCCGGAATTGGAAACTGAAGGGCAACGTGAATTTTTAAAACTTGAACAAGGCAATCGTCAGAATAAAGCTTTGTGGAATTGGTTTAAGCATGAATCGCTTATGGAATTTGAAGTGTTATATAAGCGTTTGGGCGTAAAATTTTCTCATGTCACGGGCGAAAGCTATTATGAACCAATGCTTAAGGGGGTAGTGGCTGAGTTGTTGCGCCGTAAGTTTGCCACAAAAAACAGCGATGGCTCAGTGGTGGTGCATTTAGAGGCAGAATCTTTGCCGCCCTGCTTGGTGCAAAAATCCGACGGCGGTTCGCTTTACGCCACGCGTGATTTAGCTGCTATTCGCTATCGCGTTAAAAAATTCAAGCCCAATAAAATTTTATATGTGGTGGGTAATGAGCAAGCCTTGCATTTTGACCAGGTTTTTTCTATTGCCAAGCTCGCTGGTTATGCTAGCAGTACTGAACTGCGGCATATAAAATACGGTCTTATCTTGGGCGAGGATAAGCAAAAATTAGCCACGCGCGAAGGCAGAATAATTCCCTTGGCAGATGTTTTAAATAAAGCTCATGAGTTGGCTTATAAAATAGTGCAAAACAAGAACCCGAGTTTACCATCAAAGGTTAAAGAACGCATAGCTGAGGCAGTGGGTGTTGGTTCGGTAAAATATAATGACTTATCGCAAAATCGGCATACTGATATTACTTTTAATTGGCAGAAAATGCTGGAGCTAGAAGGTAATAGCGCGCCTTATTTGCAATATACTTATGTCCGCCTGAAGAGTGTGCTTAAGAAAGCCGGCGGCAAACGTCACCCGGTCATGTCAGTTAAATCATTAGCGTCCGTGGGTGAGCAGGACTTAATTGTGTTGCGCACTTTAATGCGTTATCCGGAATTTTTACGTCGAGCGGCCGAAGATTGCGGACCTCATTTATTAGCCGCTTATTTATATGAACTGGCAAACCAGGTCAATATTTTTTATCATGTTGCTCCGGTAATAAAAGCGGAAAGCACGCTTCGCATTTTTAGGTTATCTTTGATTAGTATTGCCGCTGAAGTAATTAAAGAGGGCTTAAATATCTTAGGCATTACTACGGTTGAGCAAATGTAAATTATTTTTGCTATAATAAACAGGTATGGAATTTAATACTCAGCCAGCTATACAAGTTCGCAGGCATAGCCCTTGGGCTTTGATAATAATAGTAGTTGTTTTAGTTTTAGCTTTTATTGGCGTAATAGGCTATCAAAGCAATTGGTGGCGACCAATGTCGGGCTGGCAGGCCGTATTTCTTTCCAATGGGCAAGTATACTTTGGTAATGTTACCAGTATCTCCCCTGACACGATTGTATTAAAAAAAATATATTATTTGCAGACTTCAGGTCCCTTGCAAGCCGGCGGGGAACAGCAGGCGCAAGATTTGGCTTTGGTAAAATTAGGTGCTGAATTACACGGGCCAACTGACGAGATGATAATAAATCGGGACCAGATTTTATTTATAGAAAACCTCAAAGCAGATTCCAAGGTTGTTAAAGCCATAGAACAATTCAGTTCGAGATAAATAAGGAATAAAAAATACCCGACTATTTATAGCGGGTATTTATGGTATTGGCTTGCCTTTAAAGGCGCGTTGACCAAGCTCCAAAATTTTGTGAGCTGATCGGTCATTGTCTACTGAAAGATCGGAGTCCATTGTTTGGTTGTCTAATTTGACGACAATTATATCGTCATTGAGGTATTCCATTACTATTTCGTGTGATTTACCTTTTAAGGGATGATTACTAATCACAAGCTTTTCACCAACAAAACCGTTATTTTGTAGTTTATTATACACGACTATATAATCGCCACGGCTAAAAGTTGAGCCAATATCAAACCTGTTGGCAAAGTCTATCTTATCGTAAAGATATTCTTTGATGGCCGTTATGTTTAGCTTGTCAGAGCTTTTACTATTCAGTCTGATAAGCCAGGGTCTCAAGACAAACCATAGGAACACCCAGATAAACCAGATTAATGTTAGTTCCATGTTAAGTTACTCCTTTGTGTTTTGATGCTACTTTACCTGGAATATAAGAAAAGTCAAGCTTGCTTGAAGCCTTTAAACTCAGTAAACTAAACAGCGTTATGGTGAAGTTCCCAGACCTTGAAGACAAGTGGCTCAAATATTGGCAGGACAATAAGATATTTGAGAAATCACTCGCTAAACCCGCGCCTCACGGGAATTTTGTTTTTTTTGAAGGACCGCCGACCGCCAATGGACGCCCGGGGATTCATCATGTGCTGGCCCGCGCTTTTAAGGACCTTATTCCGCGTTATAAGACTATGCGTGGGTTCAGGGTAGAGCGCAAAGCCGGCTGGGATACCCAAGGCTTGCCGGTGGAATTACAGGTGGAAAAGGAGCTTGGTTTTAAAGGCAAACCTGATATTGAAAAATACGGGGTAAAAGAGTTTAACAATAAATGTCGGGCTGATGTTTGGAAATATAAAGAAGATTGGGAAAAATTAACCAAACGAATGGGGTTTTGGCTGGACTTGGAACACCCCTATGTAACTTATGAGAATTATTACCTGGAGAGTTTATGGTGGATTTTCAAGCAAGTGGATAAGGCAGGCTTACTCTACCAGGATTACAAAGTGTTGCCGCACTGTCCACGTTGCGGCACAGCACTGTCTTCGCACGAAGTGGCGCTGGGGTACAAGAGCATTCCGGATAAGGCTGTGTATGTTAAATTTAAAATCAAAAATCAAAAATCAAAAATCAAAATTGATGAGAATACTTATATTTTGTCGTGGACGACGACACCGTGGACGTTACCGGGGAATGTGGCTTTGACAGTGGGGAATAACATTGAATATACCAAAGCACGAATTCTTCCTGAAGCACAGTTCGTTAACTCAGTTGACCCTATTCTAAACAAGTCAACTGAATACGTTATTTTTTCGCGGGAAATATTTGAAAAAATTCCAAAATCTGACTTAGGTAGGGTTTTTATGGGGCAAGCACTTGAGGAGGAAGAGAATCTAAAGGGTAAAGATTTAGTCGGTTTGGAATATGAACCTCTGTTTGATATCAAACAATTGCAGAACGAAAAGTCGCACCGTGTGTACGCGGCTGATTTTGTGACTACTACAGAGGGTACGGGCGTGGTGCATACGGCGGTTATGTATGGCGAAGATGATTTTAATTTAGGCACGGCAGAGGGTTTGCCTAAATACCACACAGTTGATGAAGCTGGAAATTTCACCAAAGACGTACCGCAGTGGCAAGGCAAGTTTGTGAAGGATAAGAAAATTGAACAAGAGATTATTGATTATCTCAGTGAGCAAAGGAAAAGAGGGCGCAGTGGTTTGTTTGGTGAACCACATGAATACATACACGATTACCCGTTTTGCTGGCGCTGTCACACCCCGCTTATCTACTTTGCTCGAGACTCTTGGTATATCCGCATGTCAGCGCTTCGGGAGAAACTGGTGAAAGAGAACAAAAAAATAAACTGGGAACCGTC
>LCEZ01000046.1:792-6554 GCA_000995845.1 Parcubacteria group bacterium GW2011_GWD2_43_10 | reverse complement strand
CAACAACCTTGAACACTGTGGTTTAAATGGAAAAACGCCAAATGAAATGCTAGAATTATTATCAATCAACAAACCGACAAATGTCTGTGGTTAAAACATTCGTTGGCAAATTTTATCTCACCTGACCATACCCTAATAGGCTTGCCGGAAAATTTCTTGCCTGGGCATCAGCGGCAACTGACTATTAGGCCAACTGCCACTAACAAACTCTTTAATCCGGTTCCTTTATTTGCCAAACAATGGCTGGAATTTTCCCGCTGGTTACAAACAAAAAATACTGAAGAAAAGGTAATTCTACTGTCAGCTGCGCCGTATCGTCTGCTTAAAAATCTGCCAGCAGATATTCCCTTGCCAGCTATGGTTGAAATTACTGCCGGGGCGGCCGAATGTCTGACTGGTTTTACTGATAAAGCTTCCCAGACTCATTACCTAACCGATCATGAGCTCTATGGCAGCAGCCGCAAATTTTACCGGCGCTCCTTAGCCTCTTATGCCAAACTCCGGACGGGCGATTATCTGGTACATATTGATCACGGCATCGGACGATTTGGTGGTCTGACTGAAAAAATCCAGGACGGTAACCCTCGTGAATATTTCCTGATTGAATATGCCGCCAGCGACAAACTTTTTGTACCAATCGAGCACACCGACAGGTTATCTCACTACCTAGGGTCACCTCATCCTCCTCTGGAACGACTTTCCAGCGCTCATTGGTTCGGGGTGCAAAAAAAAGTTAAGGCCGAAACTGCCATCCTCGCCCGCGAACTGCTCAACCTTTATGCTAAACGTCATGTAGCGCAGATTAAACCCTGGCAATCTTTTCCGGAAGAAGAACTTATTGCTTCTACTTTTGCTTATCCGCTCACGCCTGATCAATTAAAAACCTGGGCTGAAATTGGGGCTGATTTATCCGGACACCAACCAATGGACAGGTTGATCTGCGGTGATGTTGGTTTTGGCAAAACTGAATTAGCCATCAGAGCCAGTGCCCGCGCTGTATTCAATGGTTGTCAAGTTGCGGTGTTAGCCCCAACCACAATCTTAGCCCAACAGCACTTTGATACATTTTCAGCCAGACTCTCCAGTTATGGTATAAAAATCGGGCTGGTTTCTCGGGCGCAAACAACCTCAAGTATAAAGCAAACTTTGGCAGCCTTAACTTCGGGAAAAATTGATTTAATAATTGGCACCCATCGTCTGCTGACTGATGATGTTAAATTCAATCATTTGGGTCTGCTGATAATAGATGAAGAACAGCGCTTTGGGGTGAAGCAAAAAGAAAAATTACGAGCGCTCAAACCCTCAGTGCATGTCTTGGCTTTATCAGCCACACCGATTCCCCGTACTCTCAATTTAGCGGTCTCAAGCCTTAGGGATCTTTCCATTATTTTAAGCCCCCCGGTTGGCCGACAGGCGGTTAAAATGATTTTCAGTTCACGACATGAAGATATTATTAAACAAGCAATAAGCCACGAGCTTGATAGACATGGGCAAATTTTTTACCTGGTGCCCAGGGTTAAAGACTTGCCCGCAGCTGCCAGTGTATTAAAAAATATATTTCCTAAACTCAAAATAGGAATAGTGCATGGCCAAAAATCTCCTCAGCAAGTTGCTGCCACCATGCGCGCCTTTGATAATGGTGAACTGGAACTTTTGCTAGCTACTTCAATTATTGAAAATGGCTTAGATTTGCCTAATGTTAATACTTTAATAGTAGAAAATACACAAAAATTCGGCTTAGCTGATTTATACCAGCTGAAAGGCCGGGTGGGGCGAGGCCTGGTTCAGGCTTATGCTTATTTTCTAACTACCAGCAAACCAACCGCCGTGTCTGAAAAAAGACTGGAAGCCTTAGCTCAAACCGAAGAGCTTGGCGGCGGACTGAGCTTAGCTTTGCGTGATCTCGAATTAAGGGGTGCTGGTGCAATTTTAGGCTATCAACAACACGGCCAGGTATCCGCGGTTGGTTTGCATCTTTATGGACAAATGCTAGCGGACGCTATTGCCGAACAACGTTCAGGCCAACAATTACCAAACATTCCAGAGGTTAGGTTGACTCTGCCGCTCGAAGGTAGGATCTTACCCGAACTGGTACCAGCCGAAGAGGCGCGCATTAATCTTTATCAGCGCTTGGCTAGTATTCGCGAGCCGTCTGAATTGTTATCAACTGCCCAAGAACTTATTGGCCGACCACTAAACGAAGATAAAACTGATAGATTATTTAAAAATCTGCTGACTCTGCTGGAAATAAAATTATTAGCCGAAGTTGCTAGGCTGCAAGAAGTCACTTGTTGGCACCAAGAACAGCAAGGCAAATTCTCTATTAGATTTTTAGAAACTCCTGCACCAGAATTAATTGAGCGCCTGACTGAATTTGATGATAATTGGCACAAAGTGGAATCAACTTGGCAAGCCGAACACCCATTGGCCGCCGGCGCTTGGATACCATGGCTTAAGCAAAGTCTAAAGTTACTACAAAACTAAAAACACTCAACTTTAAAGTGGAGTGTTTACTGCACACTAAAAATTATTTATAGCCCTTCGTCACCGCCAGCTTCTATATCTGATAAAGGAACATTATCATCATCTTGGTCTTGTTGGTTGATCTTGTTTTGAGCATCAGACTCAGACTTTTCTGGTTCAAGATCATTAAAATCAATTCCACAGTTTGGACAGATTTCAGAATTATCAAGACTCGGGCCTAAACATTTGGGGCATTGCTCTGGATATTTTTTAATCCCTTCTGGGGGATTAAAAACACCATAATTATCTTCATCATCAAATTTTTGCATAATTTAATCCTTTAAAACTATCCACTTGCTAGATATGGATAATTTATGTTAATACTTTTAGATTACTGGCCTGGTAGCTTAACTGCCACCAAGGTTACAGCATATACATATCTACATTGCCCAAAAACTTATGTCAAGTGGAAATCAAAATTCAGCCTATTATGTAGCTTTCGCGAGATTGCCTAAATTGGGGCCAAAGGGCTTTGCTTTACTGCGTTCACACTTCCCTACTATGGCCGAAGCTTGGCAAGCTAGCGCGGGCGAACTTAAACAAGCTGGCCTGGAAACCAGTCTGGTTCAGGCTATTATTGCCCACCGGCAAAAAATAGATGTGGCCGCGAGCTATCAGGAAATAGAGAAACTGCAACTAGAAGTTGTGACGATAGCTGATCCAATTTATCCTAAGTTGCTTAAAGAAATTTATGATCCGCCGGCTTTGTTATTTATCCGCGGCGACTTAAAGATTTTAGAAAATCTTTGTTTAGCAATTGTTGGTAGCCGCCGAGCCACTAGCTATGGACTGACAATGGCCCGCGAAATTGCAAACACTCTAGCGCAAGTTGGGGTAACTATAATTTCAGGCTTGGCTTATGGTATAGATGCGTCTGCTCATAAAGCTACGATTGAAGCTGGTGGAAAAACTGCGGCGGTCATGGCTTCGGGCTTGGATCAAATTTATCCCTCAGCTAATCATAAGCTAGCGAATGAAATTCTAGATAAGGGTGGCTTATGGATTTCAGAATTTCCACCACAGACTGCTCCCTTAAAACAGAATTTTCCATTTCGCAATCGCATTATTGCCGGCCTGGCTCAAGGTACAATCGTGATTGAGGCAGCTAAAACTTCTGGTGCACTGCTGACAGCCAAACACGCCCTAGAAGCAAATCGGGAAGTTTTTGCTGTGCCTGGTAACGCCACCTCGCCCGCTTCTGTTGGTACCAACGAACTGCTTAAACAAGGAGCTCATTTAATTACTGAGGCCAGTGATGTTTTGTCAGCCTTTGGTTTAAAAGCAGAAACAACTGCTGCCCGGGAGCCCCTGACAGCTGATTTACAAAGCCTGCTGGAAAAATTGCCGTACGAGCCAACTCACTTGGAAACTTTGGTCCGATTGCTTAATTTACCAGCCAGCAACCTGACTTCCGGCCTGACTTTACTTGAGTTAAAAGGCTATTTAAAAGATGAAGGCAGCGGGCGATACCGACGGCTAAAATAATCTGGCAAAAACTTAATAACATTGCCAAATTTAATACTTGTATGCTATAAACAAGTTTGTTTAGTGTTGAGTTATTTATAAGTAAATGCCGGAAACAAATTTAATAATTGTTGAATCCCCGACTAAAGCCAGAACCATTGGCCGTTTTTTGGGTTCAGAATTCGCTGTCACCTCATCTTACGGGCACGTGCGTGATCTGCCTAAATCAAAATTAGGCGTGGATGTGGAGCATGATTTCACCCCCCAATATATTGAGCCGCCGCGGGCAAAAAAGGCCATTAGTGAACTCAAGGCTCAAGCTAAAAAAGCTTCCATTATCTATCTGGCAACTGACGAAGACCGTGAAGGCGAAGCCATTGCCTGGCACTTATCCCATATATTAAATAAGACATCCGCACCACTAAAAAGGATTGCTTTCCATGAAATAACCGAACATGCTGTACGTCAGGCCTTAGAATCACCGCGCGAACTTGATATTTCCTTAATTAATGCCCAGCAAGCCCGGCGCGTGCTTGACCGGCTAGTTGGCTACGAACTTTCGCCTTTCTTATGGAAAAAAGTGGCGCGCGGACTGTCGGCTGGCCGGGTGCAATCAGCGGCGGTTAGGCTAATTGTGGAACGGGAACGCGAAATTCAATCTTTTAACAAACAGGAATACTGGAGTATTACTGCTCAATTTGCCGCTGATAAAAAAGAATTTCCCGCTCTCTTGCAAAATTTAGATGGCAAAACGGTAGATAAATTTGCCTTCACTGATGAATCTTCAGCGAAGAATATAGTTGATGAATTAAATAATGTACCCGCCTGGCAAGTAGCTGAGGTGGAACAAAAGAAAACTAAGCGCTCTCCCCTAGCGCCTTATATCACCTCCACTCTGCAACAAGATGCCAACCGACGTTTAGGTTACTCAGCCACGCAGACTATGATGCTGGCACAACGGCTGTATGAAGGTATTGAATTGTCCGAAGGCTCAGTAGGTTTAATCACCTACATGCGCACCGATTCCACTAATCTAGCAGAAAAGTTTTTGCACGAAGCACAAACTTACATCAGTCAGGAATTCGGTTCAAATTATGCTAATGGTGCTAGGCGCTATGCTACTAAATCAAAAAATGCCCAAGAAGCCCACGAAGCTATACGCCCAACTGATATCAATCGCCACCCTGATGCCGTTAAAGCTGATATGAAAACTCCAGAATGGCGATTGTACAATCTTATTTGGCGGCGGGCGGTGGCCAGCCAAATGCCTGAGGCTGAATTTGATGGTATCGGTGTAAATATTGCTGGCGGACGCGCTACTTTCCGAGCCACTGGTTCCAGGCTGACATTTGATGGCTTCTTAAAGGTCTGGCAGGAAAAAAGGGAAGATTCGCTTTTACCCGAAGTAAAAGAAGGCGATAAAGTAAAGCTCGTCTCCCTTACACCTGAACAACATTTTACTGAACCACCAGCGCGCTATTCGGACGCTACTCTAGTTAAGGCTTTGGAAAGCTACGGCATTGGCCGGCCTTCCACTTATGCACCAACTATTGGCACAGTTATCGCCCGTGGCTATGTGGAACGATTCCTGCGACGATTAAAACCAACTGATTTGGCTTTCCTAGTAAGCGATTTATTAGTAGAACATTTCCCTGAAGTGGTTGATTATGCTTTTACTGCCAAAATAGAGGGCGAACTTGACGACATTGCCGAAGGTAAAACCGAGTGGGTACCAGTAATACGCGAATTCTATGAACCTTTTAAAGAGCACCTGA
>LCEZ01000046.1:0-766 GCA_000995845.1 Parcubacteria group bacterium GW2011_GWD2_43_10 | reverse complement strand
ACTGGTTTGGATATCAAGGTTAAGTTAGGGCGCTATGGCCCGTATATTCAGCTGGGTAATGGCACTGATAAAGAGAAGCCAAAATTCGCGGCTATACCCCGCTCGCTAACCGCTGACGAATTAACCTTGGAGCAAGCTTTAAAACTTATAGAACTGCCGCGTTCTTTAGGTGCTGATATTGAAACCGGTGAAGAAGTGCTGGCTGGTTTGGGCAGATTTGGCCCTTATGTAAAAAGAGGTGATGGCTATCGCTCACTTAAAGAACCGGATGATGTTTTAACTATCACTCTGGAAAGGGCCTTGGAAATATTCAGAACTGAACTACCCAAAAGCGGAACGATTGCGGTCTTAGGGAAAAACCCTAAAACAGATACGGAAATTTCAGTTAAGGCCGGACGTTTTGGCCCTTATGTAACTGATGGTGAAATCAATGCCACTATCCCCCGTGATTCTGATCCCAAAACTGTAACGCTGGAAGATGCCATTGAACTGTTAAAGAAAAAAGCCAAAAAGCCTAAACGCAAGAAAGTTGAATAAAGAATTTCGAATCGAAAATAAGACTACAAAACCCAAGCATCCTGCTAGGGTTTTGTGTATTGATTAAGTTGATTGCTCATGCCAATTCTAAATTATCAACAAGCTTACAGTTTTTATAAATGGTATGTTTATGTCCGGCCGGACATAAACATACCACCTGCAGTATTGCCATGTGATGTGCTACTATCTCCGTCAAAATGGTTCGGCCGGACACTTTTGACGACAACAA
>LCEZ01000045.1:6096-9021 GCA_000995845.1 Parcubacteria group bacterium GW2011_GWD2_43_10 | reverse complement strand
TATTCTCTGACATTTATCCGCCAATTGGTGGACTATAGGAGTAGAGAAAACAGTGGTACTTGTAAAGTGACGAGTATCTCTGTTTTTTCTGCGCCAAAATCGTAGAAAAAACCCGAGTAGTAGTTCCATTAACAAAGTGATAGGAAAAGCCAGATTGTCAATTATTTGTTCACGCGGTCCAATCGCGTGGGCACCTGGATCTCCGCTTTGCGGAGCCACCCACCAGGTTAAACAAGTGGTGGATTGAAGAGCTACTTCAAATTCTACTGAGAGTTTGATCCTGGCTCAGGATGAACGCTGGCGGCGTGTCTTAGGCATGCAAGTCGAACGGATATAAATTTGAGATTACATCAAGAGTTTATATTAGTGGCAAACGGGTGCGTAACACCCTGGTAACCTACCCCGAAGTTCGGAATAATTCGCCGAAAGGTGAACTAATACCGGATGTAGTCCGTCCGCCTCAGGCGGACGGAAAAAAGCTTTACGGCGCTTTGGGAGGGGCCTAGGTTCCATCAGCTTGTTGGTGAGGTAACGGCTCACCAAGGCTACGACGGATAGGGGGCGTGAGAGCGCGACCCCCCTCACTGGGACTGCGACACTGCCCAGACTCCTACGGGAGGCTGCAGTCGAGAATCTTCCCCAATGGACGAAAGTCTGAGGGAGCGACGCCGCGTGTAGGAAGAAGCCCTTCGGGGTGTAAACTACTTTTCTATAGGACGAACAATGACGGTACTATAGGAATAAGGGGCTGCTAACTCTGTGCCAGCAGCAGCGGTAATACAGAGACCCCGAGCGTTATCCGGATTTATTGGGCGTAAAGAGTCTGTAGGCGTCTTGTTAAGTCCTTGGTTAAATCCCACCGCTCAACGGTGGACCAGCCAGGGAAACTAGCAGGATTGAGGTTGGGAGAGGTAAGCGGAATTGCCGGTGTAGTAGTAAAATGCGTTAATATCGGCAAGAACACCAAAGGCGAAGGCAGCTTACTAGAACAAACCTGACGCTGAGAGACGAAAGCGTGGGGAGCGAATGGGATTAGATACCCCAGTAGTCCACGCCGTAAACGATGGATGCTAGGCTTTGGCAGTATCGACCCTGCCAGAGTCGTTCAAACAAGTTAACACCTTAAGCATCCCGCCTGGGGAGTACGGCCGCAAGGCTAAAACTCAAAGGAATTGACGGGAACCCGCACAAGCGGTGGAGCATGTGGTTCAATTCGACAATAAGCGAAGAACCTTACCAAGGCTTGACATGTTAGCGTTCTATTTCCGGGAAACCGGAGAAATCCGCAAGGAGGCTAACACAGGTGCTGCATGGCTGTCGTCAGCTCGTGTCGTGAGATGTTGGGTTAAGTCCTCTAACGAGCGCAACCCCTATGTTGTGTTAACACGTTCACAACAAACTGCCCCGGTTAACGGGGAGGAAGGTGGGGATGACGTCAAGTCAGCATGGCCCTTATGCCTTGGGCTACACACGTGCTACAATGGGGTGCAACAAAGAGTCGCTAAATCGCGAGATGGAGCTAATCTCATCAAACCACCCCCCAGTTCGGATTGCAGGCTGCAACTCGCCTGCATGAAGCCGGAATCGCTAGTAAACGCGCGTCAGCCATAGTGCGTTGAATACGTTCTCGGGTTTTGTACACACCGCCCGTCACGCCAAGAGAGTCGATAATACCCGAAGGCGCTTGAAGCGTCCGAAGGTAGGATCGATGATAGGGGCGAAGTCGTAACAAGGCAGCCGTAGCGGAAGCTGTGGCTGGATCACCTCCTTTCTAGGGAGTAAAAACCTTAGGGTGATGCACTCTACCAAAAGAGTAATTCTTGCGATGTATGTGCATTACTATTTTAAAGTCGAGTTTCGAGTTTTCGAAACGCTGGTCTTTTCCCCTCACTTTGTTAGTGCGCAATATAAAAGCCTCCCTTTTGGGGAGGTATTTTTTACCCCTGCCTGCCGGTAGGCAGGACTTGATTTAGCTGCTAATATTTGCTACGCTACGATGGTAAAAATTATATAAGGGCGGCTAGCTCAGCCTGGTTAGAGCATCTCACTGATAATGAGAAGGTCGATGGTTCGAATCCATCGCCGCCCACCAGACTAAATCACCTATCTTGAGGTGATTTTATTTTTATTAATCTGGTATTTGGTTGTTTGGTGTTAACAAAGTTTAGTACTAGTTTGGGTTTAAATTTTTTAGGAAGTTTCTCTGCCCATTCTATAGCCACCACCGTGTCTGCTTGATTTAAAAAATCGCCTAGGCCAATGGCCGTAAGTTCAATTCCTGGAATTCTATAACAGTCCACATGCACAAAATTTTTTATCGTCTTATGTTTAGCTTTGTAATTTTTCATTAGTACAAAAGTTGGGCTGGTTATTACATCTTTTACACCTAAGCCTTTGGCTAATCCTTTGACAAAGGTTGTTTTACCACTGCCTAAATTACCCACTAAGGCTATGACTTCGTTGCCATTAAGCTGTTTGGCTAATTTAATGCCTAACAATTTAGTCTGTGCGGCACTTTTAGAAATAAATTTTTGTCCTTTCATAATTAAATTACCAAAGTTCCCAATTAGACCTCGCTTGTATCCGGCGCCAATTATTTTGATATGGTTTCAAAGCGTGTCCATTAGCTTCAATGCCTCCAGCCAGGGCGATCATGGCGGCATTATCACCGGTAAATTCTTTATCAGGAAATAGTGTGTAGCGTATAGCGGGCAGTGATCTTGTTTGGGCCATAAATTGCCGTCTTAGTTCTTTGTTGGCAGATACGCCGCCGGCCACAATGATGGTTTTGGCTTTTGCGGCCGCGGCGGCTTTGAGGGTTTTAGCCACCAAAACGTCACAAGCTGCCGCTTGGAACGAAGCGCACACATCAGCCGCTAGTTCCTGGCCACTAGTTTTTGGTTTTTTCTTGGCCTTCTCAAAGGC
>LCEZ01000045.1:0-6047 GCA_000995845.1 Parcubacteria group bacterium GW2011_GWD2_43_10 | reverse complement strand
GGTCTTGGGAATTCAAAAGCAGCCGGGTTACCATTTTTTGCCAATTTAGCCACTTCCGGCCCGCCCGGGTAGGGCAGTTTTAAAAGTTTGGCTACTTTATCAAACGCTTCACCCGCCGCGTCGTCCAGGGTGCGACCAAGCAATTTTTGCTGACCAAGTGATTTCATAAGATAAAGTTCCGTATGCCCGCCCGAAACCACTAACGCTACCGCTGGCCAGGTTGTTTTGTGATTAGCCAGTGGCCAGGAACTAGTGGCTAGGAATGGGCTGACCAAATGCCCGGCAATATGATTAACAGGAATTAATGGTTTATGCCAGATAAGTGCTAAAGTTTTAGCTGTTTCCACGCCGACTTGCAAGGCAGTAATAAGCCCTGGTCCGCCAGTTACAGCTATTAAATCAATTTTACTAGGAGTAATTCTCGCTTGCTTTAAAGCCTGGTGCAGTAAGGGAATAATAACTTCCGTATGCCGGCGGGCGGCGAGTTCCGGCACCACCCCGCCCCAAGGTGCGTGCAGTTTCACTTGCGAGGAAATTAAATGAGACTTGAGTTTGATTTTCTTGGGAGAAAATTCAAGCACGGCCAGAGATGTTTCGTCGCAGGAGGTTTCAATGCCAAGGATGTTCATAACGAGGCTAAGTATAGCCTTACCTGATGCTATTGACAAAATGCCCAATATGCGCTAGACTAGCCAGTTACTGTACTGGAACGCATATTAACAATTCACACCCCGAAATAACGGGGAAATCATACACAAATCAAAGAAAGGATGGCACCGATGACAACGTCGACTCCATCAACACAAACCGACCTTGGCATTACCGAAGGTCACATTGGTAAGATCAACGAGCTTAACGGAGCAGTTCTCAGAAAACGTGGTGGAAATTTTCACCCCTCTGATGTTCAGCTCATGCTTGAGCGTAGTGGTTCAGTTTTGCAGGACAGGTTTTTCAGCCTTGTTGAAGAACTGGTCATAGCAACTACCAACGTCATCATACGCACGGTGAAAGTCAATCGCAGTCGTTCTCCCAAAGAGATGGTCGCGGTCACGAACCGCACCGAGTACACGGACAACTCCGTGGTCAAGGCAATCCCGCGAGGAGAAGGCGACGAGGTAACAGTCGAGTTCTTTAAACTCGGCAAATACGTGAGCGACGATGACCTGGCGCGTGAATACGAGAAACGCGGGCTCACTCCCGATCCGTACGCCCAAGCGGCCGTCAACGAAGCTGACCCAGTATTCGCCGATGAGCACCCGAACGGTACCCACTGGAAAGACGAAGACGGTAACTGGTGTTATGTCGCCTTCCACCGGCGCGTCGGCAAGCGCGTCGTGGGCGTGTACCGCAACAGCCGCGGCTGGGATGATAGCTGGTGGTTCGGTGGTGTTCGCAAGTAACTTGGGCACTTGGAATTTTTGCCCTGGGGCCGGTACCTTGGACCCTTGGTCCGCTCAAAATAACCCTCGCAGAAGATATTCTTTCTGCGAGGGGTTTTTAATTTCTGCTATACTCTACCTAGATACTTCTGGCCTGCGGTTACGGCTGCGGGCAACGTATCTCGCAATACTAGATTGCCGGAGTACTGTAGGCTAGGCGCTTTCAGTAGCGTGCCGTCTAGTACTCTTCAAACTGAAGATACTTGGTGCAGGGTACTGGTTGGGTATATCCCCACACATAAAATACAGCCCTGAGAGTACTCTAAGGGCAGTGGTGCAGAAGGTGCCTTGCACAATATCGCCTTCAACCGGAACGACGACAAGCGCAACGTGAACGTGAACCGCAACAACAACGACTGGAATGATAACTGGTGGTTCGGTGGTGTTCGCAAGTCTCTTCAGGCTCCCCCTGCTCTGGGGGGAGTTTCTTTTTGTAGCTGCTTGCTCCAGCCGCCGAGCATTTTGCCCGCTTCGCCGAGTGGCTGGCTGAGTGCGCCGAATTTCTGGTTATCCAGAGCTTTGAGTTCCCAGGCAATTTGTACAAAGTACTTGAGGAGGTCAAGCTTCAGGCTCGCACGCTCTACTACAGCGGCTTTTTGTTCCCTGCCTGAGTACGTCGCTGCGAGTGTGAGCTCTATGAGTTCTATGAACAGCTGATTCACCTTTTCGCCCAGGGAATAGCGCGTGAGGCGGGGAATGTGCGACAAAAAGCTGTGCCAAAGTTTATACGCCGAGGTTAGCTTCTGGAGCAGCGGCAGCGGGGTTGCTTGAAAACGCTGCGGGGGGGGGTATTATATGGCTCGTGGTTACCAGGATTCAATTCGGACATCCATACCAGTATATCATTTCTTTGGAAAATCTTTTGGCAGCCTGGCAAGAGTTCGTGCGCGGCAAGCGGCAGCGCCAGGACGTGCAAGAGTTTGTGTTTAGGTTTATGGATAATATCCTGTTACTTCACCGTGACCTAGCTGCTAAAACTTACCGCCACTCAGTCTATGAGGCGTTTAACATCTCCGACCCCAAACCCCGGAATATCCACAAGGCAGCTGTGCGGGATAGGTTGATTCACCACGCGCTGTATAGGGTGTTGTATCCATTTTTCGATAGAACGTTCATAGCTGATTCGTACTCGTGTCGTGTAAATAAGGGAACGCATAGGGCACTTAACAGGTTTCGTGAGTTCTCGTACCAAGTTTCCCGCAACCATACCAGGACTTGTTGGGTATTGAAGTGTGACATACGCAAGTTCTTTGCCTCGATTGACCAGACAGTGCTTATGAAGATTGTTCGTGAGTACATTCCAGACCAGGATATTTTGTGGTTACTCTCAGAAATCGTGGGGAGTTTTTATTCCACGCGTTTGGGTGTTGGTCTGCCACTCGGCAACCTCACCTCGCAACTGTTGGTGAATGTGTATATGAATAGGTTTGACCAGTTTATGAAACACAAACTTAAAGCAAAATACTATATACGCTACGCCGATGATTTTGTAATTTTGTCGCATGATAGATTGTGGCTTGAAAGCATCTTACCTATACTTGAAGGTTTTTTGTTAGACAGATTAAGCCTTAGGCTGCACTCAAATAAAATATCAATCAGCACTATGGCCTCGGGTGTGGATTTCTTAGGTTGGGTTCATTTTCCCACGCACCGTGTCCTGCGCACTGCTACCAAGCGGAGAATGTTCAAACGGCTTTGTGAGCAATCAAGTAGCCAAGCCAAGCAATCTTACTTAGGATTACTGAGTCACAGCAACACTTACCACCTGCAGCAGAAGGTCGTAGACGCTTGACAATTCCACTACGTTATGCTAGTCTATAACGTTATATATTAAATCTATGAAACTACATAAACTCAGTTCAATCATCATCGCCATATTGATTTTTGTGAGCTGGTTGCCCCAGGCAGTTTCGGCTCAGCTTATCATTGATCGGATTACAGTTAAAACTAAAACCAATGATAAAGGTGGCGTTATTGGTATGCAAATAAGTTTTTATACCAGCCTGCCAACCACTAGCCGGATTGATTACGGCACCACCACTGATTACGGATTTTTTAACGGCTCTTCAATTTATAATACTTACCATGAGGTTGTTTTAGTAAATTTGAAGAGCGATACAACCTATCATTACCGCATTACTGTAACTACCAGTCAGGCTGAACAAACTTCTACCTTGGACTATACTTTTAAAACCGGCAAGGTGGTTCAGCCGGCCGGTAACCAAGTGGCCATTACCGATGTTAACGTTACCAATGTTGGTGGCACTTACTTTGTGGTTACTTGGAAAACTACCGGGCAATACAATGGTGAAATTCGCTATAACACCGTGGAAAATTTTGTTAAGCCAGCGAAAGTTAAAGCCGTACGCTCAGGCAATCAGTATGAAGTGGTGGTGGGTAAGTTAAAACTGAACACCAAGTATTACTGGCAAGCCTATGTTTCTGACAAAGATGGCAATACCGGCACCAGCTCAGTTCAAACTATAACTACAGCTGTATCTAGTGATATCAAAGTACCGTTGGTTATAAGCGAAATCTCGCCTGCCAGCCAAGCTGATCTCCGTTTAACCGATACTACCGCTGTAGTGCGCTGGCGGACCAATCTGCCAGCCAAGGCTGATATAAGCCTCAAGGCGACCGAGCGTCGGGTTAAGGGCGGCGGTAAAATTAAAGAAGGGCTTTATGCGACCGAACATGAAGTTATCTATATAAATTTGATTCCTAACAAATCTTACGTCTTTACCATTGCCGCTCGCGATATTCACGGCAAGAAAGTCAGTACTGGCCAGTTTGGTTTTATTACCAAAGCCACCCACCCAGCGCCTCAAGTAGCTGGTTCCTCAACCAGTTGCTATCGGGCCGGCTGGACTTACCAGCAATGCCGTAATTTAACCGCCGAGCGCGCTAAAGCCCTGGAGTTAAAGCAGAACCTGAATAAGAAATTCAATAATCGCGTGCCAGCCTCAGCTTTGCGGAACTGGTACACACTGGTAAATGCCTATACTTACGGCGGTTACCCGTTGGAGGCGATCGTGGCGGCGGTAAAGCATGGCGGTAAAACCGTGCACCCGACAATTGGATTTTTTTCCTGGCAGAATAGCAAGGATTATAAGGATTACATCAAGAAGTAATTCTGGGAGTGCTCTTTAACAAGCATTTACAGTTCACCAGTGGGCAGCAATCTGCTTGGTGGTGAACTGTAAATTTCAAAACAAATTAAAGGTAAAAAAATGAAACTATCATCAAAGAAAGGGGAGAGCCTATTCTTCCTTTCCTTATGGTCATTTATAATAGTAACCATAGCACTTCTGGTAATAGCTGGTTTGGTGGACACCCATCAGTTACAAAGGAATGAATTTATAGATAATATTGCTTACTATTGGTTTTACATCGCCCTGGCATGTTGTTTGGGAGCAGTAGTTGGCCTGATTAATTATCAAAAAAAACATAAGTAACAAAGTTGAACAAAGGCCAGTAGTAATTTAATTACTGGCCTTTGTTTTTATTATAAAAATACCTTTATTCAGCTGTTCTTTCTCCCAGCGTAGCTTTGAGCGTATATTCAGTACCGCTACGTAAAACTTTAAGCGTTATCTGCACATCCGGGTCATATTTGGAAATGGCGGTAGACAAAGAGTTCATAGCCGAGAGTTTTTGGCCATTCACTTCCAAAATCACATCGCCTGGTTTTATACCAGCAGCTTCAGCTGGTCCGTCTGGAATAATAGTTGGTTCGCCCGAGGGGATTTCTTTTAAAACATAAGCGCCTTCTTGCACCGGCAGTTTGTTGGCAAAAGACAGGTAGCGATTAAGCATAATATAGCGAACGCCCAAGAAAGTACGTTTGATTTCGCCGTATTTTTTAAATTTAGCCAAAGCGTCTTTAGCCAGATTGATAGGCAGAGCAAATCCCAAAGCCTCGCCCGAGCGATAAATGGCCGTGTTAATGCCAATTACCTCACCATTTAGATTTACCAAAGGACCGCCGCTATTTCCCGGGTTAATAGAAGCATCGGTTTGAATAGCGCCTTCAATTGTTTCAGTAATATTTGAGCCTGAGGCAGTGATAGTGCGCCCGACGCCGGAGATAATACCGCGGGTCACTGAATTTTTAAATTCAGTCAGGACATTGCCAATAGCAATAACAGATTGGGCTATTCGTATCTTATCCGAATCTCCGAGCTTGGCTGGCTTAAAACCCGTGCCTTCTATTTTCATGATGGCGATATCAAATAACGGATCGCGCGCCAACACCGACCCAACATATTCTTTGTTAGTATTGGTAATAACTGTATAGTTAACGTTTTTTTCCAAGACCACATGCTTGTTGGTAATAATATAGCCATCCGATGAGATGAAAAAGCCAGTGCCACCCCCAGTTTCTTGTACCCGAGGTCATTAGAAACTTTTTCCGTAATTAAAATACTGACAACCGACGGTAAAAGATTTTCATACGTTTTAATTACTGCTTCCTCTTCACTAACAACGGGCTGGGTCGCGGCAATTTTATAAGTTGGCCGGGCCAGTTCTTCCAAATCAATCGGCCCTGGTATTGTCGGCAAATAGGACCATTGAGCAATAGAAATAGTTGGCAGAGCGATAAAGACA
>LCEZ01000044.1 GCA_000995845.1 Parcubacteria group bacterium GW2011_GWD2_43_10 | reverse complement strand
GCTACCTGGCCTCATGGAGCACAGGGCAGTTTATCAGGAAAAAAACAGCCGAGCAAGGTGTGGGGATTACAATACTTCCAAATTAACGTCCTTCAACCCCCAGGCGCGGGCCTCTTGCCTTGTTTCCATCCAAATATCTAGGCGTACATTATAACGAGCATTCATCCGATCCTCCACCACGAAAATTTGATCGCCATAGTGATCTGGCAAACGCACTAAGGTGCCAATGGGTAAAAAATTAGTTGCTACCACACCCCAACGAACATGGCTGCCTGAGGCAGTTATAAAAGGAGTATCATCTGTTTGGTCAGGTGTAGAAGAATAAGCCGTTACTGGCAACCTTATTACATAACGGGCAGGCCGGGGCGCTGATTCAGGGAATGATAAAGTTTGAGATGGGCCTAATTCAAACAAAGGCAAGACGAATGGTGCCACTTCGCCAACAGCCAAAGACTCATTCATAGCCGCCACTGCCGGAACTTGAGGAAAAGCCCAGGGAGCTGATAAAAACAGGCTAAAAACCGCTAATTGAAGGCGGTATCGGCGATAAAAGGCAATTGATAATAGTTTCATAAAAATTAGGTCCTAATAACAAAAATCCTCCTTTGCAGGAGGGTTTTGCTTCCGAACAATGCTAGCACTAAACCGAAATTGTGTCAAGAGTCCTTAGGTGTTGGATTAAGCTTATTCCATTCATCAACTAAACGCATTAAACGCTCAGCTACTTCATAAGGATTTGGTACTTGGTGAAACAAAAAATTAGGTTGTTCCCCGGCAGTCTGGATATTGACATTACCAAAATGCAAAAATGTCTCCCACATACCCTTAACCTCGCTAGCAACATCTTGTATTCGTCCCAATCTTAATTCTGAAACCCGGCGGCTAAATACGCCCCTTTGTTCCAAAGATAAAACCCGCTCATTGGTTATTATCCAAACATCCAAATAATAATCCAGCCAGGTATGAAAAAAGAAAACCCAAACCCCCAAATAATAGAGGCTGATAGCTAGCCGGGTAATAACCTCAGCTAAACCGCCGTTATAAATATGGCTCCAAAGAGAAAACTCAAACTTATCAATAAAATAATAAGCTAGTAATGGACCGACCAATAAAATGAGATAAATAAAAGCTTGGCGGAAAAATGAAAACCAGTGCCTCCTTAGTTCCAATATTACTTTTTCATTAGGCAGTGTTGATGGTAGAAGTTTATTAGTGAATAACATATTTAACTACAGAGGATTAAACTCTTGAAAAGATTCATTAATAGTTGAGTGCCAATCAATTCTTTGCTGCCAATTAATTTTTACTAAACTGTGATACGACATAAACAGAATAAAAAGTGTTCCGGCAATAAATAAAAAGCTCACTAATACGACATGATTGGATAGGCGGCTTAAACGCATGACGTGCAATAAATTTATTAAGGCATAAACCAATATAAAAAGTACTGCCAGAAAATATATTCCTAAAAATATGGTATAAGGTATTTCCATATATTTTAAACGAGTTTAGTTTGCTGTTCCCCAGGTACTGCCAGGCCTAAATGTTCATATGCAGCCTGGGTGACAGTACGGCCCCGCGGCGTGCGCTGCAAAAAACCTAATTGCATTAAAAATGGCTCATAAATTTCCTCAATTGTGGCCGCCTCTTCCTGTAGGGCCGCCGCCACTGAGCTTACCCCTACTGGTCCGCCTTTAAATTTTTCTATTATCACCCGTAAAATCTGCCTGTCTAGATCATCTAGCCCCAGGGGGTCTACCTGAAGCTGATTTAGGGCTTGTTCCGCTAAAGCCAAGGTTGCTCGCGGTTCAGCTTTCACCTGCACAAAATCACGCACCCGTTTTAGCAATCTATTGGCTACCCTGGGGGTGGCGCGGGAACGATGAGCCACGATTTCAGCCGCCTCCCGCTCAATCGGAAAGCCAAGCAGCCGAGCGGAACGGTTGATTATCTCTATCATTTCTTTGGGCTGATAAAAGTTAAGCCGGAAAGTTACGCCAAAACGATTGCGCAACGGCCCAGAAAGTAAATGATATCTGGTAGTAGCGCCTATTAGGGTAAAGTGCGGCAAATCAAGCCGAACAGTCCGGGCGGAGGGGCCCTTGCCAATTACCAAATCCAGAGCAAAATCTTCCATAGCTGGATATAAAACTTCCTCAATTACTTTATTAAGCCGATGGATTTCATCTATAAAAAGGACATCACCGGCTTCTAAGTTAGTCAGAATAGCGGCCAAATCACCAGCCCGCTCAATGGCCGGGCCGCTGGTTACTTTTATATTAGTCCCGACTTCATTGGCAATAATGTAGGCTAAAGTTGTTTTGCCCAAACCCGGTGGACCATAAAGCAACACGTGCTCAATTGATTCACCTCTTTGCTTGGCGGCTGTTAGGAATATTTTAAGATTATCCTTAACCTGCTCCTGACCAATATATTCCTTAAGGCTACGCGGGCGTAATTGCTTATCTAATAGTTTATCTTCAGCTTGAATTTCACCCTCAATTAAACGTCCGGTTGGATTATCTTTTGCCATACGCCCCTAGACTACCATTTCACCTTACCTCTTGACAAGAATTTTTATCTATGCTACGATGGCATGTTTCGTACCCGAAGCCTATGGGCGAAACATTGAAACCGCCCTCTATATCTGGGCACAATCAATACTAAAAAATAGCATTTATAGGTACCCCAGGAGGAGGTGGCACGACAAGCATGGGAATTTGCATATTAGGTGAACCCGGCTCCGGCTAGGCGCATCCTGAAGCAAGTTTCTTGCCACCCCCTCCTGGGGTATCTGATTTTTAAAAATTTACTTAAACAAACATTGGAGTATTAAAATGAAAAAAACGAAAAAAGGTGATGTTATCACCACTAAACACGGCGATTTTGTTTTAAATATAGCATCTCTTACTAACAGCATTGTGAGCGTCACTCACACCAAATTAAATAAAACTGTTAGCGTTGGGCAATTAGTTCGTGCCAAAGGCACGCGCGGTGCTACTAAAGGAACTTCTGGAATTGTAAAATTCATCCACGTTCCCAATAGCGGTATCAGATTAAACAATATCTTCGATATACAATTTGAAGGACAACCACATACCAAGGATCTCAAAATTGAAGATCTAATATAAGATTTTAAACTTCTCTTATAAACCTACCAAACTACCCCGTAAAAACCCGGCTCATAAAGTCGGGTTTTCCTTTTATTTCTCTAAGTACTGGCCGGATCGGTAGCTTCCGTTGTTGGCGGTGCGTCTGGATTGGGCTGTTCTATTTCAGGTGGCGTTAAGGTACCTTTGGGCACGCCAAGCAAACATACCTCCTGCCAAGGAATATAATGGCTTTTAAATACTTCAGTTTTAGTTTCACCGTCATCATACGTAACAGTATAAGTAAATTCAGTGTCAGCACCTGAGTGTGGTTTTTCTGTACACTTTTTCACTCCTGGTTCTAAATCCTCAGTTTCAATAATTTTGGTAGGCGGTGGCGCGGTAATATTAAAAACTCTCGGCTTGGTTTGCATAACTTTCCTACCATCCGGCCTACCCCAAAACTCAAAATAAAGATCATCCCCCTCTATTCTGGTTTGAATAAGAATAGTATTACCGGTATCATTGACGAATTTAAAATCTGGCGCTGGGTCGTAAATAGTGGCGTCAGTGCCGGCTGGCTCATAATAAACCACGCGGTAGCTATGGTTGCGCCGAGCAGTAATAGGCAAGCCTGAAGCTAGAGCCGCTCGGAAAATGGTGGTGCCAATTTGGCATAAACCGCCGCCATATTCGGGTATTGTTTTGTTGCCCTTGATTACTAATTCGGGCAAGTAACCAGTGGTGGCATCAACCGGCAGTAAAGCTTTTAGCAAAGAAAATTCTTCGCCAGGTTTTATAAGCAAACCATTCAAAGCGTCGGCGCCAACCTTTATGTTATGCCGACGATTAGCCGGGCTGCCTTTAAAATTAGAACGACCGACGCCAATAATTTCACTAATACCAAGCTCGTTAGTTTCGGCGGTAGTGATATTTGATTCTGTTATTGCCACCACTAATTCAACAGGAGTGAAATTATCTTCCTTAACATAAATAAATGCTTTATCTATAGTTGCCTGACGATCTATTTGCCGTCCTTGCCAACTGCCTTGAAAAAGTGTCACCCGACCATCACGAATTTCAAATTTAGCATCTCGGGCTGGTTGATCAACTGACTGCTCTATCGGGTTAAAAAACTCATTGGCTAATTCTGGCAATAAAGCCAGCTCGGCCTGGCTATTCTGTTCAGACATTTTAACACCTAACCACTGATGCCAAACTACCGGCTCCACCTCCCAAGTTTCATCATTATAAGCAAAAATCAGCTTATTATCTTTTAACAAAGTGCGAGCTTGTGGCAATAAGCTAGCGACCAGGGTTTGATTCAGAGTTGGGGTTATGATTTTAAGCTTTAATTCAACCGGTTCCTGACTTAAATTTACTAAACGTTGTTTTAAATTTGATTCTAAATCAGCTGCCTCAATTATAACCCCGCTTGTTTCAGCTTGAACTGAGATATTGCCAGCCAAATCAACTACTAATCTGGCGGGCTGAGGTATTTGTTCTAACTCTGGAAAACTATCACGCATGTATTGCAGTACCCTATCTAATTCTACTTGGACCGAAATTTTTGCCACCAAGTTATTGGTTAAGCTGATAACTATTGGCTCAAACAGATCGTTATGCCAACCGCCTTGCCGCCCCAGGTTATAAGCCTGACTAGCAGCTTGAGCTGGGTTAAATCTTAACAATTCATAAGTTAGGTCCGGATCGGCTGGCGAGGTTACCAAACTAGTCAGTGTGGTGCTACTATCGCCGAACTTTATAGTAACTCCTGTTTTAGTAAATTCATTCCAGGCTTCGGTTAATAATGCTTCAGCCTCAGCTTGAGTTTTCCCGCCTAAAGAAATGGAGCCAACCGATACGCCTGGATAAATCTTGCCGGCAAACGCCACCTGATAAAAAGCTAAACTGCCCGCGATTAATAAAATTACTCCGCCTAAGCTCGCTAGAACAGGCCAATAAGGCAATTTAAAAACTACCGGCGGTGGTTTCACTGGGGCTATGGTCGCTACTGGCTCAAAAACAGGAATAGGAACGACCGAACTTTTTGGCCTGGCAACTTTCTGGGAGGTTGCTGCTATTTTTTTTGTTACCGCCATAAAATCCTAATTTTTACGCTGCAGCAGATCGGTTAAAAGCTGCCTGGCTTGATCAGCTCGCTTAGCTTCATCTTCATGTGTATGAATAAAATTCAAAACTAATCTAGCACCCTCATGTGCTTCCGGTGGTAATTCAGACTTTGGGATATCAATTTGCTGGCCATTATCTAAAAGCACAATAGCCGTGTCACCTTCAAATCTATCAATAGTGACTGAGGTTGCCATATTATTCGTCGGCTTTAACCGCCACTGAAACCGAGGCGGCGGCGTGAGCCACTTTTGGCAAAACCACAGTCAATACCCCATTTTTCAAGCTAGCCCTAGCTTCAGCTGATTTAACTTCCACTGGCAAGACAATGGAACGGGAAAAGCCGCCCCAATAGCATTCCTGATAAAAGTAATCTTCTTTGGGTACCTCGGCCTCAGCCGCCCGCTTGCCGCGAATAGTGATAACATCATCGTTTAAGGTAATTTCCAAATCTTCCGGCTTTACCCCGGCAATGGTAGAGCGCACTACCAAACTGTCTTTTGTTTGGTAAACATCCACCGCCAGCTGGCCTTCATATTCACTGCTGTACCAGCTCATATTCTCAGCTGACGGCGAACCAACTGAAGGCACCACTATCACTTCTTCATCTTGTTTGAAAATATTTGCCAAGGGCATACCATAATAGTATAGCAAGTGCCAGCTTACAGCCAAACCATTGACTTTTGTCACTATTTTCGTTTACAATGCTTGAGCTATACATGGCCCCATCGTCCCACCCTACGGGTGGTGACCCGCAGGGTCATAATGGTACATATAAATATGCATTACGTTTAT
>LCEZ01000043.1:6046-13561 GCA_000995845.1 Parcubacteria group bacterium GW2011_GWD2_43_10 | reverse complement strand
GGGCAGGGCAATAACGGCGTGATTATGGGGCGAACTACCTGGCTGTCCTTACCTGAAAAATTCAGGCCTTTGCCAGAACGCGTTAATGTAGTTTTAACTGAACAAGATTTAAACTTACCTCAAGGAGTCTTAAGAGCTAGCTCAATTGGTGAGGCTATTAATATACTTGAAGCAAAATCATTATCAGATATTTTTGTGATTGGCGGCGGACAAGTATATGCCCAAGGCATAGTTCATCCGTTGTGCCAGAAATTATATGTTACTGAAATTATGCAAGAATTTGATTGTGATACTTTTTTTCCAAAGATTCCGCCTGAATTTGTAAAGACTAGCGAATCAGAAACTATAACCGAGGGTGACATAGCTTACCATTTTGTTGTTTATGAGAAAAAGTAAAAAAGGTTTGTTTATTGCCATTGAAGGCACCGATGGTTCGGGCAAAGGCACTCAGTTTAAGTTATTAGTGTCAGCCTTGCGCCGCGAAGGGCATAAAGTGGCCACGCTTGATTTTCCCCAGTATGGCAAAAAGTCAGCTTTCTATGTTGAGCAATACTTAAATGGTAAATATGGCAAAAAAGTATCGCCTTACATTGCCTCGCTTTTTTATGCCCTGGACAGGTATTCTACTCGCACCAAGTTAAAAAGCTGGCTTAAGCAGGGAAAGGTAGTGGTTGCTAATAGGTTTACTCTTTCCAGTGCGGCTCATCAGGGCGGAAAAATTAAATCGAGTAAGGAATTGAAAAAATATTGGCAATGGCTGTTTAATCTTGAGTTTAAAGTTTTAGGTTTACCTAGGCCCAACTTAACTATCTTACTTCATATGCCAGCTAAGACTGCTCAGCAGCTAGTACTAAAAAAGGCACCAAGAAACTATATAAAATCTGGAAAGAAAAAAGATATTCATGAGGCTGATTTAGGACACCTTAAAGCCGCTGAAACTAGATATTTGAAATTAGCTAATATGTTTAAGGCCAGGGTGATTAAGTGCGTTGAAGGTGGTAAACTCTTGACACCTGAGGAAATTCATAGTAAAGTTTGGGAAAATATAAATATTTAGTCTATATTATTTAATACAAATCATTTAGGAGGAATAAGTGGCAAAAACAAAAAGAAGATCAATCAGGAGCCGTGTTCGGTTAACTAAAAAACATATAGACTTACTTAAGTCTATAGTCAAAGCCCCCTGGGAATATCTGGAAAAAATAGACGATGAACATAAAATTGAGAAGTTTGAAATTCTCATTATAAGTGAAATGTTAACGTTTCCTGGAATGCTCGGGACCTTTGGCTCATAATCTTTCGTACCCAGTCTCAATAATAGAGACTGGGTCTTTTTTATTTAACAAATTACGATATAGTTCAGAGTATGTTAAAATATATTCATGGAATTAGAACCAGTTATTGGTTTGGAAATACACGTTCAACTTAAGACCAAATCCAAGATGTTTTGCTCGTGCGATAACACGGGTGAGGATAAGCCGGCCAATACCACAATTTGCCCGGTATGTATGGGGCACCCTGGTACACTACCAGTACCCAATGCCGAGGCCATAAGAATGGCTATCAGGGCGGCTTTGGCTTTAAACCTTAAAGTTAACCTTCATTCAAAGTTTGACCGCAAGAATTACTTTTATCCCGATCTGCCTAAGGGTTATCAAATATCGCAGTACGATGAGCCGTTGGCTAGCGAAGGTTATTTGGAAATTGAAACTAACCAAGGCAAAAAGAAAATAGGCCTAGAGCGGTTGCATCTGGAAGAGGATACGGCCAAATTACTTCACCAGGGTAAGAAATCTTTGGTTGATTTTAATCGTGCTGGTACGCCCCTGATGGAAATAGTTACCAAGCCGGAAATTAAATCACCGGAGGAGGCTAAGGTTTTCCTGCAGGAATTGCGCTTAATCATGCGTTATATTGGTGCTTCGGATGCTGATATGGAAAAGGGTCATTTAAGGTGTGATGCCAATATTTCTTTGCGGCCGCGGGGGGAGGATAAAATGTACCCCAAGACTGAAATTAAAAATTTGAATTCATTTAGGGCGGTGGAGAAGGCTTTGCAATATGAAGTTAAAAGACAGTCTGGAGAATGGCGATCAGGCAAAATAAATGATGTTACTGGTACACGCGGCTGGGACGAGAGTAAAGGAGAAACTATCCCTCAAAGGGAAAAAGAGGCAATTCATGATTACCGCTATTTTCCTGAGCCTGATATCCCGCCCTTAAATTTAAGTCAGGAGGAAGTTGATGCCTGGCGTGCTGAGCTGCCTGAATTGCCAGCAGATAGGCGACGGCGTTGGCAAGCAAGTTATGATTTAAAAACAGCTGACGCGCGTCTTTTAACCGAGGATAAACTCTTGGGTGATTTTACCGAGCATGTAATTATCCGGCTAGCGGGGGAGCTTGAGGGCAGTGTAGGCGCAACTGCCAAATTAGCAGTGAATTGGATAGTTAATAAGCTGGTAGAAGTAATGTCTGAGAAAAAAATTAATCTAGCTCAATTACCATTTGAGGTAGATGATTTTGTCCAATTCTTGTTATTAGTGGCTCGGCGTCAGGTAAATTCCACTAATGCTCAAATTTTATTGCGTAAGATGGTGGAAACCGGAAAAAGCCCGGAGCAGATTATGGCTGAGGAAGATTTAACTCAATCTGAAGAAGGGTTTGATATTAAAGCCGAGATTATAAAAGTTATGAATTCTCATTCTGCTCAAGCTGAAGAATTGCGTGTTGGTAAAACCGCTTTGATAAAATATTTTGTTGGTTTAGTAATGAAAGAAACGAAAGGTAAGGCAGATCCAGTAACAATAGAACAAGAAATAAAAAAGCAGATAAGCAGTAACTAGTAACGTTCAGATATTATTTTTTATAAATTGCTTAACTAGTTTTTCGGCGGTAGTTGGTTTTTTTACCCAATTAGTATTTGGTATACGTTTAAACCAAGTCATTTGGCGTCGGGCATACTGCCAGGTGTGATTTATTATTTGTTGTCCACTTTCTGCTTTACTAATTTTACCATCTAAATAATCAATTATTTCACGATAGCCGATTGATTGGAGTAGGGGAGAGTGCGGATATTTTTTTTGTAGCAGTTTAACTTCTTTAACTAAGCCCAGCCCAAACATTTTAGCAGTGCGTTTAATAATAGATTTTCGCAGAGCATTTTTATTTGGATTTAAACCAATAATTAAAGTATTAGAACGTAATTTTTTTTGTTGGTTTGCACTAAATGATTGACCAGTGGTAATGATGTGTTCAAGCGCCCGTATCAATCGTCGACGGTTAGAGGGGTCAATAACCAACCAGGAGGCATAATCAAGTGATTTTAGCTTTTTTTGTAATGTGGCTGTGGATAACTTATCTAATGATTTTCGCAGCCTCAAATTAGGCTTTCCTTGGGGAAATTTAAAGCCCTCAACTATAGCTGAAACATATAGGCCAGTGCCGCCTGCTATAATTGGTAAAACACCGGCTGTTGATAACTTACGGCAAAGCTTATTGGTTTCGGCTTGAAATTGGGCGGCGGAGTATTGTTTATTAGGTGATAAAGTATCAATGAAAAAATGGGGGATAGTATTAACAAAATAAAGCCGTTTTTTGCCCGTGGCCTTTTGCCATTTGGTGTTAGCTCGGCGCCAGGAGCCAGCTGGCTGATTAGTGCCAATCTTGGCTTGGTGATATATTTGTTGTGAGTCAGCCGAAATAACCGCGCCATTAAATTTTTTAGCGAGTCTTAGTGCTAGGCTTGTTTTTCCTGAAGCGGTTTGGCCTACGATGGCTATGATTGGGGGATTGACAGAATTCATAATCACTGCTATAGTGTAGGATTAAAAGAGTAAATAAGCAAAATAAAATCTATGTAAAACAAATAAGGAATAAAAAATGAATAAATCAAAAGTGCTAATTGTCACTAATAGTTTAAAGGAAAGGTGTGAAGCAGTCTTAAAAGAAAATTTTGAAGTTTACAGCCCGGGTGATCCCAAGGTTGCTTTAATTTGGACTAAGCCAGGTCCGGATGTAATTATTGCAGAAATGCCAAAGTTTGATGCTATAGGGTATACCAAAGCGTTAAGAGAAGCAGGCTATGAAGGTTTAATATTTGTAGTTTTAGATCAAAAAACTATAGATGATAAATTTAGATTAGATTGCAAGGCTTATCATTTGACTGGCGTGTTTGATATAAATACTATTCCAGAAAAAATTGCTGAAGGGATAGTTACAACCTTAAAACTATTAGCTAACCCAGCATACCTGAGTTTTTCTTTAAACTAAACTACAACTGCCAATTCAAAATTAATAGAATTGGCAGTTTTTATTTAATTTGTACGATCCTTAATAACCTGTAGCAAAGCATTTACAAATTTTTCCTGAGAAATAGTTTCTATATCTTTACTACCGCGGCGGCGAATAGCCAAATCACCAGACTTCATTTCTTTATCACCGACGACCAGAATATATGGTACTTTTTCATGCTCAGCCTTACGGATTTTATTGCCAATAGTTTCATTAGCATCGTCAACTTCCACCCGGATCATTTTATCCCTTAATTCAGATGCCAATTTTTGACAGTAATCTATATGAGAAGCACCAACCGGCAGTAGTTTAACTTGTACAGGGGATAACCAAATCGGGAAAGCTCCACCATAGTGCTCAATCAAAAAGCCAATAAACCTTTCGTGAGTACTTAAAGGTGCGCGATGGATGCAAAGGGGAGTTTTGTTAACGCCGCCTTTATCCACATAAGTTAAGTCAAAGCGCTTAGGTTGGGCAAAATCAACCTGGTTGGTAGCTAAGGTAAATTCGCGGCCAATTGAGCTCCAAACCTGCACATCTATCTTAGGGCCATAAAAGGCAGCTTCATCCGCTACTTCAATAAAGTTCACGCCACTTTCCTGCATAGTGCGCCGCACTAAATCCTCGGTCTCTCGCCATAAAGCTGGCTCGTTCACGTACTTCTTACCTAAACCTTCAGGTGAGTGGGTAGAGAACCGCATAACGTATTTTTCCAACCCGAACAGCTTGAAGTAATTCAAGTACATATCATTGACAGCCTTAAACTCTGCTGCGAACTGTTCCGGCGTACAGTAAATATGAGCATCATTCATGGAAAGCATGCGAACGCGCAATAAGCCAATCATAACGGTAAACTGTGCCATATTCAGCTAATCTTAAAGGTAGGTCACGATAACTTCTGGGTTCGGCTGCATAAACCTGATGATGGTGAGGGCAGTTCATGGCCTTAAGATAGTAGACTGTTTTGGTGCCTTCCTCATCCAGTGTGAGTGGTGGGTACATACTTTCCTGGTAGTAGGGTAAGTGACCGGAGGTTTTGTACATTGATTCTTTGGCAATATGAGGTGTCCGGATAATTTTGTAGCCAGCCTTAAACTCAGTTTCTTTAGCTAGTTTTTCTAATTCTTCAGCTAAAACAGCGCCATAAGGTAGCCATAAAGGCAGGCCCGGGCCAACATAATCAGAAAAAGTGAAAAGTTTAAGTTCCTTGCCTAGTTTACGGTGATCGCGCTTAGCTGCTTCTTCGCGCTGTTTTAGGTAGTCATCAAGTTCTTTTTTAGTGTCAAAAGCCAAACCATAAATACGGGTGAGCATTTTATTTTTTTCATTGCCGCGCCAGTAAGCGCCCGCTAGGCGGTCAAGCTGCCAGGAATCAGCTTTGATATCTTTCATGTCATCCGTATGACCGCCGCGACACAAGTCGGTAAACTCACCTGAAGTATAAGTGGAAAGTTTTTGGCCGTCAGCTGAGAATTCATCAATCAATTCCAGTTTATAGGGATTATCCTTAAACATCTTTTTTACCTCAACCACGGAATGTTCGCTGTGCTCAAAACCTTGCCAGGTAGGCAGTAATTGTTTCATTTTGTCTTCGATGCGAGCCAGGTCTTCTTCATTAACTTTGTCTTTACCAAAATCAAAATCATAATAAAAGCCATCATCAATCGCCGGGCCGATTGTTCTTTTAGCTTTAGGATATAAATCTATAACCGCCGCGGCTAATAAATGGGCTAAGGAATGACGCTTGGCTTCAAGTGAGGAAGGCATATAGTTAATTATATTAATCAAAAAATTACACTTAAAATAAAACAACCCAAACGATCCGATCGTTTGGGCTCCGTAAAGGTACGGAGGGTTCCACCCAAATTGTCCGCCCAGGGCGGACCGCTTTCTAATTGTTCGTACTTTTAGGCTCTAGGGAGCTCCGCTCTTGCGCGGCTGACGGCTGGTAACCGCCACAATCAAGTACAGTTTTAAAGTACTTTACCAGCTCAACTAAGTCAAGATTACTCCAGTTTTAAATTTATATGATTATCAACCGTGGGCACGCTTTTTACCCAAAAAGGAGTCAGTTCAATTTTTACCTCTTTAACGCCAGGAATACCTTGGAAATAATTTTGAACTTCGGCTGGAGTTCGGCCCAGCAGATCGCTTTTGGCAAATACCAAATTTGGATCAGTAATAATTACTTGTGCCAAAAATTTTACTTTCAATAAACTGCTGGTTAAATCGCCAGCCACGCTGTCTATGCTAACCGCCAGACTTTCCGGTTCAAGGTTCAGGATTTTTCTACCAGAGGATAGATCGGATTGCAATTTAACCATGGCTTGTTCCCTAAGTTGGTCTGGATTATAGAAAACAGCCGTGACCTTTACTGTAACCGTATAGTTAAATTGATTGTTTTTTGAGCCAGCCGGTACGTCTGATTCTGCTTTAGTAGTTTCACTTTTATAAACGACATTTAGGTTCCGCTGGTCTTCTGGCAGTTGTTCTCTTAGTTTTGCCAAAGCTTGAGGCACTAAAATATCGGTTAAACTTTTTCTGGCTTGATCTAAGTCCAGGGGCAAAATTTCAGTAGAACCAGGCTTGGCTAAACGCCTCATTGGTTCGATGGATTCGGCATAAATCATTTCCTGCAAAGCTGCTCTTAGCCCTGGGATAGTAAAACGGCTTGGAGGAATAGCGCTGGCTTCACCAGCCTGATCCGCTACCACCGGAACATTTTCCAAGCGGCCATTAGCTGGTACTGTTATTGTCTTAGTCAAACGAAATAAAACACCTTGAGGTGAAACCAGTCTGGTGGTGGCAATAAGTGTTTGCGGGGCTGAGTAAGAGCTGACAAAAGTCACTGTACCGGAAGCCTTTTCTTCCAGCTCGCCAGAGGGGCTAGCGTAAAAATTTTTGCTCTGGATTAATTCAGTTTCCATTATAGTGCCAGCCACGCCATCATCACCGTATTGTTTTAATTCAAGAGTTGTTTCCATAACCATGCTGTCTGGCGCAACTACTAAAGTAATAGTTGCCCGTGCCAGCGCATAATAAAGTACTAGCGAAGCAATAGCTACAACCGCTATCAAAAAGCTTATTATTATTCGTTTCATTGGTCGGGCGGCGCCCAGTTTATTAGCAGAAGTATTAATTGTTCTGGCCATAGTTAAGTTAGTTATAATCTAATATATTATAACAGAAATATTGATAAATGATTAGGCTAGGAGATCATCAGGT
>LCEZ01000043.1:0-6016 GCA_000995845.1 Parcubacteria group bacterium GW2011_GWD2_43_10 | reverse complement strand
AACTTCAAGACGGTAGTTAGTAGATACCCGTTTGATATGACCTGCTTGATTAATAGCCAGGACTACCGGTTGATTACCTGGGTATTGTTGTAAGATGGCTTTAAGCTCATCGATCTTTGAGGACGAAACCCCAGCGGGCAAAGTGATGACAATTTCTTTAACTTCTGTCTTGGGAAATTTAGTTGAGCCATTGAGCCAATTTTTTGCACTGGCAGTTACTTCGTCAGGATTAAGCAAGGGCAGAACAGATTGCACAATTATTTTCCGTTCGCCATTTTTTTGATTCAAACGCCCACGCACCAAGACGATAGTGTCTGTTGTCAACTTACCGCCCTCGGCCCGATAAGTATCAGGAAAGGCAATGAGTTCAGTACTGCCAGTAAGATCTTCTAAGCCAGCAAAGAGCATTTGTTCTCCCTTTTTAGTAGTAACTATTTTTGCAGAAGTAATTAGGCCAGCAGTTACTATTGGTATTTCTCCATTAAGAGAGGAGAGTTCATTAATGGTCGTAATTAAGCCCTTAAGTCCATTAGTATATTGTTGAAAAGGATGTTCGGTTACATATAAGCCTAATAATTCCCGTTCCCAGGCTAGTTTGTCGCGTTGGTCAGCTGGTGGTGAAGCAGGCAGTTTTAATGACATTTCCCCTGAATTAGTTTTTCCGGCAAATAAGCTGGTTTGTTGGGCTAGGCGCGCCTGTTGTGATTTTTTGGCATGAGCCAGCAGCAGATCCATGGCGGCTAATAATTGACTACGTTCCGGGGATAAGCTATCAAGCGCACCGCATTTGATGAGGCTTTCCAACGATTTTTTAGTGAACTCACGTCTTGCTATCCTTTCAATAAAATTAGACAAAGAAGTGAATTGTCCGTTAGTTTTTCGTTCAGCAATAATCGCCTCAATCACCTGCGCCCCCAGGTTTTTTATGGCAGATAAACCAAAGCGAATGCAGTTATCATTCACGACCGTGAAAGTAGCCAAACTTTCATTAACATCCGGTGGTAGTACCATTATATTAAATCTCTTGCATTCATTTACCGCTTGCGCTACCGTGGTTAAATCATCGGATTCAGCCGTCATTAAAGCGGCCATGAATTCAGTGGGAAAATTAGCTTTCAAGTAAGCAGTTTGATAAGCCACAATGCCATAAGAGGCAGCGTGCGCTTTATTAAAACCATAAGCAGCAAAAGGTTCAATTAGTGACCACAGCTTAGCAGCTTTAGTTTCAGTTAATCCGTTAACAATGCAGCCGGAAATGAATTTTTCTTTTTGCCTAGCCATTTCGCGCGGAATTTTTTTGCCCATAGCTTTTCTGAGCTTGTCCGCTTCTTCCCAAGTATAGCCAGCCAATTTAATCGCAATCATTAAAACATCGTCCTGATAAGTGATGATGCCGTAAGAATCTTTAAGTATCTCTTTGAGCCGTGGATCCAGATAGGTAATAGCCTTGGGATTATGCTTGCGCTTTATAAATTCCGGAAGTGATTCCATTGGCCCAGGACGGAATAAGGCCACCATCGCCATAACATCGGTTATAACAGAAGGCTTTAGCTCTTTTAAATATCTGGTCATGCCCGAACCGCCCAACTGGAACATACCCATAGTGTCTCCCCGGGACATTAGTTCATAAGTTTTTTTATCGTTGAAAGGGATATTATCAAGGTCTATCTCAATGTCTTTAGTTTTTTTTATGATATTCACCGCGCTACCCATAATAGAAAGGTTGCGAATTCCCAGGAAATCCATTTTCACTAGACCAGCTTCTTCACAGGACCACATATCATACTGGGTAATTATATGATTACCTTCAACGTCATATTGGAGTGGGGCGTAATCAGTCAGTGGGGTGGGGGCTATGACAACGCCAGCGGCATGAATGGAGGCATGACGAACACAACCCTCAACTTTTTGAGCCAACAGTAGCAAATCTTTAACTTGTGGATCTGTTTCGGTCAGGTTTTTTAATTCAGGAGCTTCTCGGAGCGCGCGCTCAATAGTCATATGGAAGCCTTGGGTACCAAAAGGAATAAGTTTAGCCACGCGGTCGCATAAACCGTAAGGTAACCCTAAAGCTCGGCCAACATCCCTAACAGCCGCTCGGGCCGCCATAGTGCCGAAAGTAACAATTTGGCCAACTTGATCAACGCCATATTTGGCCGTGACATAGGCAATTACCTCATCACGTCTGTTATCAGCAAAATCCATATCAATATCTGGTGGTGAGGGGCGGTGGGGGTTAAGGAAGCGTTCAAAAGGTAATTGGTAAGTGAGGGGATTAACCGTGGTTATACCTATTAAATAAGAGACCAGCGAGCCAGCGGCGCTGCCCCTGGTGGTAGCAATGATACGTTGCGACCGAGCCCAATTAACAAAGTCAGCTACTACCAAAAAATAACTGGCATAGCCTTTTTTGGTGATAATATCCATTTCATATTCCAAGCGTTCGCGTACCGTGTCAGCAACACCTTGGGAAAATTGCCGCGCTAAACCTTGTTCAGCCTGCAGGCGTAAGTAAGCTTCAGGTGTTTCACCTTGGGGAGTAGGGAAACTTGGAAAAAAACGTTGCCCCAAAGGCAATTCAACCTTCAGTTCGCGTGCCAACAACTCAGCTTGGTCAATAGCGTCTTGAAAGTCAGGTAAGTCTTGGCGCATAATCGCTTCGTTTTTCAAGGAAGTATCAAGATCTCTCATATCTAGGCGTTTTTCATCAGTAACTTTTTTACCAGTTTGAATGCAAACCAGGATATCCTGGGCTTCTTTGTCCGATGATTCTAGGTAGTGACTGTCGTTGGTAGCTATTAACGGCAAATTAAATTCTTTGCTCCAGCGCCTTAATTCCTGGTTAAGGGTAATTTGCTCATTAAATTCTGGATGAGCCTGAACTTCAAGAAAAAAATTACCTTCCCCAAAGGTGGATAAATACCATTGGATTAAATTGCGGATTTTAGCCTCGTCGCCACTTTTAATAGCTTGAGGTATTTCGCCTTTGAGGCAGGCAGATAAAGCCACTAATCCGCCGTGGTATTTTTCTATGGCCTCATGATCAATTCGCGGCTTATAGTAAAAACCTTGCAAATTAGCCAGCGTCACGAGGTTTAAAAGATTTTTGTAACCTTCCAGGTTACGCGCTAGCAGCACTAGGTGAAAAGCCTGGTCGTCTATCCGGGCTTGTTTATCAGTTAAGTGGCGCGGCGCCAGGTAAGTTTCAACCCCCAAAATCGGCAGCATTTCTTGGCTTAAACACTCTTTATAAAATTCAATCAGGCCATAAGCCGCGCCATGGTCTGTTAAAGCCAGTTTATCAAAACCCTTAGCCTTAGCATTGGCAACCAGGTTTGGAATCTTAGGTAACCCATCAAGCAGTGAGTAATGCGAGTGGACGTGGAGGTGGGTAAAATTTGGCATAGGTTTAGCTACTCAATTGTAGCACATCAATCATTTAGCTAAATAAGGATAAAAAACTAAAAAACAAGGCCAAGTTTAGCCCTGTTTTTAGTCAAATTATTTAATGTTATTTTTTACGGGACGATTTAGCTTGACGCTTGGTTATAAGGTAATTAACCAAATCTCGGGCACCTGTCGCCAGAATGGAAAGATAGCTGGCGGAATGATCCAGCTTTTCTCTAGCTAGATCAACAAAATCGCCGATCTTATTCATTGCTTGCTCTACACCTTGCAGTATTTTGACCACTCGCCGAATAATCAGTAAAAAATAAACTAACATCCAGCCAATCAAGAAAGCTAGGCCAAAAACCGAGACGGCTAATGAAATATTTAAAATATCCTTACTGGTTTCTAACATATTATTAGTAGGTTAAAGATGAGTTTATTATAGCACCCCCGCTGTTCGCTGGGGAGGGGAGTATGGTAAAATATTTATGCTAACTAAATAACAGGGCGGATCAAGGGGCTAGCGTAATTGTTTTAGATTTACTTTATTTATGCTTGATAATATTAGTGATAAGCAGTTGAAATGGGGTTATTGGTGGGTGCTTCATCGGGCGGCGATGCATCGGCTAGTTGTAGTAATTTTAAGTCTGTTTGCTTTTGTTTTTTGTGGTTATGCGCTATGGCAAATAACAGATTGGTTGGCTAATCGTCAGGCAGAAGAAGAGGCTATGCGGCAACTAGTTAATCAGAACATTAATATTGAAGAGTATCGTCGTACTAACAGCCCCAGCGCTCCGGAAGTTCATACTGTAACTGCCGTGCCGGCAGCTAATGGTTTATATGATTTAATAGCAGAAGTGAAGAATCCTAATATAAAATGGGCCATAACCGATTCTACTTTTACTTTTACTGCTGAAGGGCAAATCGTTCAGGGCAGTGCTTATTTTTTACCATTGGAAGAGAAATATCTTGTTAAATTAGGAGTTGCTCTCAGAACAAGGCCGCAGCAACTCACCCTTACTTTTGATAATATTAATTGGAAAAGAATTAGAGACTTAACCAAATTAACAGTGCCGACTTTTAATATCACCGACCAGCAAATTGAACAGGTTACACCAGCGGAGGCTACTTCACCCACCGCTACCAAATTAACTTTTAACTTAGAAAATAGTAGTCCCGATAGTTTTTGGCAGGTAGGGCTGACGGCAATTTTGAGCCGATCAGGCAGTATCCAAGCGGTCGGGCAGCAGGTGATAGCCAATGTAGAAAGTAAAACTACTAGGCAAGTTGAATTCTACTGGCCAGAATCGGTGATTGTGGCTGATAATTTAATTATCAAACCGGAAGTTAATGTGCTTGATCCCAGGGTATTGAAGTAATTATGCCCAGTACAACAACTTCGCTGCAACTTGGTCTGGCTGTTATTTATACAGGTTTATGCTTTTAATTTATTTTATTCATTATCTAAACTTTCATTTTGGCTCGCTGTTAAAACAGCCAGAGCGAAGTTAATGTACCGGGTATGTGGAAAAAATTCCTGAGCTTATGGCAAAGCTGGGACATGTTGCTCCTGGCTTTTACCGTTCTTTTATTATTAGTGGGTTTAGTAGAGCTTTACTCCAGTTCTTTTTCACGGCCAGAATTGACCTCATTTTTTAATCGCCAGGTTGTGGCGGCTGTTATTGGTATAGTTGCTATGGTATTTTTTTCTTTTATTGATTACCGACTATACCGATCCTGGTCTAAGCTCATATATATTTTATCTATAGTTTTATTAAGTGCCGTTTTAATATTTGGGCAAACCCTGCGCGGCACGACTGGTTGGTTAAGATTAGGTGAGGTTGGCTTCCAGCCAGTTGAATTAATTAAACTAATGTGGGTTTTAGTATTAGCTAGCTACCTGGCTTATGTTGGCTCGCCACTAGATGCCAACAAGACAATTAAAGCCACTATTTTACTCCTTCCTTTAACAGTTTTGGTAATGTTACAACCAGATTTTGGCTCTAGCTTTATGCTGTTAGTGGTCTGGGTGGCGTTGTTAGTAGTCGTGCCTAAACCAAGAAGATGGTGGCTAGTCATGGCCAGTTTGTTTGTGGGTATTGGATTATTAGGGAGTATTTTTTTACGCGATTATCAGCAGGAGAGAGTTTTGAATTTTCTTAATCCCGGTCGCGATCCTTTGGGTAGCGGTTATAATGTTACCCAATCAGTCATTGCGGTTGGTTCAGGCGGTTGGTGGGGTAGGGGTTTGGGAGTTGGTACACAGAGCCAGCTCAAATTCTTACCTGAACAGCATACTGATTTTGTTTTTGCGAGCCTGGCTGAAGAATTGGGTTTGGCAGGAAGTTTAATAGTATTAGCCTTATGGCTAGGTTTTTTTAGCCGTATTTGGCGTATCTTACGGCGATTGCGAGATGACTTTGCGGTTTTGGTGACTGTGGGAATATTTAGTTTGTTTGCTCTTCAGGTTGTCCTTAACATTGGCATGAATCTTGGGTTAGCCCCAGTTGTTGGGATAACCTTGCCCTTGGTTAGTTTTGGCGGCTCATCTTTACTAGTCAGCTTAATAGCCATAGGTATATTACAAAATTTGGCCAAGCAATATAGTTGGCAGGCGCCAACTACT
>LCEZ01000042.1:541-10359 GCA_000995845.1 Parcubacteria group bacterium GW2011_GWD2_43_10 | reverse complement strand
TCCCAGCGCAACCATTACAGAAATAGGTCGATCTGATATTTTATTATCATTTATAATCAATGTAATTTTGTTGCTGGGTGGGTTGTGGATGACCCAGCAGTTGGGGGTAGCCGGCGGCAAACTGGCAGCTAAGGCTTCTAATAAAATTCAAGGTGCTGGCGCGGCTATAGGGAAAGGGGCCTTTAGAGCAGCCGCTTATCTACCTGCTCAGTATGGTAAAAGAATTGGTTATGGTGCAGCTGATATGGGTTTAGGTATTGCCGCGCGCATTCCTTTAGTTGGTACGGCAGCAGCTGTTGGGCGCGCCAAACTTCGTGCCAAGCGTGAGTATGAAGAAGAAAAGGATACACGTTATATGCAGTATATGGATAAGCAGGATATATCGAGAATTACTAGGCGTTCTATGAGAGGATTACGTATGCCTCATACAGAATCAGGGCGTGCTTTAGCTAAGCGAGCTATGCGTTGGACACTTAAAAATGATGAAGCTTTAATGTCACCGCAGAGTAGGAGACTTGTTCAAGGAAATAGACTTACTGGTAGAGCTGGTTTAGCAATGAATGATCCAGCTGTTATTCAAGCTAATAAACACTACTATACCAATATGCTAACTCGTCTGGGAGGTGATGCTGGTTGGCGCATAGATGCCGATAATAATGATGTGTTTAATCGTGATCAGAATTTGGGTAAGGAAATTATGGATTTTATGTTCAAGCGACCAGATCGTATTGATCCAGGAGCGCAATCAATGCAGCGTATTATTACAGACCCAAGTGCCCCCCAACGTTTGCGAGGGACAGCGGCTTCTCCCAATGATCCAAATAATTTGGTTTATGTGGCGAGACGTATGAATGATAAAAATCTGCAAGAGTTACCCGTAACAGCCTGGGGAGACAATCAGTTTACTGATGCCTATTTTGCTGGTGTGTATGAAAAGATTAGAAATTATGAGGTAATGAGAAATCAAACTATTGCTAGGCTACAAGCCCTAGGAGTGAGAAACGTTCATGGATTGATTGATCCTGGTGGCGCTCCTATTCCTTTTAATCAACCAGATGGTTCCATTTTTCTTTCATTAAGAGAATTTTGGCGACCCTATCATCGAGTACGTGCCAATGCCCCAACTAATATAGTAAATGCCGCTACACAGTCATTAGATGATTACAACACTGCTCATGCTGGTGATCCTTTGGTTCAAAATGCGAATAATCAACGCAGCCAGACTGAGGGTAGGAGTTTAGCTGATGTTGACAAAGCCAAACTTGAAAGAACTCGTGAATTAATAAAGAAGCATGGAGTAACAAAGTACAGTGAAACTGAAGATTATAAGGCCAAGCCAGATGATTTTTATGAGCCAGATGCTTATGTACGGGCCGAACAGCAATTAACTGGCGCTAAGTTGCCAGCTAGTGAAAATACTGATTTAGATTCTATAAGTGGTGTGCGTGGCACTATACGTAAGGCAGATAAAGCACATCAGGCTGGGGCCGAGCTTAACGAAACTCGAGTGGCGCTTGATTTTGAAAAAATTGGCTTGAACGGGCAGGGCTTTGAAGTAAGTGGCGAAGCTAAACAGGAAATAATAGAAAAAATTGCCAAGTACTTACGAGAAAATCAAAATGATGTTTATTCACCAGAAGAGATAGATAAATTTATAGAATCAGCTAGCGAAGCTAAGCATCTTTCACTTATTAATAAAGGTAAAACGGCAGGTAGTGCTCGGCATATTCTTGCCCACGAATCTGCCCATGCTATTGGCGAAGATAATCCTCAACTTGTGCAAGAAGTTTGGCAAACATTATCAGATAATGAACGTCAAGTGGTAGTAAGGCAAATAAAACAGGATTGGAATAATCCAGAAATGAAAGAAGAAGATATTGCTCATGAATACTTTGCGGAATCTCTGGCCAATGAATCAAGGTGGGCGGGTCCTAGCGGTCTTAAACTTAATGAAAATGGTCGTAATGTTTTAAATCAAGTTTTTGAACAATATAATCAACAGGCGATAGGTCAGGGGCTTACTCCGGTGTCTGCGGCTCCTAATCCTAATATTATGGCAGGTGCTTTAGGGGCACCAACAGACAATCAATTAATTTCTGCATTACAAAGTTTAACTGATAAACTTAGTACAGTTGGTGGCGGTTTAACTCAATTGGCAAGATTAAATATTAGTATTGATGGTATGAAAAATGCGGTTGAGGGCTATACTGGATCAATTGGTGAATCAAATGAACAATTAGCACAGACATTAAAGTCTAATGATGATTCACAAAAGTATTACTCCAGACAAATTTTGAAGTTATTAGATAAGTACAATGCCGAACCAGCCACACGGCCAGCTCAAGAGCAGGCCCAATAGTTTTATGACAAAAGAAGAACTCATTTTAAAGATCTACGAGCTTATACAACACCCATTAGTGCCTACAGCCGAAAGCGTACGCATAAGTGCAGTATTGGATAAAATGTCGGAAGAAGATTTAAAAACGTTACACACAAATCTGATTGGACGTACTCAAGCATTATTGGATACTGAGAGAATATTTGCTGAAATTGAGAATCAGGCGGTACGCAACTTTGATCCAATTGGTGTAATGAAAGATAGAATCAATCAGCATCCATTGGTTGATTTGCCACTCGCAATAGCCGCAGAGTCTTTACGTGACCATGTTATGGAATATTTAGCCAAAGGCATTGATCTTAGGCAGGAAACAGAACTCTATTTCCAAATATTACGTGATGTAGCTATAAGAGATGGTGAAGAAATTATAAGCAAAGCAGAAACATATCCTGAAGTACTTAAAGTGTTTTTGGAAGCGTTGCGTAATAGCAAGGTATTATTAGATCAAAGTAGTGATAAAAAGCAATTTGATGTTAAAGAAGTTATTAAAGAATATGACAGCACCTATCCTTATTCAAGTATAAATCGAGGTAGTTATGAAAGAGCTAGTTTTGTAGACAAGTTAAACTTTAAAAAAGAAAACCAGGGCATAGTTAGAAATTTATTAGATTATTATGATTTTCTTATAAATGAAAGTCATTTTGAGTTGGTAGGGTCTGATTCACTTAAAGAATTTGAGGAGTTAAACAGTACAGCAGACGATGAGGAGGATACGGCCATAGAACCAGTGCAATATGAAAGTAAAATCACAGAAGTTATCCCAAACAATAAAGTAATATCAGATCCATATAGAAAAACAGATATCAGTAAATCGATTGGGAATAAAAAAGTTTATTCAACTGAAGATTTAAATAAAAACAAGAAAATTTTAGAATCTAAAAATTTTGAAGTCGCCGCGGCCGGACAAAATCAGGAGCTAAAGGAAGGGTTTTTACCCATATCCATGATTACACCCACCACGCAGACTATTAAAAGCATTAAACCAGCTTTGATTTTTAATATTGAAGACGAAAAAGAAGTTGATAAGCATCGGGAAAAGGCTGGTACTCCGCCAGTATTGGAGAGCATGTTTTGCGGGCGTTTGTGGATGAAATAATTGCCACCAAGAATTTAGTTTTCCGAGATGAGGTTAACCAGCGCCGTTTTATTCAGCTGATGGTGTCCCGTTTAAAAGACGTACGCGGTCCTTTGGAAATAGCAGAAGTTTTACGTAAACCAGCTGAAGCTGGCGGTTTAGGCATGACTGAGGAAAAAGCCGACCAGGTACAGGGTATAATGGAAGAAGCCAAACGAGAATTTGAAATAAGAGTTAAAAATCAATCATTAAAAATACCCGAACCAATAGCCGAACGACCAGCCCAACCCGCTCCAGTTAAAGTAGAGCCAGCCAAACCTTCATATGATGCGGCTGCGGCTAAAGCTTGGCGTGATCAAATGTTAAGAGAAATCCAAGCCCAAGGTCAGCCAGCTACGATAGTTGAAGGTAGTCAGCCAGCTGTACCTAAACCGCAATTAGCTGATGTAAAAGCCCCGCCGAAAGTTGTTGGCCCACTGGATGAATTGCGCGGTTTGAATTTGGTTGATTTTAGGCGCTTAGGTTCAACTGCTCAAGAAGCCCTGCAAAAGGTAAAAGGCAAAATAGATTTATTGGGTGAAATGTCCGTTACCCGACGAGTGGAAGCAGTGCGGGCTTGGAAATCATCATTAGTTTATCAGCAGTATTTGCAGCTGGGGCGAGAAAGTATAGAGCAGGGCAAGCCGATTAGTCTGGTGGTGAGTAATCATCAAACTCTGGGTGATCAGGTTTTAACCGAAGATGAATTTACTGCCATTGCTGATTTTAATGCGAAACTGCGTTTCTAGAATAACGAATTTAGAATAACGAATAAAGATAAATGCAGGAATCAATCAAAAATTTTACTGAATTGCGGGTTTGGAAAGAAGCACATAGCTTGGTACTATTAATTTATAAAATAACAAAAAAATTCCCCAAAGATGAAGTATTTGGTTTGATTAGTCAACTCCGACGTGCGGCTGTATCTGTGACATCCAACATAGCTGAGGGATTTAGTCGACAAAGTTATGCAGAAAAGGTTCAGTTTTACTCGTTGGCACTCGGCTCTTTGACTGAAGTTCAGAGTCAATTATTTATAGCACGTGATGTTGGGCATATTAATAAACTACTTTTTAATGAAATTTCCGAGCAGACCATTGATGTACATAAGTTACTAAACGCCTTTATAAAGAAATCAAAAAGCATTCGTGATTCGTAATTCTTTATTCATTATTCTAATCTAATGCAACAATTCGTTGTGCCACAATTCATAGATGTAGAGGATAAGATAATCGGTCCAATCACCGTGCGTCAGTTTATTATAATTATGGTAGGCGGCTTCTTGGTTTTTTTGGAGTTTCGTTTAGCAGATTTTGGTTTGTTTATTTTAGAAGGATTGATAACTTTATTCTTGATTGCCTTGTTTGCCTTTTTTAAGGTTAACGGCATGCCATTCCATTTTTTCTTTGTTAATTTTATTGCCACTCTTAACAAACCGAAAATTAGAACCTGGCAAAAACTTGTTCCGGAGTTTGAGCTTAAGGGCTCCTTGCACCAGCCAGTGCCGGTGCATACCGATAATCCGGTGGCTACCAAGCCAAGCTTATATAAATCGCGTTTACAGGAATTATCTTTGGAGGTTGATACTGGTGGGGCATACCGGGCAGAAGATTATGAGAAAAGCAGTTTTTAATTTTTAATATTTAATTCTTTTTACTGTGCCACCAAAAAATAAAATGGCCAAGAGTAAGGTCGGCGTCTCAACTGTCAGCTTTTTGGATATTGCTGAAGTCCGCGAAGACTGCGTAATAATGCGAGACGGCACCTTAAGGGGTGTGCTGTTATGCTCATCTGTTAATTTTGCCTTAAAAAGTGAGGATGAGCAGACCGCCACCATCCAGGCTTATATGCAATTTTTAAATTCCATTGATTTTCCTTTGCAGATAGTAATTCAGTCCCGTAAGCTTAATATTGATGGCTATTTGGAGAAACTTAAGGTTATAGAAAAGCAACAAACTAATGAGCTGCTTAGAGTTCAGATTGCTGATTATCTTGATTACATAAAAGAGCTTATTTCCTTGGGGGAAATAATGACCAAAAGATTTTATTTGATAGCGCCTTACAATCCTCAGTCTGATAAACGGCGTAATTTTTTTCAGCGCTTGCTTTCCATACTGGCAGCTGCCGGCACAGTCAAACTCTCCCGCGACGAATTTGAACGTTATGCCGAAGCTTTGGGTAAGCGTATGGAGTTCTTAATTTCCGGGTTAGCTTCCACTGGCTTAACCGCTGTACGACTTGATACCCAAGGATTAATTGAGCTTTATTACAATTCATATAATCCGGAACTGGGTGAGCAGCAACCATTGGCTTCTTTGGAAAAAATTCAGGTAGAGGCCGCCGCTCCTTTAGCCGAAGGGGATACTAAAAAGAAGAATTAGAAATAAATTATGGCTTTTTTTGCTAAAAAAATAAAAAAGGAACTGAAACGAGCCGAAGCCGCGCCCCAAGCAGCAGTTCAAACGCCGGATAATTACTCAGAAAAAGAACTGCTGGAAGCCGAGCGGATCTTACGTGAGGGCTCGGTTCGTGTCCGTGAAATAATCGCCCCGGCGTCTTTTCGGGTTTTGCCTGATCACGTGGAGCTGAATGGTTTGTGGCTGCGCACTTTATTTGTCATGACTTATCCGCGGTATATTACCGTCGGCTGGTTTGCTCCGATCGTTAATTTGAACGCCACTCTTGATATTGGCATGTTCTTTTATGTGGTACCGTCGGAAATAATTTTAAAGCAATTAAGGAATAAAGTTGGCGCCCTGGAAGCCCAAATTGTAGCCGATCATGAAAAAGGCGCGCCGCGCGATCCAATTCGCGAAACAGCTTTGCGGGATATTGAAAAGTTGAGAGATGATTTAACTCAAGGTACGGAACGGTTTTTCCAGTTCGCCCTTTATGTCACGCTTTATACTAATGATAAAAAGGAGCTGGATAAACTTACCGAGCAAGTGGAATCGATCTTTGGTTCCAAATTGGTGTATTCCCGCCGCGCCCTCTGGCAGGGAGAGGCCGGGTTTAATTCCACCTTACCAGTCGGGAACGATGAGCTGCAGATTTACTTCAACATGAATACTTCGCCCGTGGCTTCATCATTCCCATTCATTTCCTCAGAACTTACCTCGGATAACGGTATTCTTTATGGTATAAACAGGCACAATAATTCCTTGATCTTGTTTGATAGGTTCAGTCTGCAGAATGCCAATTCCTGTGTCTTTGCCACCTCCGGTGCGGGTAAAAGCTATGCTATCAAGCTGGAGGTATTGCGTAGCATGATGATGGGTACGGATGTTATTATTATTGATCCGGAAATGGAATATAAACATTTGTCCGAAGCAGTGGGCGGTGCTTATATCAGCATTTCCTTAAATTCCGAAGCTAAGATTAACCCCTTTGATCTGCCGCGGCCAATTGGTGAGGTGCAGGCGGGCGATATCATTCGTTCCGCAGTTATAACCTTAAAAGGGTTGATGCGGCTAATGCTGGGGCAGTTATCTCACCAAGAGGATTCAATTATTGACCGGGCGCTGTTGGAGACTTATGCTAAAAAAGACATAACGCCTAATTCGGATTTAAGTCGGGTGGAAGCACCAGTGATGGCTGATTTTGAAGAGGTGCTGGCCGGCATGCAGGGCGGTGAGGATTTGGTTTTACGTTTGAAAAAATATACCTCGGGTACGTTTGCCGGCTTGTTCAATAGTCCAACTAATGTGGATGTGAGAAATCAGCTGATTGTTTTTTCAGTTCGTGATTTGGAAGATGAATTAAGGCCAATCGCAATTTATACCATTGTTAATTACATTTGGAATGTGGTGAGGAGTGAGTTGAAGAAGCGTATTTTGGTGATTGATGAAGCCTGGTGGCTAATGCAGAACGAGGACAGCGCTAAGTTTATTTTTGCCCTAGTTAAACGTTGCCGTAAGTATTATTTGGGTGTTACTACCATCACCCAGGATGTCAACGATTTCCTAACCTCGCCGTATGGCCAGGCGATTGTTACCAACTCCAGTTTACAGTTATTGCTTAAACAGTCGCCGGCCGGTATTGATAAAGTGGTACAAACTTTCTTATTGACTGAAGGTGAAAAATATTTGTTATTAGAGTGTGGCGTGGGTGAGGGGATTTTCTTTGCTGGTGCTAAGCATGCCGCTATCAAGGTGGTAGCTTCTTATACTGAAGACCAGCTGATCACCTCCGACCCCAGGCAGTTATTGGAAATTGAGCAGGCTAAAAAAGAATTTGCCGCCAGTCTGCCAGAACCGGATATTGGCTAATACTAGAATAATGAATTACGAGTAAAAAATAACAAACGTTTTCTTAATGCCTAATTCTAGATTCTTAATTCTTGATTCAAAACTACCATGTCCCGCAAACTCCTTATCTTTATAGTCGCCTTTACCTTAGCATTAGTTGCTTTTGTGGTTTGGTGGTTTACTAGGCCAGCGCCTCAAGTAAATGTACAGCCAGTTAATACCACCACTGAAGTTACGCCAGCTGAATTGCAACCCTGGCAAACAACTACCAGCCCGGCCGTCCCAGCCACACCTGAGCAAGTTGCCCAAACTAGTGCTAAGAACTTTGCTCTGAGATTTGTGGAAATTTACGGCAGTTATTCATCAGACGCGCCCTATCAAAATCTAAAGGCTGTTGATTATATGTTTACTTCTAACTTCAAGCAGATAGTAGAAGCACAAACCGCCCAAACTGAGCCGGCTGGTGGGTTTTATGGAGTTACCACCAAGGCTTTAACTGCCCAAGTATCTAACCAAACTGAAAGTTCGGCTACTGTTTTGGTTTCTACTCAGCGGCAGGAATTATTCAGCCGTACTGGCGAACCGCAGTTGCGCTATCAGGACATTAAAGTGACTTTGGTAAAACAAGGTCAAAGCTGGCTAGTAGAAAGTGCAGAATGGCAGTGAAAATTAAAAATGAAAGATAAAAGATTAAAAAATTCTGCCAGACATCTTAATTTTTGAATTTTAATTTTTTATATGGCTAACTATCAGTCGCCGCAAGATTATGAAGCCGAGTTGGCTGAAGCTAGACAGGAAGAACGATTGCGACAATTAAGAGAAGAGAAAGATGAACAAAAAGGCGGTGGGCTGCAGACATTGAAAGCGCTCAAGGGTCTTAAACAAGGCGGAATGGCGGGAGTGGCTAAAGAGCTAGGCAAGCAGGAACTAAAAGCTTTTGCTAAGCAGGGAACTAAAAGAATAATGGTGCAGTTATTAAGATGGTTGGGGATTATAATCGCAACTTTATGGCCCTATATACTAATTGGTATTCTTATCTTTATTATAGTTATTTTTGTAATCGCTTGTTATGATAATTCTACAGAATGTGCTGCAGATATTACCCAAGTTACTTTTGATAACTTTATTGATAGTATATTCTAAGTTCAATCTATTATGAAATTTTCCAGGATAAAAATCAATATTTTATGAAAAGTTTCTTGAAGCTATATTTAGTTGGTATAATTTTTATTATATCTTTAGCTTGGGTAAATATAGCCTCAGCCCAAGAGTGCAATTGGGTAAATAGAACTTCTTGTAATTTAGATCCTAATTATCCTTATCCTGCAATTTTTAATTCATGCGTTGGACCGCAACTTCCGCCACCCAGTACGTGTTGTTGTAAAGCGCCTCAAACTCAAGTTACTACGCCACCGCAAACACCAGCAGAAATATTGGCGCAATGTTGGACACAGAGCGAATGTGAAGTTGATTCCCATGGTATTTGGAAGCAGACTGACTGGGCAAAAAAATATTGTAAACTTCCGATTGAAAACCCGCCTGATATGGGGCAATGCTTTGCTGCCAATCCTGATTTGCCCCTGCAGGTAGGCATACCTGGCAGTGGCGTGAAATACTGTTCGGTTTATACGCTTGGCGAAGAGCCGATAAATTGCACAGCCGGTGGCAATGCCGCTTGTGCGCCAGATCATGGCATTTGCAAGCCGGGAATAAAAGGGGGATTCCCGGGGTATTTGGCCGCCTTTTACAAATTCTTCGTCGCCGCCTTGGCAGTAATCGCTATAGTGATGGTAATGTGGGGTGGGTTCAAGCGCATTATGGCGGCAGGGGCGCCGGATAAAATAAAGGGCGCTAACGAAACCATTGTCGGGGCAATTACCGGTGTTGTTATTGCTTTGGTGTCTTTCTCTTTATTACAGCTGGTAAATCCACGTTTGGTAGAAAATACTTTACCGATGATACAAAAAGTAAAACCAGCATTACTTGGTATCACTTGTCCTAAGTATTCTGAAGAAACAGAGCTTTATAATATGGGCTATACTCGTTTGACCGGTAGGTG
>LCEZ01000042.1:0-536 GCA_000995845.1 Parcubacteria group bacterium GW2011_GWD2_43_10 | reverse complement strand
GGCAATGATGTGGTAAGTAAACATTGCAGTACTAATGCTGATTGCGAGGGGGGTACGTGTGATGGTATTGGCAGTTTGAAAAATGAACCTCAGTTTAATACTTGTGGTGTAAAATTAAATTTTGCAAGTACTGATTTAACATGCCGTGGAGTGGAATGTTCTAAATCGCCAGGCGCTGGCTGTTTTACTACAAAAAGTATAACAGGTGACAGTAACAACGATTATTATTGTCGTAACTTTTTAGAAACTGGTTCATTGGCTCATAGTGGAACCTACGCAAAAAAAATGGATTTATCCAAAGTGAAGTTTTTCATAATGGTTTAATAATAGAAATTATAGCAGTTCAAATAGCCGGGGCCTATTACGGCGCCCCTTCACACGGACAGGGGGTGGTTTGATTAGCGGCTTATATACTGCTAAAATTTCAAGGCTTAAGGTGCTGCGCTTATCACCGGAGCAAAAGCAATCTTGTTTGCAAGCCGCTTTCTGAGGAGCTCTTGAATAATGAATAAATCCATTTGCTGCATCGGCGCGGG
>LCEZ01000041.1 GCA_000995845.1 Parcubacteria group bacterium GW2011_GWD2_43_10 | reverse complement strand
TGCTCGCGTTCATCATGCGAGCCCCCTAAGCCGGTGCCACGCTGGCGGCCAACCGCATCAATTTCATCCACAAAAACTATGCAAGGAGCCGCTTTTTTAGCTCGGCCAAAAAGGTCGCGTACACGGGAAGCCCCCACCCCCACGAACATTTCCACAAATTCTGAGCCGGAAATATGGAAAAAGGGCACATCAGCCTCGCCCGCCACCGCTCGGGCCAATAAGGTTTTGCCAGTGCCGGGTGGGCCGAGTAAGAGTACCCCTTTAGGAATACGGGCACCAAGGCTCAAGAATTTTTCTGGTAGTTTTAAGAACTCCACCACTTCTTCTAGTTCCTGTTTAGCTTCTTGGACGCCTGCTACCTCTTTGAAAGTTACGCGATTCTTTTTTTCACGGAAGCTGACTTCCTTAGCTTTGGCCTGACCAAAAGATAAGGCACGAGTATTAGCGCCTTGGATTTGGCGTGACATAAAATAAATAAAACCAATCAGCAATAAGATTGGCAACAAAAAAGGCAGTAGCGTCGCCAGCCAAAAAGTTAAACCAGAAGGTTCTTTAATTTCTACTGTTATTTTTTTTAGTTTAGCTGGGTCAACGCCGTAATTAGCTGCTAATTGCGTCAGCGAATCACCTGATTCCTTTTTCGCAGAAATTATACGGCCGTCATTAAGGCTGGCAATTAATTCATCACCCGAGACTTCAATGGCAGTGATTGATTCATTTTCAATTGAAGTAATTATTTGGTCCAGGCTAACTTGTTGGGTACGCGAGTTGCCGTTTTCATACAAGGAAAACAGGCTGGCCAAAAGCAAAAAAACCAAAAAGAAAATAAGAAAATTTTTTATGATAGTTCGCATAAGCTTAAGCGATAGTGCTTAGGTAGTATAAGATGCCATAGTCTTCGGGGCAAGTGCTAATTATTAGCCAAATCCCTGCCTTTTACAAAGCAGGGATTGATAACTTTAGGTTGCCTCAGTTTCCGTTTGTGGGCTCGGTTCAGCAGGAGGAGTTGCTTCAGTCGCTGTTTCTTTTTCAGTCACTTCTGGTTTTGTCTCCAAAGCTTTTATAGAAAGCCCCAAACGGTGCTCTTTTGGATCCATGGAAATAATCCGCCACTGCCTGGTTTCACCAATCTTTACTATTTCAGTCGGATCCTTAACCGGCTTTTCGGAAAGTTCTGAAACATGGGCGAGCCCATGGATTTCCGGGTCAAGTTCAACAAAAACACCAAAAGGATTAACTTTCAAAACCTTCCCTTCAACAATGTCATTAAGTTGATACTTTTCATCCACATTCTTCCAAGGATCATCATGTAAGCGCCGGAAGGAAAGTGAGATTTTTGAGCCATCAAGGTTTATTATTTTAGCTTTCACCTTATCGCCGCTTTTTACGACATCACGAGGGTTATCAATCCTTTGCCAGGCTAGTTCTGAGATGTGTACCAGTCCTTCCAAACCTTGGCCGAATTCAACAAAGCAGCCGAAATCAACTACACCGGAAATTTTTCCTTCAACAATATCGCCAACCTTGAATTGATCAAGTTTATCCTTTTGCTTTTCTTCCCAAGCCGCTCTCTCGGAGAATATAAGTTTTTCCTCATCTTCTTGTACGGTCATAACCTTAACTTCCATTTCTTTACCGATTAGTTGTTTTAATAATTCCAGGATGCGATTTTTATCACCACCCTCAACTCGCGGATAGTGTTCTACCGCCAGTTGTGATACTGGCAAAAAGCCATCTACCTGACCAAGCTTTACCATTAAGCCGCCTTTGTTGGCATCCATTACTTTTACTATGACAATTTCCGCTTTGCGTTTAAGATCTTCCAAATTACCCCAGGCTTTTTGATGGCCGGCATTGCGGAAAGAAAGTTCCAATTCGCCGCGTTCATTTTCCAGCTCCAATACAGTGGCAGCAACATTATCTCCGACTTTTAAATTAGAATATTCACCTGATTCATCAATCAGTTCTCGTCCGCGCACAATACCGGTAGTGAAACCAGGAATATCCAGCCGCACTTCACGCTTGCCCATGTTCGTGACTACGCCTTCAATAATATCGCCAACTTTCGGCACAGCCGGAGCATTGCCAGAAGCGAGCAGCTGTTCCATAGCAACGTTGGTTTTTGGTTCTAGTTTTTTACGTTTAGGCATATTAGAAAATAAAAAATTGACCTACCCGACTTAAGCTTTTGCTTAAGCAGGCTTCTGGGGGGTTACCCCGCAGTTACCGCGGCCGGGTCCCAGAAGACAAATTAAAAGGCTGTTATTAAAGCAAATAGTACTTTAGCGCAAAGGACGGTTTTTGGCAAGGCTTTGGCTAATTATCACCCCTGTTTTTAAGCTCTTTTCCCCTTGCCAGGAAGGCTATTTTAGTGCTAAAATTAGGGTATAAATTATGCCCAGTACAACAACTTCACTAGCGCTTTTTAACCACCATTTTATGGCCATGATGTCTTTGGGAAAACTTAATTACCATCGCTTCCTTACTACCTCAGCGCTTGAGGTGGTTAAGCGAAGTTAATGTACTGGGTATGCTTATTCAGTGGTTTGGTCAGTCTTGTTTTAAGGTGCAAACCAAACCGGGCCCCAATGGAGAGGTCGCGGTTATTTTTGACCCTTTTGATTCGTCTAAGGTGGGCTTGAGTTTGCCCAAATTAACGGCCGACGTAGTCGCCATTACCCATGATCATTTTGATCATAATCATTTAGCCGCTATAAGTGGTGACTACTTTTTAATCAACGGTCCCGGTGAGTATGAGGCCAAGCAAACTTTTATCTATGGCATAACTGGCTGGCACGATAACACCCAAGGATCAGAGCGTGGCTCTAATACTATGTATTTATTAGAGAGTGAAGGCATTTCTTTGGCGCACCTAGGGGATATTGGCCAAGACGCTTTAACTGATAGCCAGCTGGAATATTTGGAAGGGGTGGATGTTTTAATGATACCGGTCGGCGGTAATTACACAGTTAATGCCAAACAGGCAATTGAGCTGGTAAATCAGATTGAACCGAGAATAGTAATCCCAATGCATTACAAACTGCCTGGCTTAAAGGTTGATATTGACAGTGCCGATAAATTTATCAAGGAATTAGGTTTAACCCCTCAAGTGGAACAGAAATTTAAATTCGTAAAAAAAGATTTGCCCCAGGATGAAACCAAATTAGTGGTACTAAAGCCTTAAGTTCATATGCGTCGGTCATCGGCCTCGCCTTATTACCACAAATCATTACCTAATAAATATAGTCGCTTAAGTATTTTAATTTTGTGTTTATTGTTAACAATTGCTTTCACCGCCTTTTCCATCTGGTACAATTTAAACAAGTCTAATAATTCTGAACCTGGTTTGTTTGATTATATTGGCCAAAAATTTCAAGAAGGTTTTGAATCAAACAATCGGCTTATAAATAATTAATTCATGTCACCAACTAAATCATCTGCCAAGAATATAGAACCAGCGCCAACTCAGCTCGCGCGGCTTATACCTCGCCCCATAGTAGATGAAATGCAGGAGTCGTATTTGGATTACGCCATGAGCGTGATTGTGGCGCGCGCTTTGCCTGATGTGCGTGACGGTCTAAAACCAGTGCATCGTCGCATTCTTTATGCCATGTGGGATATTGGTTTAAAGCCGCAAGCTAAACTCCGCAAGTCTGCGACCGTGGTTGGTGAAGTTTTAGGTAAATATCACCCTCATGGTGATGTGGCGGTTTATGATTCCATGGTTAGGCTGGCTCAGCCTTTTTCTATGCGGCAAGTTTTGGTTACAGGACAAGGGAACTTTGGTTCAGTTGATGGTGATAGTGCTGCGGCGATGCGCTACACGGAAGCTAAATTAGCGCCGGTCGCGGAGGAGCTGCTAGCTGATATTGATAGAAATACTGTTAATTTTATCCCGAACTATGATGGTTCTCATCAAGAACCGACAGTGCTACCAGCCAAACTGCCAAATCTACTCTTGAACGGCACCATGGGGATTGCGGTTGGTATGGCCACTTCTATTCCGCCGCATAATTTAGGGGAAGTGATTGATGCTACTGTGCATCTGATAGAAAACCCCGAAGCCGATGTGGGTGATTTAATGAAATTTGTCCAAGGGCCTGATTTTCCGACTGGTGGAGCGATTTTCAATAAAGCTGACATCAAGCAAGCTTATGCTACTGGCAAAGGCTCCATTGTCATGCGGGCAATCGCTGAGATTGTAGAGGGCAAAAGCGGCTTTCAGATTGTCGCTACCGAGTTGCCTTACCAAGTGAATAAGGCTGAGCTTATCATGCATATTGCTGAACTGGTAAAAGATAAGAAAATTGAAGGCATTAGGGATTTGCGGGATGAATCAGATAAAGATGGTATTAGGGTGGTAGTGGAATTAAAAAAAGATGCCTATCCGCGGAAAATTTTAAACCAGCTTTATAAGCAAACGAATTTCCAAACCAGCTTTCATGTAAATTGTTTAGCCTTGGTAGATGGCCTACAGCCGCGGGTGCTGACGCTCAAAAATGTTTTGGAATATTATTTAAAGCACCGCCAGGAAGTGGTGCGTCGGCGCGCGGAGTTTGATTTAAATAAAGCGAAAGATAGAGCTCATATTTTGGAAGGTTTGGTCATGGCCTTGGAAGATATTGATCGGGTGATTGCTACTATTAAAAAATCCAAAGATAAGGAAGATGCCAAAGTTAATTTGATTGCTAAGTTCAAATTTAGCGACCGGCAAGCCGATGCCATTTTGGAAATGCGATTGTCGCAATTAGCCAACTTGGAAAGGCTCAAAGTAGAAGAGGAACTTAAAGAAAAGAAAAAATTGATTAAAGAACTGGAAGAATTACTAGCGCACCCCAAGAAGATTTTGGGAGTAATCAAAGACGAATTAGCTGATCTCAAGGCTAAATATGCGGACGAACGCCGCACTAAAGTTTATGCCGGTGAAGTTGATAAGTTCACTCAAGAAGATTTAATCCCCAACGAAGCGGCCGTGGTCATTATTACACATGATGGTTATATCAAGCGCTTGTCGCCCGATACTTTTAAAGCTCAGGGCCGCGGCGGCAAGGGCGTGATTGGCTTAACTGCCAAAGAAGCGGATGCGGTGGAGCACTTATTCTCTACTACCACCCACGCGGATTTATTATTTTTTACTACTCGTGGCCGGGTGTTTGAGCTCAAAGCCTATGATATTCCGCCAGCTTCGCGTACAGCTAAAGGCCAGGCGGTGGTGAATTTTTTGCAACTGGCGCCTGAGGAAAAAGTTTCAGAAGTACTAACTCTTTCCGATTGGGAAGGCTATAAGTTCCTCATTATGGTTACCAAGCACGGTGTTATTAAGAAGGTACCAATAGATGCTTTTGCCAATGTGCGTCGCTCAGGTCTCATCGCCATAAAACTTAAGCCGGGTGACCAGCTGCATTGGGTTAAACCAGCAACTGGCGAGGATGAGATTATGCTGGTTACCTCCCGCGGCCAAAGTATTCGGTTTAAAGAAAAAACTGTCAGGCCAATGGGCCGGGCAGCTGCCGGTGTGCGTGGCATGAAATTAAAGAGCGCTGATGAGGTAACAGGTATGGATTTGATTACTGAAGGCAAACCCTCGCCGGATGAGCAGTTGCTGGTCATAATGGCCCAAGGTTATGGTAAGCGCACGAAGTTAAAGGAATACAAAGTGCAGAATAGGGGAGGCAGTGGTGTGCGCACCGCTCATGTTACGCCCAAAACCGGGCAAGTGGTGTCAGCTTTTGTGGTTAACGCCAAGCGCGAAAAAGAAGATTTGATTGTAATGTCAGATAAGGGTCAAGTCATCCGTTTGCTTCTCAAATCTGTCTCTGTTCTTGGTCGTGATACCCAAGGTGTCCGCATCATGCGCTTTAAGGAATCTGGCGACCAGGTCGCTTCCGTAACTTTCGTTTAGCGACGTTTGGGTAACAGCCCTGAGCAAACGTGTAGCATGGCAAGGTAATAGATGAGGGTATTTTTGTCCAGGTGGACAAAAATACCCTCATTCTTTCATAGTGGTTTACCTTAATACCCTACTGTTTTATCGAATGAAGAAAATCTCGGGCTCGAAAAACATTGACCCAGGGTTCTAATTTAACCTGTTTGATGAATTGTGCTATCAATTCGTATGTATCTGTTTTACTCATCCAGACGCTCTGTTGAAGTTTTATAAATCCACCCTGCCGCAGCAGGAGGCGTAGCTGCCGGCGGACCGTATTTTGGCTCTGAGGTACATCAAACACTACTACCGTATACAGCTTGTCTGATCGCATGGCAGCCCGTTGTAGATTTACGGCTAAAGTAGCCATCGACCCTTTTTGCGTTAAGGTGACCATAAGGCGCTTGCCGACTTTTTGCGTCTTAATGTAGTGCCTTCGTTTAAGTTGCCGGAGAGCTTCCTTAACTGCATGTTCTTTTTCCAGCCGTTGATATTCTTTTACTAAAGCATGTCCACCAGCTATGTAAGCCCGGCGATGATATCTCATGTCATAAAGGAGAGTATAAAAATCAATCGACGCTTGACCAGTGGAGGCAAGGAGACCCAAGAGGAGCTTTGAGATAGGTAGATTAGACATAATTATCGTAATAGTGCTGCTGATGCGGGTAAAACTGTCTAGCTGGACATAAAAGCCCGTTAGTATAGGCATGGTTTTGTAGTGATAATTGTATGAGATGAAATGGTAAGGCGCTTTAAAGAATCAGGCGACCAAGTAGCTAGTGTGACTTTTGTTTAGAAAACAAAAGCCCTGATTTTCAGGGCTTGTATAATTTCATTTTAGCCTTCGCTTGCTCCGCCGGTTTTGACGCCAAAGATTGATTCTAAATCTTTGCATTTAGCGTTTGCCCTAACTACGCGATGCCATCTTTGGTCGGGGCCTAGGTTAGCCATTTTTTCATGTAAACTAGGGGTTATGATATTGCCATAAGAGAGAAAGTGGCTAATCTCCATGAGATATTTTTTTAACTGATTGGTCTGGAAGAGTGATTTAGGAATAGTAATTGGCCAAAAGCTGTCAAAAGTGCCACTTAGTTCGTAATGGTATCCGTCTTTAGTTACTATTATGCAGGCGGTACGACCTGTGTCGTAATTCAGAAAATTTTTTCTGCGCGGTAGTATGGCATAGAATACCGCAACTACGTTATCGGTATAGCCGTTCAGTATTTCTACTTTACCTACTTTGGTTCTCCTTGATAGGTGTTTTTTTAGAAAGGCTATAAAGGTACCGTCATCAAAGTTGTTAAAGACTACTTTAGGAGATGTAGTTTGCATTATTGTTCCTTTGTGGTTGTTTGTATTATTTGGGGCTATCTTAGTCCTCAGCCAATCATTAGTCAAGCTAATTGTTAAGGTTTGACAATCAAGCCAAAATCGCTATAATCACTTAAGCATTTGTCCCAAGTTTTGGGATTTTATAATTAGGACTTAGAATATATCTATATGGGATTACCTGGTCATAGACGTACCTCAGGCGACAAGCGTCGCCGCGCTTCTCATTTTGCGCTCAAGCCAGCCAGCTTGACCGTATGTTCACACTGCAAAATGCCGGTTCGACCGCATCAAGTCTGTGCCAATTGTGGTTATTACCGTGGTCGGCAAGTGCTTAAGCTCAAGACTAAGATCTCTGGCCGAGCTAAGGCCCGAGCCGCGGCTAAAGCTGAGCAGGAAAAAGAGGAAAAGAGTAAGAGTAAGAAAGAAGAGTAGAAACCCTTGTAGTAATGAAAAATGTAAAAATAAAAAGGCAAAATGACAGAGTGAAATGTAAAGATAATAACATTTTGATTTTTAATATTTGATTTTTGCTTTTGTTATGTCCAGCCGTCATCTTGCTCGTACCGTCGCTATGCAAACACTGTTTCAGTGGGATTTTGTGGGCAAGCAAGGAGAACTGATTAAATTGCTGGAAAAAAATATGCCCGAGCTAGCGCCCGGGTTAGCTGATGATGGTTTTGCTGAACGTTTGATTCACGGCTTGGTTAAGCATTTGCCTGAGATTGATGCCATAATCCATCGCCTGGCACCAGAGTGGCCGATAGATCAAATTACTGGGATAGATAGGAATGTTCTGCGCATAGGCGTTTATGAGCTTAAGTTTGGTAAAGAAATTCCGCCCAAAGTAGCGATCAATGAGGCTATAGAGCTCGCTAAAGCCTTTGGTTCGGACGCCTCCAGTAAATTTGTAAACGGGGTTTTAGGTAGTTTGTATAAAGAGATGGAAGCGGCGGGGGAAGTGCCGATAGAGGATTTTAAGCAGGTGTACGCCCAAACAGCCGGTACCGAGACAGAAGAAAAATTAGAAACACAAACTGAAATACCAAAAACTGAGTAAGACAAAAGCAAATTTTATTTATTAAATTTTATTATGAAAGATTTTTCTCTGTTAGAGAGGCGTCTGGGAGTTACCTTTAGTAACCAGGATTTACTGAGGCAAGCCCTAGTCCACCGCTCTTATTTAAATGAAAATCCCGGTTTTAACCTGCCACACAACGAACGACTGGAATTTTTAGGTGATGCCGTGCTGGAATTGGTAGTGACAGAACATTTGTATAATAATTTCCCGAATCCTGAAGGCGAGCTGACGAACTGGCGGGCGGCACTCGTCAACGCCATTATGCTTTCCGGAATTGCCGCTGACTTAGGCTTGGAAGATTATTTGTACTTGTCGCGCGGTGAAGCCAAAGACGCTGGTACAAAAGCGCGGCAATTTATTTTAGCCAATGCCATTGAGGCGGTAATCGGGGCAATTTATTTGGATCAAGGTACGCCAGTAGCAGCCGAGTTTATTAAACGTGAGGTCTTGGTTAAATTGCCTGAGGTTTTAGCTAATAAAACCTACCTAGATCCCAAGAGCCGTTTTCAGGAATTGGCTCAGGATAAAGTGGGCGTCACGCCCCATTATTTAGTGCTGGATGAACAAGGCCCAGACCATGCCAAGCAATTTCGGGTTGGTCTTTATTTAGGTGAGGAATTAGTAGCTGAAGGCACTGGCTCATCCAAGCAAGAAGCGCAAGTGGCCGCGGCGGAGGCTGGACTAAATCAAAAATCTGATTGGCAGTAAAATATTTGTCTTTTTAATTAATGTATTTACAAAAACTAGAAATTCAAGGGTTTAAGTCGTTTGCCCATAAGACTACATTGGAATTCAACCGTGAGCTGACAGCGATTGTTGGCCCCAATGGTTCAGGTAAAAGCAATATCGCTGATTCTATTCGTTGGGTGTTAGGGGAGCAATCAATTAAGCTGTTGCGGGGCAAGCGGGCGGAGGATGTGATTTTTGCCGGCTCGGATTTAAAATCTCGTTTGGGCATGGCCGAGGTTTCATTGCATTTGAATAATGAAGACGGACAGGCACCAATTGATTTTTCCGAGATCGTGGTCACGCGGCGGGTTTTTCGCGACGGCCAAAGCGAATATTTATTAAATGGCGCGGGCGTGCGGTTGCAAGATATTCAGCTATTATTAGCTCAGGCTAATTTTGGGCAAAAAACTTACAGTGTTATTGGTCAAGGGATGGTGGATTCTATTTTGGTATCATCACCAGCTGAACGCAAGGAATTTTTTGAAGAAGCTACGGGCGTCAAGCAGTATCAAATAAAACGTGAGCAATCAATTGCCAAGCTTCTGGCAACTTTTGAAAATTTAGATCAAGCCAGCGTAGTGATGGCGGAAATAGAGCCGCGCTTGCGGAGCCTAACTCGGCAGGTTAAACGTTTGGAACGCCGTGAAGAATTGGAACGGGAAGTTAGCGAATTGCAAAAACTTTACTATCGTTTCCGCTGGCATGAGTTAGAAAGCAGGCGTTTACAAGTGGCTGAGCGTGTTAGCGGGCTTAATAAATCTTTAGCTAAACAAAACCAGTCAGCCCAAGAATTGCAAAATAAGCTGGTTGAACTTGAACAAAAAGGTGCGACCCCAGACAGTTGGCAGCAGCTGGAAACTCGCCAATCAAATTTACGCAATAGAATAGCAGAGTTGGTGCGTCAGCAGGCTCTAGAGCAGGCTAAGGCTCAAGTTGGGCATATAGCCAAAGGTCAGGGTGAGATCGCCATACTCCGGCAGCAGCAAAGTGAAATTTCCGAGGAGTTAAAAAATGTCGCGGATAAGTTAACTGCCGTTGGGCGTGAGATAATTAGCCAGCAAGAAGCTTTAACTGAGGCGGCAGCCAATCAGGCGAAAATAGCCACCAGCTTTTCCCGTTTCCAGCTTGGCGGCTACCCTTGGCTGGAGCAAGAGTTGGAATCAGTAGTGGCTGAACAAGCCGAGCTAAAGCAATCATTGGTAAGTGCCACTAGTCTATCGCAAATAAAGGAATTAGTTGGGAAATTCACTCAATTAGAAGAAAAGCTTAAAATTTTATTAAAACGCCTGAAGCAATCTGGACAAATGTCTTTAACTGATTTGGATAGGTTAATGAAAGAACGTGAGGTATCAGTGGGGCAAGTGGCGGAAATTAAAGCTAACCATAAATCCTTGGAACGCGAGCAGCTGTCATTAAAGGAGCGGCAGGAGCAATTAACGCGTTCTTTGGAAAGAGTGAAAAATGAATTAGGTGATAAAGCAGAGGTAACTGATAAAACTAAGACCAATGTGACTGAAGATCTAGTCCGCGCTGAAGCCGAATTAAAAGAAGTTACCAATTCAATTGCCGCTTATCAATCTGAATCCCAAGGGCGCCAAGCTCAGGTGTTTAAGTGGCAAAGGGAATTAAATACTGCCCGGGAAGAAGAGAGGCGATTGGAACAAGATACCCATGAAGCAGCCCTGGAACTTACCAGACTAGAAACAAAGCTGGAGGACTTGGATAGGGAAATGGCCCAAGAGGTTTCCCCTGAACTAGTGCGGGTAATTAAAGAAGCTGGTGAGGTAAAAAGTTTAGTTGAAGGGGAAACCGCTTTGGAATTGCAAAGGCTTAAGCACCAACTGGAGTTAACCGGCGGGATTGAACCTGAGGTGGTAAGTGAGTATCAGCAAACCAAAACCCGCTATGATTTTCTGGCGGAGCAAATGGATGATTTGCAAACCGCTACTGCCAGCCTGGAAAGCATTATACGTGATCTAGATGCCACGATTGAGAAGAAATTCTTAGTTAGCTTTAAGGAGATTAACGAAAAGTTCACTCAGTACTTCAAAGTATTGTTTGATGGCGGTAAGGCTCAATTGGTATTACAGCGAGCTGATACTCATAAAGAAGAAGTTGAGCTTTTACCAGAAGACGAAGAAGCGACCCTAGCGGACAAGTCCGCTCCCAGCGCCAAAGAAAAGTTTTTGGCCACAGAGAAGATTAAAGCCTCATTTTTTTCCGGTGTGGAAATTAGTGCCACCCCACCTGGCAAAAAACTATCAACCATCAATGCGCTTTCCGGCGGCGAAAGAGCCTTAACTTCCATTGCCTTAATTTGTTCTATCATTTCCAACAATCCTTCCCCTTTTGTGGTGCTGGATGAGGTGGACGCGGCTTTGGACGAGGCTAATAGCGAGCGCTACGCTGCTATTTTGGATTCATTAATGGATAAAACCCAATTTATTACCGTTACCCATAATCGCGCTACTATGCGCCGAGCCAGCATTCTTTATGGTGTAACTATTGGTGAAGACGGCGTCTCTAAGCTTTTGTCAGTTAAATTTGCTGAAGCTGACGAGCTGGCGATCAAAAACAGTAAGAGTAAGGGTAAAGAGTAAGAGTTGGATTAAGTCTTGACATGTTTAGTAACATCCGATATCATTAGCCTGCGTTTTAAACTCTTACCTGCCTGGCGGTAGGCAGGCTCAAATCTCTTACTCTATACTTTTGTTATGTTAATGATTCGTTTAGCCCGCGTGGGCAAGACCAAGAAAGCATATTTTCGCTTGATCATTTCGGAAAAAACCAAGGATACCCACGGGGATTACTTGGAGGTTTTAGGCAGTATTAATCCTCATACTAATCCATCTCAAGCTACCCTTAAGACCGATAGAATTAAATATTGGTTAGGCCAGGGAGCCAAAGCTTCACCTACGGTCCACAATATGCTAGTGGATAATGGTGTTATCGGGGGCGAAAAATTTAGAGTTTGGAAACCTAAAAAACGTTCAGCCGAGGAAATTAAAGAGGCAACTAAGGCAGAAGCTAAACCAGCTGAGGTTAAAGCAGAGGAAACGACACCAGCTGAATCACCAGCTAGTTAATCAATATTTATTAGCAATTTAGCCCGAGAGTTGACTACAGTCGCCCTCGGTTTTATAATCTCTTTCGTAGCTCTTTGAAGCAGATTATAAGATAACCAGGCAAGCCGTATTGTGTGGCTCTGAAAGGTCGAATTCGCCAATCAAGCAGCTTCCTAGTTAAATTTTAGCTCCTTTAAGGGCTTAAGCACATTAATTAATTTCATAATTTACCGAATGATATGGCAGAAGAGTCACACAAGGATCAGGAGTTCATTGACTACGTCGTGAAATCGCTGGTCGATCACTCCACTGACGTCAAGACCGAACGTACGGTTGACGAGATGGGGGTTCTTATTACGCTACATGTAAACCCTGAGGATATGGGGCAAGTGATTGGCCGCCAAGGCCAAACTGCTCGTAGCCTCCGCACTCTTTTAAGAGTAGTGGGTGCTAAGAACAACGCCCGCGTGAATTTGAAGATTTACGAACCCGAAGGGTCTCAGCGGCCAAGACGCTCTCGCGAAGAGCATGAGGCCATGACCGGAGGCGGTCCTGATACTTCAATCGTGGACGACCTCAAAATATAAATTTAAATAAAACTATCCGCCGCGGCGGATAGTTTTATTATCCCTTGACATTTTTGAAATTTTTAATTAAGATGCGGCTAGTTCTTTTAAATAATTAATATTCAAAAACAAAAATGAGGTGACTTAAATGAAAAAATTAGGAGTTATTATTGGTGCGTTTGCTTTTATATTCCTTGCAGTTTATTTCCTTGTAGTCAAAGAGCCGGCAGTGGAATCAACCATAGTTCTATTGATTGATGCCAGAGGAGTTTCTGCGAGCGAAGCTTTGACAGTAGCCAATATTTTACTAAAGAAAAATAATGTTGATCTATTGGTTTGGGTAGGTAATACCTCTTCGTTACCAGAAAAGCGTTTGCATATGTCGGAAGGATGCACTATTCAGCAAGAGGAAAATATCGGCATAGCCCTTTATTTTGCGGACTATTATTTTAAGCACCTGACAGGTAACAAAATTATGTTATTATATGCCACAAAAAAGGCAGATAGTAGGGATATGAATATTATGAAAGGCCTTAATTTTAAGGATGTTGATGTGGACATTTTGGCATTGTTAATTTGAACTGTAGATAATTTATTTTGAAGATAAGATTTTGTACTATTAACATTTTCAAACTTTTCCTTTACTAAATTCTTATCATCTGCTGTTACAGTAAATGGATATA
>LCEZ01000040.1 GCA_000995845.1 Parcubacteria group bacterium GW2011_GWD2_43_10 | reverse complement strand
CCAGTAACACCTCGCACAATTTCTTGGTATAACTCTTGGGTGAAAGTCATTAAATCTTCATAATCAGCATAAGTCCAGTAAAACTCACACATTTCATAATCTTGCAAATGTTCGGTATCAATACCTTCGTTCCTAAAAACCTTACCAATCTCAAAAACTTTTTCAAAACCCCCAACTAGTAATCGCTTTAATGGCAGTTCCAGAGAAATTCGCAAATAAAAATCCTTGCCCAAAGCCTGGTGATGGGTAACAAACGGATTAGCATCAGCCCCGCCAGCTACTGTTTCCAAAGCTGGAGTATCAACCTCCAAAAAACCAGCACTGGAAAGATGCCCACGTACCGTTCGCCAAAAATTGGATTTTTTCACAAACATCTGCCTAACTTCTTCATCCATCAGCAAATCAACATAACGGTGCCTGAGCCTAGTCTCAATATCTTTTAAACCATGGGGCTGTAAAGCTTTAGCTAGGGGCACAAGTTTTGTTAAAAACACTGTGGGCTCACCGCGCTTGGTTTTAACCACCACCCCTTCTGCCCCCACAATATCGCCGCGGTCAATGGCCTGCAGTAACTGCCACATTTTTTTGTCAGCCGTTTCTTCTATCGCGCCCAGCTGAATTTTACCAGTCTGATCTTCTAAAGTGGCAAACCATAGCCGCCCGTGCGGACGTACAGTCATAATCCGACCTGCTACTGACACTTCGTCCCCTGGTGGAATTTCAGAGCCTTCTAATACCGACACACTCTTTTCGGCTAAAGTGGCTACTTGTGAAGCCGAATGTGATCGCTTGAAGTTAGCTGGATACAAACTAAATCCAAGCTGCCGCCAAAGCTCTAATTTTTGGCGCCGACTGGCGAGTTCGTGTTCTTCCCTGACAGACATATGAGATAAACTAATGGTAATAAAAAAATGCCTTCCTAGCAAGCAGAGGAAAACACTTTTTATTTATTATTTAACTAATAGACAAGATCTTATATTTAACTACTCCAGCCGGCACCTTAACCTCCACTTGATCGCCGACCTTGTGGCCTAACAAAGCCTGGCCTAAAGGCGACTCGTTGGAAATTAAACCATTACCTGGGTTAGCTTCATTAGAACCTACTATGGTTAAAGTCATCTCATTATCATTGGTTTTTACCTTAAGACTTGAGCCGACCTTAACTAGGCCGCTGCTTTTTTCTTCGCTGATAACGACGGCGTTCTTAAGTGTATTTTCAATTTCAATAATACGCCCCTCAATAAACCCTTGCTCGGATTTGGCTTCGGCATACTCAGCGTTTTCCGAAAGATCGCCAAGTTCTTTGGCCTCTTGAATACGCAAAGCGATTTCCTTACGTTTTACTGTTTTTAATTGCTTAAGCTCAACTTTCAATTTGGCTAAGCCTTCGCGCGTTAAATATTGTTGTCCATCAAGTGACATAATTACTAATTAATAATGAAGCTGGCTCAAGTGTGAGCCAGATACGCATCGTTTGATACTATCAAACGTAACCTTTTCTAGTTATGTTTAGTTATAAAGATACTCCGCCGCCTTATTTTTTGTCAAGCCCTAATCTCTCACTATCCTGAGCAAACCAGCTGAATATTTCCCTAGCTATTGGTACAGCTGCCTGTGAGCCCTCACCACCATATTCTATCATAGTAACTAACACTATTTCTGGCTTATCGGCTGGCGCATAACCCGCAAACCAAGCATGCGGTTTAGTATTGAGCCCAGTTTGAGCCGTACCGGTTTTACCCGCAACAGATATAGGCAAGGATGATAATGAACGGGCGCTGCCTAATGTAACAGTTTGGCGCATACCTTGTTTAACTACGGCTAAAGTTTGCGCACTTAAACCAACGTTTCCATATAATAATTTTGACTCTTGTTTAACTTGGTCGTCAGGCAGAATTATATCATCAACCAGATAAGGCCTAACTAATTGGCCGTCAGTGACTAAGGCTGAATAAGCCACGGCCATTTGTAGAGGCGTAACCAATAAATTACCTTGGCCAATAGAAACATTATAAGTATCTCCTCTATACCAACGATCTTGCATAACCTCTTGCTTCCACAGTGGCGTTGGTACAAAGCCCGACTGCTCTCCTAATAAATTAATACCGGTTATTTTTCCTAAACCAAACTTTTTAAAATAATTTGATAAACGCGTAATCCCCAAACCTGTAATTTTATCACTACCGCCGCCAATTAAATAAAAAAATGTGTTGACTGATTCGGCAATGGCTTTATAAACATTGGTAAGTCCGTGTCCGCCAGCTTTCCAATCAGCAAAAAATTGCTGGCCAGCATAAACCCCTCCTGTGCTCATAAAGGTTGTACTGGGTGTAATTACCCGCTCTTGCAAAGCCGCGGCGGCTACCACCGGCTTTATAGTTGAACCAGAAGGATATTCGCCGCCCAAGCTGCGATTAAATAAAGGATGACTATCATCAGTTAATAACTGATTAATAATTTCGCTACTGCGCTCAATTGTAAAAACATTAAGATCAAAACTCGGGTAAGAAACTAAAGCTAAAACCGAACCGTCGTTTGGGTTCAATACTACTACACTGCCACCCTTGCCTGCATTAGCAACCACTGCCCGTTTTAAGGATTCATAAGCAACTTGCTGCAAACTGCTATCAATAGTTAATTTTAGCTTGGCCCCAGCCACGGCTGGTTTAGTCGCAAATATTTTTCTTTCTAAACCACTAGCATCAACTTCCACCTGCCTAACACCTGGCTGTCCACGTAAAACAGTTTCATAAGACGCTTCTAAACCAACCTTACCTTTAGTGTCAGTCAATTTATATACCCCTGCCTCGGCTTTGTATTCCTCAGGCGATACTGGGCCAACATAACCAATAACATGGGCAATAGCCTCACCCCCATCATATCTACGTTCAGCCGCTGGCTCTACCCGCAAACCTGTGCCCTCGCCCACCAAAGTCATGAGCTTTAAAGCCAGCTCGTGCGGCAATGACGAAGCGATAATTAAAGGTAAATATGATGGCTGTGATAATTGTGTAATATTGTCTTGCAATAATAACTCAGTAGGTACATCAGCTAAAACTGAAGTTAAAAATTCTTCTCTTTTGATTTCATCTTGTGGTAATTCCGCCGGCACGGCCACCAAACGAAAACTAGCCACATTGTGGGCTAAAATTTTACCCTGACGGTCAACTATTAGGCCACGGCTGGCATTTACTGTTTCTATTCTAATGCGGTTACCCTCAGCCACTCCTCGCCAATAATTTCCTTGCCAACCTTGCAACCAAATTACTCTACTAGCTAATAAAACCAAAGCTAAACCCAAAACTAAAATAAGAATAAGAGGCGCTCGCTGGCTAATTACCTGCCGTAAACTGCCCACCCCGGGCTCACCTAAAGACGTGCCTTCAAATAGACGCCAGGACCAACCTTGCACATTACGATCAGAAATATTGCCGCCCCATTCTTTTATAATAAACGGATCAGTCTGCCTAGGCATAACTTTAAACAGCTACTTTTTTCTGAATAAACCAAAATAGTTGCTTTAATCCTAAAACTATTAATAGTAAAACTAAACCTAATCCTAACCAGGCTAACCCTGACCAAAATAATGATTGCTCAAATAGTAAAGCCTGGCCACCAACCAACCAACCAATAGCTAACCAGGTTATATAAAACAAACGCCAAAGCAAGATTGCCAGAATAAAAGTAAAAAAACTAGTTAAAGTAGAGCTATGAGATAAATATGGCAGAATAAAGCCATAATAAATAATTATGCTTGTCAGGCTAGCTAAAGTATAAAAAGGCAGTACCCGAGCCAACATAGTATCAACTAAACAAGCTGCCACTATCAATAACCACCAACCAGAATTATCTTCCAGCCACAACCAAAAAAAAGTAGCCGGCACAACTAAAACTAAATCAGCTAATGGCCCCAATAACGGCACTAGGATTTGCCTGATTATAAAAACTATAAGACCGCCGATAAAATAATATATTAGCCTCATGTTATCAAGGACTAACTGGCCTTAAAATGTATAAGAATCTAAATTGCTCTAATGGCACTGGCGGGGCCACCACCGCTGATTGAAACAACGCCCCTTCTTGTTTATCTACCGCTGTCACAGTGCCGAGAAGCAGGCCGGCTGGAATCAGCCTGTTTAAATTACTAGTAACAACTGCCTCCCCGATAGTAACCTGCTCATCAATTTCCAAAAATTTCAAACGCACGGCCAAATTATACTCCCCGACGGCCAAACTTTGGCCAGCTAAGCCTTGGGCTAATTTAGCCAATACTTTGCTGGAGCCAGAAGTTATTAAATGAAGGTTAGAAACAGTACTGCCCACATTATTAATCGTACCAACTAAAATCAAACCGGATGTATCCTGGCCAACTCCGGGCGTACCAGCCACTGCCGCTAACCCAGTCGTCAAACCATCGTTACTACCGCGGTTAACTAAATATGAAGTGCCAGTTTCATCTATTTGTTGTCCAATAATTTCAACCGCCAAACGATCATACCCAGTCATTGTTGGTAATAATAACATTTGGCGCAACTCATCATTTTCCTGATAAAGCGCTTCGGCTGTGGACTGACGGGCCGACAGTTCGGCTACTTGATGTTGTAACGATTCATTGGCACGAGTTAAGGATGAAATGCGCCAAAATTGATCAAGCCAACTACCAATAGCTCTAGTAGTTTGGGCTATTGGTTTAAACACTGGCTGAATTATTCCTTGAACGCTATGGCCTAATGGAGTAAAACTCAGGAGAAAAAAAACCACCAAGCCCAGGAGCATGATTAATACTCGTCTGACATTGCGTCCCATAATATACAATTATGTTATTTTGCTTGAGATGATGGTAAGAGTAAATCTCTGGTTCCATCAACATTCTCTAAAACTACACCCGTACCCCGAACCACCGCGGTTAAAGGATCGTCTATCACCTGGACAGCAATTGCCAACTCATGGGAAAAAAGTTTATCAAGGTTTTTGAGTAAAGCACCACCGCCAGTCATAATCAAACCACGCTCATAAATATCCGCCACCAGTTCTGGGGGCGTATTCTCAATCGTGTTGCGAATATTCTCTATCATCATCTTTAATATTTTACCAAGAGCCTCACGAATTTCAGCATCAGTTACTGTAACCTCCCGAGGCAACCCAGTCATTAGGTCACGACCACGCATTTTCATCTCTAAGGGCTTGGGTAATGGCATAGCTGAGCCAATTTTCATTTTCACTTCCTCGGCCGTTCTTTCACCAATCAGTAAATTGGTGTGTTCACGGGCATAATGAATGATTGCTTCAGTTAATTCATCTCCCGCTACCCTCATAGATTTGGACATAACTACTCCACCTAAACTAATTACAGCCACTTCCGTGGTTCCCCCGCCAATATCCACCAACAAATTCCCAGAAGCCTCACGTACTGGCAAACGTGCACCTAAAGCTGCCGCCATTGGCTCTTCCACTAGTAGTACTTCCCGGGCACCAGCTGATAGGGCCGCATCTTCCACGGCTTTACGTTCAACTTCAGTAACATCTAAAGGAATACCAATAACAACTCGCGGACGAGGGGCCAGAGCAAAACTTTCGCGATGAACCCGATCGATAAAATATTTCAACATTTTTTCCGTAACTTCAAAATCAGAAATAACGCCATCAACTAGCGGCTTGGTTACCACAATATGGGCCGGTGTTTTACCCAGCATTTTTTGAGCGTCTAAACCAACCGCCACAATTTGATCACTGCGAGTATTAACCGCAACCACCGAAGGTTCATTTATAATAATACCCTTGTCTTTTACAAAAACAAGGGTATTAGCCGTACCCAAATCTATGCCAATATCTCGTGATAATCGACCGCGTAAACTAGCAAACATAATTTTATCTTAACCAGCCATCAACTGTTTGTCCAGCGTTAGGAGCGAACACTAAACTTGCTCAGAATTTCATCTAAGGTTAACAATTTTGTTTCTTTAGAATTTCTGGCCTTAAGTTCAATTTTTTTACCTGACTTATCACTGATAACTAATCGCCAGGGTATGCCAATCAAGTCAGCGTCCTTTAATTTAACTCCAGCTGACTCTACCCGATCGTCATATAAAACTTCCATACCCGCGGCTGTCAATTTTTTATAAACTCCATCAGCCAAATTATTTACAGCCACATCATCACCTAACCTAATAAGATTAAATTTATATGGCGCTACTGACTCAGGCCAAATTATGCCAGCTTGATCATAGCTGACTTCAACTATCGTGCCCATCACTCGGCCCGGACCAATACCATATGAAGCCATTATTACCGGCTGCTGTTCGCCTTTTTCATCAGTAAACATTAAATCTAAACTTTCTGAAAATTTGGTACCTAATTTAAAAATATTGCCAACCTCAACACTCTTGCCCTCAGCCAGCTTTCCTTGCCCGCAAACTGGGCATTTTTCACCAACCTGACCCTTAGCCACCTCACGATTTTGGGCATAATTACAGCGCTCGCAATAAATAATGCTGTCTTCGCCCGCTTCTGATAAAACCTGGAATTCATGGCTATATTGCTTAGTAAAAGCGCCACCGGAGGCTTCAACTATCAATGCCCTTAAACCACAACGATTGAAAATATTAAGATAAGCCTGCTTAACTTTTTCATAATATTGATCTAAATCAGCCTGGCTAGCATGAAAACTATAAAGATCTTTCATGACAAATTCACGCAGGCGAATAATCCCGCTTTTGGCCCGTGGTTCATTCCTGAATTTTGTTTGAAATTGATAAACCGCCCGTGGTAGATCGCGGTAAGAACTTATAAACCTCTGGGCGATCTGCGTAACCGGTTCCTCGTGTGTCCAGGCTAAGCCGGCAGTTGGCTCGCCTTTGTCTTCAATTATTTTAAACATGATTTCCTCTGGCGTTTGCCAGCGGTTGGTTTTTTGCCACAACTCTTTGGGTTGAATGGCGGTCATGACCATTTCTTGCCCGCCGATTTTATTCATTTCCTCCCTAATAATCTGCTCTATCTTTTTCACTACTAAATATCCTAAAGGCAAATAGGAATAGATCCCGGACATCTGCTTATCAATAAAACCGCCTTGGGTTAAAAGACGGGCATTAACCGAAACCTCATCTGAGGAAACTGTACGTGAAGTTTTACTAAAAAGTTCAGATTGCAGCATATGATAAACTTATCAAACTATTGCTTAGACTTCAAATTTTTGCAAAAATTGCCGCCAAAGCTGGGGGACATGGATTCGAACCATGATTATCCGCCCGAGGCGGACGTCCTTCTCTCTAATGGTAGGACGATGCCTGGAAGTTAGTTCTCACCAGAGC
>LCEZ01000039.1 GCA_000995845.1 Parcubacteria group bacterium GW2011_GWD2_43_10 | reverse complement strand
GCCATACAGTATTTGTTCTGGCTTTGGCGGTGATATTGTCAATAATTTAAAGGTTAATTCCCAGGACCTTGGCTCAAGAGCCAGGGTCCTTTTATTTTTAAGTCAAAAGTGCTAAGGTGCGGTTGTTTAAAGTTGTTAATATATAGCCCTTGACAAGATTATATATTTGTGATAATGTCATATGTTAACTTAATATTTTTTAAGGCTATTAGCCAATTTTATATAGTAGGCTAACTAGTGGTATGAATACACTAGCTGGCAATTGCAAATAAATTATATGTATCATTCTAATAAAGGTTTTCGTCACCTTAAGACGATTTCGGTGCCATTTAGCATTTTTGCTATTTTGGCTTTAGTAGTTCAGTCCTTGGCCTTTACTTTCAGTTTTCCAGCTTCAGCCACAGGCTGTCAAACATTAAATGTTTGGTCAATGGGGTATTGGAAAACTCACCAAAGCGAGTGGATTTTACCGCAAACTTTGGGAGGCATGGTGATAAATACTACTGTTGAAGGTGATGATGTTTTTAATAATTATGCTGATTCTCCAGCTAATAAAGTCCGTGGACAGTTATTAGCTTTGAAATTCAATATTGCCATTGGTGCTGGTAGTGGTTATGTTCCGGGTGATGTTATTACTTTAAATCAATTAGCCAGTCAAGCTGATGCCATGTTACAGCAAGTGCCACCTGTCACTGAGGCTGAATTAACAACTATGGCCAGCAGGATTGAAAATGTGAATACAGCAGTTACAGTCAGCACCTGTTTAACTGACAAAGGAATTTTGATTGTAAAGAAAAAGGTGGTGAATGATAACGGTGGTACTAAACAACCAGCTGATTTTACCATGACCGTATCAGCAGTTAATCCGTCGCTGTCAACTTTTCTTGGTAACTCTTCAGGTACAACTGTAATAGTTGATCCTGGTAATTATGAAGCAGATGAAATTTTAATTGCTGGCTACATCAAATCACGAACTTCTAGTTGTACCGGCACAATCAATGCTGGCGAGACTAAGTATTGTACTATAATTAATAATGATAATCCGACAAATTTTTGTGAATTGGAAATTATTAAGTCAGTAGATAAAATAATAGCTAATCCAGACGATATTTTAACTTACACTCTAAACTTTACTAACGTAGGTACGGCTAATTGTACTGGCGGCGGTGTTAAAGTTCAGGACGAGGTTTTTCCGATGCTAGATTATATCAATGAAACCCATAGCTCCAATATTGATCCGGGCTATGGCAATGATCCAGTGTTTGATGGTTCAATGCTTCGCTGGAACGCACATGAACTTACACCTGGTGAAACAGGACAAATAACCTGGACCGCCAGCGTCAAGCCGATTACTGGTTGCGGACTATATGATATGCCGAACACTGCCCGCATAACCGCTACGCAATTAAATTGGCAATGGGTCTTGTCCAATACCGTGCATACGGTAGTTGATATTGCGTGTCAGGCAGAAATTATTGTTAAAAAGCACGTTATAAATGATAATGGCGGACAAGCCGAAGCTGATGATTTTACTATGCTAGTTACAGCAGTAAATCCATCTCAAGGCTCATTTCCTGGCAGTGAAACCGGCACCAGTGTAACTGTTGAACCCGGGGTTTACAGTGTAGATGAGCAATCAGTAGCTGGTTATGATAAAACTTTGTCAGCTGATTGTGCTGGTACGATCGCACATGGCGAATCAAAAACTTGCACCGTGACTAATGACGATAATGAATCCATTTATTGTGAACTGGAAATAACCAAGCAGGTAGATAAACAAATAGCTAATTCAGGAGATTTGCTTACATATAGCCTACGCGTGGAAAATACCGGTACCGGAGTTTGTACTGGCGGCGGTGTTAAAGTTCAGGATATGGTTGATCCACGCCTGACTTATGTGAGTGAGAATCATACACCAAATATTAGTGCGGGTTATGGTTCATATCCTGTGTTTTTTGAATCAATGCTTCGCTGGAATGCCCATGAGTTGACACCAGGCGAAGTGGGTGAAATTTCCTGGCAAGCAACCGTTAATGAAATTACTGGTTGTGGCTTGTTTGATATTCCAAATACTGCCCGGGTGACTGCTCAAGAATTAGGCTGGGAGTGGGTATTGTCTAACACGGTTCATACAATTGTTGATATTGCCTGCCAAGCAGAATTAATTGTTAAGAAAATTGTTTTCAATGATGATGGCGGTACTAAACAACCAGCTGATTTTACCATGCAGGTAACAGGCATTAATCCTAATCCAGCTAGTTTCCCTGGTTCACCGACTGGCACTAATGTGACAATAGAGCCAGGAGATTACAGCGTTTCCGAAATTCAGGATCCAGGTTATGCCATGACCTTATCAGCTGATTGTACGGGTACGATCGCGCATGGCGAATCTAAAACTTGTACTGTGACTAATGATGATATTCCACCCGAGGAATCAAAGTTGATTGTAATAAAACATGTTATTAATGATAACGGCGGCATAAAAGTAGCGGCAGACTTTAACATTGATGTAACCGCGGCTGGTAATTTCCAGCAAACTATTCCTGGTAATGAAACTGGGACCGAATTTAGTGTTGAGCCAGGGGGTTATCTGGTAGTTGAGCAAAATAGTTTAGGTTACAGCGTAAGCTATGATAATTGCCAGGGCACTATCGCTGTTGGGGAAACTATGACCTGCACCGTGACGAATGATGATCCAGTACCACCACCACCTGATCCAGCTTATATAATTGTTATTAAGCACGTATCAAATGATGATGGTGGTACTAAGAACTCACCAGATTTCACCATGCATCTTGAAGCAGGAACTGGCAGCCTTAATACTTCTTTTCCAGGAGCAGAAGCTCCGGGTGTACAAACCCAAGTTCCAGTAGGTGATTTCAATGTCACTGAGGACCAGGACCCAGCCTATACTATGACTATGACTGGTGACTGTACTGGTGTAATTGCTGCGGGTGAGACCAAAACTTGCACTATCACCAATGATGATATTCCACCTCCGCCTCCCCCTAAGGGCAAACTAGTAATAATTAAGAAGGTAATTAATGATAACGGCTGGACTAAGGTAGCAAATGATTTCAGTATCTTAGTGCAGGCGGCCAACAATTTCCAAAATATCTACGCTGGGCAAGATGCCCCAGGAGTAATGGTGGATGTTGATCCAGGTGATTATGTAATTGAGGAAGTTGATACTTTAGGCTACACCAAAACCAAGTCAGCTGATTGTTCTGGTACCATTGCTACCCAAGAGATAAAGACTTGCACTATTACTAATGATGACCCAGATAAAGGTACTCTCATTGTAATTAAACATGTTATCAATGATAGCGGCACTGGTAGTAAATCAGCTGGTGATTTCACTATGAGTGTGACCGCACAAAATCCATCGCAAACTTCCTTTGCAGGTGTTGAGGCTCCTGGTGTCACAATTTCAGTTGATCCGGGTGATTATAACGTGGATGAGGTAGACAATTTTAACTACACTAAATCCCGGTCGGCTGAATGTTCCGGTACAATCGCCGCTGGCGAAACTAAAACCTGTACCATAACCAATAATGACCCGAGCGGTGGTGGAGGAGGGGGAGGTGGTGGTGGCTGCACGGGCGCTTCCTGTAACCCTAATCCCAGCCCGGTTAATGCCACTATTACTTGTGGTCCTAATGCAACACTTTCATTCACTTACGGCTCTGATGTAAATGCTATAAGCATTAGTCAAAACATTGCTTTTGATGCAGCTACAATTATTAGTCCAGTTGCTAGTATTCCTTGGGCTATACCAGCTGGTGACGGGCAAACAGTTTATATTAAATTCCAGCGTGCTACGGGTAGTATAGAAATTCGCCAAGCTACTACCTCAAACTGCACTCCGCCAGGCCAAGTCTTAAGTTGTACCAATTTAGTTACAGCTGAGTCTGAACTAGTAACTTCGCCCAATCAGTCAGTAATTAATTCAGCTAAAGGTAAATTATTAATCCAGTCTGAAGCCCAAGGGCAGATATGGTATGTGCATTATTCTTCTGGATTAAAATATTATATTCCAGGTGCGCCCAATACCATGACTGTTGTGAAGTCATTTGCTGATGGCATTACTAATGATAATTTGACTAAGATTCCATTAGGATTAAGCCAGAACATAGCAGGTACAGATACTGATGGTGATAATTTGCCTGATTTGTATGAGGAAGCTATTGGTACCAATGCAATCGCGGCTGATACTGATTCTGATGGCTTTACTGATTATGTTGAGCTGCAAAATGGTTATAATCCATTAGGTGCTGATAAAGCAGTGACTGATCAAACTTTTGCTAATGAACAAAAAGGTCGTTTCTTCATGCAAATAGAAGAAGCTGGCCAGGTTTGGTATGTTTCGCCCCTTGATGGTAAACGCTATTACATCCCCAGCGATTCAACTAATGCTTATAATGTTATAGCTTCGTTGGCTAAAAACATGACCAATGCAGAAATTAGGCAGATAAGCGTTGGCCAAGAGATAAAAGGTATTGATACCAGTGCATTTGCAGGATGCTATATTCCTTCACCATCTGTTTTAGGTGCTTCCACAGAATTACCTCGTACTGGTTTCCCGTTTGACTTAGCACAATTGGTTATAATTCCAGGGTTAGCCGCTTACCCTTGGCTTAAACGCCGTTATTCAAAAGCGTTATCAATGCACTTTGCCAAATTTACTCATTAATTTGGACAAGGATTGAACTCATCCCATTAACTTATGATTCAAGAGTATCAGGGGGTTAATTTCGTAGTTAAACAAAAACCTTTGCCAGGTCGTGCTAACTCATGGTTTAATATTGGTATTATGCGCCGTTGGTTAAAACCCGTCTTATTTAGTTTAGGTATTGTGGCCGCTGGATTAATTGCTACTAATCCTAAGTTTGTTTTGCCGTATAAATATCATTTTTCAGAAAATAACCAAGTTATAACTACACCAGCAGAAGTCGCAGAAATAACAACTTTGCCAGATGGTATTTCTTCAGAAGTGGCTGAGGCGGTGGGTGAGGACGTGCCGCCGGTAAGTGAATTGACCAATCAAGCCCAAGTAGCCACTACTACCAAGACTAAGACCTCAACAGTTTGGGTAGCGGGTAGTTTAAGTATTCCTAGTCTTAAAATTTCTGTCCCAATAGTATATGTTAGCGACCGCACGGAAAAGACCTTTCAATTAGGTTTGCAGCAGGGCGTGGTGCAGTATCCAGGCACGGCTCTGCCCGGGCAACTAGGCAATATGTATGTTTTTGGCCATTCGTCTGATTATCGCTGGGCTAAGGGCAGTTATAAAACGATATTTGCCAAGTTACCAAATATCAAGATTGGCAGTGAAATTAAATTAACTGATAGTGCTGGCAAGGTTTATACTTATAAAGTTACCAGCACAGCCATTGCTTTACCAAACGAAGTCAAATATCTGTCACAATACAACTATCAGAAGAAGCTGCTGACAGTTCAAACTTCTTATCCTGTCGGCACGGCCTTAAAGCGCTTTTTAGCCCAAGCTGAATTAGTGGAGTAAAAATAAATTATTGATCAAAAACCACCCTGTTTTGTTCAAGAGGGTGGTTTTTGCTAGAGTGATGAGGTATGACTAAGGTTAAAGTTATTATGGCATTATCCGGTGGGGTAGATTCCGCCGTGTCCGCGTATCTCTTAAAAAAACAGGGTTATGCCGTGCACGCAGTGTTTATGAAAAACTTCACTGGGACGCATGATAATTTAGCTGGCGAATGCAATTGGGTGCGTGAACGGGATGATGCCGCTCGGGTAGCGCGGCATTTAAAAATTCCATTTGCCGTTTGGGATTTTGAAAAGCAATACCAGCGTTTTGTTATAGATTATTTTTTCCATGAATATAAACGTGGCCGTACGCCTAATCCTGATGTGCGCTGTAATCAATATGTCAAAATACCATTATTTCTAATAAGAGCTTTAAAGGAAGGTGCTGATTTTATTGCCACCGGACATTATGCCGGAAAATCTCACCCTACGGGTAATCACCCGCAGGGTGAAAAGAATAATCTCTGGCAGCTGCTCAGTGGAACTGATGATAAAAAAGACCAGTCGTATTTTCTTTACACCTTAACACAGCTTCAGCTTAAACATTTGTTATTTCCAGTAGGGGAGATGACTAAGCCAGAAGTTAGGAAATTAGCCAAGCGATTAAAACTACCGGTAGCAGAAAAGCCCGACAGCCAAGGAATTTGCTTTGTAGGTGAGGTTAAGATCTTTGATTTTCTGCGCACGCGCTTGCCGGAAAAGCCAGGTGACTTGATTGATACTCGAGGCCGTGTTGTCGGACAGCATCGCGGCTTATGGTTTTATACTATTGGTCAGCGTGAAGGTTTAGGGCTTTCTAATGGTCCTTGGTATGTGTTGGGGCGAAATTGGCGAGCAAATCAGCTTATTATTGGTCATAAAAATGAACAAAGATTAATAATGGCTAAAAGTTGCATTACCAGTAAGCCGCATTGGATTAATAAACCAGTTAAATTACCAGCAGTGTTACTAGTACGGCATCGGTATCGTCACCCGGCATTTGCGGCCGCAATTAAAAAATCTGGCGATGGCCTTAAGATAAATTTCCGTGAACCACAGCGTGCTATTACCCCAGGACAATCAGCCGTGCTTTATAAAAAAAACAAGACAGGATTAGTAGTGCTTGGAGGGGCGGTTATTGATAAAGTTGAAAAAACTAAATTTTCTTGGTAAGATTAGGCGCGTATGACATCATTAGAGCTCAGGAAAAAGTTTTTAGAATTTTTTGCTACCAAAGGTCATAAAGTTATTCCGTCAGCTTCGCTGGTGCCGGCTAATGACCCGACTGTTCTTTTCACCACTGCCGGCATGCATCCGTTGGTGCCTTATCTTTTAGGTGAAGAGCATCACGCCGGCAAACGTTTGGCTTCAGCCCAAAAATGTATTCGGACAGGGGATATTGAAGAAGTGGGCGATGATACTCACCTGACTTTTTTTGAAATGCT
>LCEZ01000038.1 GCA_000995845.1 Parcubacteria group bacterium GW2011_GWD2_43_10 | reverse complement strand
AAAATTCGTCGGAATGTTTTCCAATTTAAACAAACCGTAAGTTTTCAATTCATATTTTTGTTGAGTCAGATTTCCCGTCATAGTGTAACCCGTTTCCTCAAAGCTCCCGAAACGTACCTGGTTATAACCCGCCAGCACTACCATCACAATTACCATCGGCGCTAAAAATTCAATCGTCTGTCTTACTTTTACCCGCCACTTATAACTTCCGCCCCAAATTGCCACCAGAAAAAAAACCATCCCCGGAAACTCCTCCGGTAAGCGATCAAGCTAAAGTTAAAAAAATAACTCCACCCCAGTTGGTTAGGGGGATGCATGATATTCTGCCACCCGAGTGGCCCTGGTGGAGTTTTGTGATGGAAGAGGTGGCGGACTTAGCACAAACCTACAGTTTCCAGCGATTGGAAACTCCATCACTGGAAAAAACAAATCTTTTTACCCGAGCCATCGGCGCTTCAACTGATGTGGTGGAAAAAGAAATGTACTCCTTTGTTGATCAGTCGGCTGATCATTTGTCATTGCGGCCAGAATATACCGCGGGCATTGCCCGAGCCTTTATTGAACACGGCATGCACACTTGGCCGCAACCGGTGAAACTTTTTAGTTTAGGTTCACTGTGGCGACACGAGCGCCCACAAGCTGGGCGCTATCGCCAATTTTGGCAATTTGATTTTGAAATTTTAGGAGAAAGTTCAGCCACGGCTGATTGCCAGTTAATATTAGTGGCCGCCGCTTTATTTGAAAGTCTGCATTTGCCTGTTACGGTGCAGATCAATAGTGTAGGTTGCCCGGTATGCCGGCCAGCTTACAAGCAAGCCTTACAGGATTATTACCGCACTAAGCGTTCGGTACTGTGTGAAGACTGCAAGCGTCGCTTGACCAAAAATCCTTTGCGGCTTTTGGATTGCAAAGAAGAGGCGGACAGGGAATTGGCTTTACAAGCACCTCAGTTGGTTGATTTTCTGTGTGAGCAATGCAAAGAGCATTTTGTTAGGCTGCTTGAATATCTAGATGAAGTGGAATTAGCTTATCAGCTTAATCCTTATTTAGTACGCGGCTTGGATTATTATACGCGTACAGTTTTTGAAGTTTGGGGAGCTGATGAAGGCAAGTCAGCCTTAGCGGCCGGTGGTCGCTACGACAATTTGATTGCTGAGCTGGGCGGACAAAATACTCCAGCGGTTGGTTTTGCCGGCGGGATTGAACGGGTAGTGGCTGAGCTAAAAACCAGGCAGGTTGGTATTCCCTTACCGCCCGCACCAGATATATTTTTAGCCTGTCTGGGAGAGATGGCCAGAAAGAAAGCTATTCGCTTGTTTGAGGATTTAAGGCGCCAAGGCATCAAAGTGGCGGAAAGTTTTACTAAAGATGGCCTGAAGAATCAATTGGAGATTGCCAATCGCCTAAAAGTAAAGTTTACCTTGGTCATTGGGCAAAAAGAATTATCCGATGGCACTATTATTGTGCGTGATATGGAGAATGGGATCCAGGAAATAGTTGATTCTAATAAAGTTATTGAGGAAATTCAAAAGCGCCTAGCCTCGCGTGAACCTGATACTTTGGCCTAAAGAAAGCTCGGTAGGTTTTATTTGACGATTACTGCTTTTACTAGTATAATTATTACTAGATTATTTTTATTTTAACCTTTGGAAAAGGAGGTGACTCCCAGTGATTGAAGTAAAACGAAGAGATGGCGAATCAGTGGAAGGGTTAATGCGCCGATTCAGCAAAAGAGTGCAGCAATCGGGCGTTATTTTGCGTACAAAGAAGCGGCGTTTTTTTGCTACCGATAAGACCAAGCGGGAGCAGAGATCTGATGCTTTGCGTCGGGTAGCCATCCGCGTACGCCGAGAGTATTTGCGTAAAACCGGCCAGTTATCCGAAGAAGATTTGCGCAGCCGCAATCCCCGCATCAAAGCCATGATTAAGCGGACAATTAAAAAGTAAATTAAATATTTCATGACGGAAATTGAGCGTCGGCTGGAAGCGGACTTAATCACCGCCACCAGAAGCAAAGCCAGCGAATTAACGGTCTTAAGATTGCTGAAGTCGGCCTTACACAATGAAAAAATAGCCAAGAAAGCTAGCGATGGCCTAGCTGAGACTGAGGTGATCGCAGTTTTTCGTCGTGAACTTAAAAAGCGGCAAGAAGCCGCCGGTATGTATGAGCAGGGTGGTCGGCCAGAACTAGCGGCCAAGGAAAGGGGCGAAGCTGAGGTAATAGCACGCTATTTACCCCAAGGACCTAATATAGAAGAAGTTAAAAAAGTCATTATCAGAATTAAGCAAGAGCAGGGATTATCAGGAGCTCAAGCTATTGGCCCATTAACTAAAGCTACTATGACGCATTTCCAAGGAGCAGTTGATGGCAAAACGGTCAGTGATTTAGTCCGTGAAATTTTAAGTCAGCCTTAAATTAAAATTTATGGCAACACTACCCAATTTCCCAACAAAAATTAGCAAACATCAAAAAGCTTTTTGGTTGGGAATTAGTTTGGGTATTTTTGTATTGGTTGGATTTGTGTTATCTCAATCAGTTTTAGCTCAAAGTGATGGTTTGGGGTTGAATGAATTTGGTAATGAGACTAATTTAGGCACGGAAGTAAATTTAATAGGCCTTATTGCCCGGATAATTAATATTATCTTGGGCTTCTTAGGTGTGGTGGCTATCGGCCTTATTCTTTATGCTGGCTGGATTTGGATGACTTCTCGTGGTGATGCCCAAAAAATTGCCAAAGCCAAAAAAATTATGGCCGGCGGTGTAATCGGCTTAGCCATAGTATTATCCGCCTTTGCGATTGCTAGTTTTATTATCAGGCAACTGTTGGACGCTACTGGTGGTGGTAATGGTGGTAATGGCTGGGGTGGTGGGTTACCAGGTAATACCGAACGCGGCTTTAATGTTGTCGGGGTTGATCCGAAAAATAATAAAACTAACGTAACGCTCTGCCGTGCTGTGCAGGCAGTGTTTAATTATGATGTCGAACCAACCTCAGTTTCGGCAACTAGTTTTAGCGTAGAAAAATACAACAACCCCCCCGTTCCAAATGATCCTTTTGCGGGGGAGCGCAGTGTTTCAGGCAATTCTGTAAGTTTTACTCACCGAACACCGCCCAACGGCACGTTTACTGATTTTGAGCCTAATACCAGATATATTGTTACTGTTACTACTGCTGTTGAAAATATTCCTCCGCCTGGACAACTGGTAAAAAATTTAGAAAAACAAAAGCGTTGGAGTTTTACCACTGGTACAGAACAGGATGACGGCTTACCTATAGTTGAACAAGTTAGTCCAACGGGAACGAGCGGTGTTTGTCGCAACCCAGCAATTCAGGCAATTTTTGATGAAGAAATGTTAGCTAGCCGTTTGAATCACCAGAATATAGTTTTGACTGATGATGATGGCAATATTATCCCGCTTAAATCTGTATCAGTCGGTAGCGATTTTAAATCATTCACGGTTTATCCTCAGGCACTACTAGCTTCCGATACAACTTTTACCGTAACACTGAAGACAGCTGAAAACACTAATAATCCAGAAGGCATTACAGATGCCTGCGTAAATCCACTAGATGGCGATGGTAATGGTACGACAAACCTATGGCCGGATGATAATTATTCCTGGACTTTTACCACTGGTGATAATGTAAATTGCCTACCAGAGTTAACTAGCGCTGTTCCCACCCAAGGAGATTATGGTGAGGCCATTACCTTAACAGGCTATAACTTAGGCATCACTGGTGAAGTTTCATTTAATAATTGGTGGGCAGATTCTAACAGTTTTAATGGCAGTAATAATATTGTATCGTGGGATCCAACGGAAATTGTGGTTCGTACGCCAGTAGGGGCGACAACCGGCCCGTGGTATTTCCAAGACGGCCACCGGCCGATTACAGGAAAAGTTTGGGTGCAATTAGCTACTGAGATCACCAACAAGCTGGATTTTACTGTTACTAGTCCTTATATTATTCGCACTTCGCCTTCATCTGGAGGCCCAGGGCAGTATGTGACGATAATTGGCTGGAATTTTGGTGATCAGCCGGGTGAGGTATTTTTAGGAAGTGAAGAAGTGTTTGCACCCCAAGCTTGTGTAGGAGTGTGGTGGCGTGATACCCGGATAATAGTGGAAATCCCTCCAGGAGCAGCCTCAGGTGATTTCCAAGTAATAACTGCTGGGAGCGGTAGTAACAGTCCAAATAAGCCAAGTAGTTTTGAACCATTTACCGTAACCACAGATTTGCCCGGTCCGGGCCTGTGCAGTATTTTGCCTGACAACACGCTAATAAATACATCTATTCCAGTTGCCTTGACTGGTGATCGTTTAGGTGATGGCTCTGGTAGTCAGCTGATTTTTGGAACCACCCAAGCTAATATAACTGATTGGACTGACACAGGTATTAATGCTACTAGCCCAGCCTTGTCAGTAGCGGATACTTATGCCGTGTTTGCGGTAGTGAATAGCCGCACTTCTAACGCCCTGCCGTTCTTGGTGGATGATGGTTCAGGCGGCGGCGGCAGTACTATACCTGAGGTTTATATTTATGAAGGTTGCAGTAATGGTCGGCAAAGTCCCAGTCCGTTTATGGATAGTGAGAATGCTTGCGGCAATGCGGCTTTGTCTGCGCGTTTTACCATAGCAATGGATGCGGGTACTCTAGTGATTGGTTCAGGACGCAATATTTATGTGCAAAGATGCAATAACAGTGGGCCCTTTAATCCAATTGCATGTGATTCGGATGTTAGTTTTGGCTTAATAAATTATATTTACGACTCCCAGGATAATGTCAGGGGATTTTGGGCATTTCCTTCCAGTGGATTTGATAGGAATTATTGGTATCAAGCAACTATTACGACCGGTGTAACATCGGCTGCTAATCCGCCCGTGCCCATGGCTAATAATTTTGTTTGGCATTTTAAGGTTGCCTCGGATGTTTGCCCGATTAATAATGTGGTAATTGATCCTAGCTATGTCACTATTAGGGAACTATCTCCAAGTTCCGGCAGCCGAAGAAATTTTTCCGCTGCCCCCACCGCCTTTAACTGCAATTCAGTGGATGGTTCTGATTATACTTGGCGCTGGACTACAGCCAGCCCGTCAGATCCGCCACCCAAGCGCATCCGCTTGTTAGGCGGCATACCAGAACCTTTTGAACAAACCGGTGTACAGACCCCGGCAGTTACAGTTGAAGCCATGGACTGGACTGATAATGGTCCGGCCAAAGTAAATATTGAGGCGTACAGGGAAAACAAATCTGATTCAGCTGATGTTTATGTATCACCAATTACTTGCGTTGAATTTGATGATTGTAATTTGTGTGGTGTTGGTATTTCTCGCTGTGTGGCTGGAGTGTGTGAGCCAGTTTTTACAGAAGTCCAGGAGGATAATGGCGCAGTTGGCAATTGGGTAACTATCAGGGGATGTTATTTTGGTAATGCCCAAGGTCGGGTAATTTATACTTCTGAGGATGGCAGTACAGTAGACGGCGCTTGGCCTGATCCAGCAATTTGTGGCGCTAATGATGTTTGGCAGAACAGGCAGATTATTAGTGAGGTGCCGGAAAGTGCGGCTACTGGTGACCTGACCATTGAACGTCCAACTCCGCCTGGCGGCAGTCCACAAACCCCGCTTACCTTTACCGTAAATAACATTAACCGACCTGGTTTGTGCAAAGTAACACCTGATTCTCATTACGAAGCTGATTTGCCAGCCAATATAACTATTTCTGGTAACGGTTTTGGTGGGCAACGGCCAGGAGATAATGTGAATTATTATTGGTATGACGATACCACAGGAAATTATGTTTACAACACCAGCGCCACTAATTATTCTAGATGGACTGATAAGCTAGTTATAGCTACCACGCCGGCTGTTCCGCCCAGTAGAATCGGGGATAATAGGGTAACGATTAATAAAGGTGTGTTAGAAACAAATCCTTATAATTATGAATTAATTGCTGGTGGTGGCGGTGGAGTAGGCGAAAGCTGCGATCTTACTCCTGAAACACTAATGTGTGACGATGATGATAGTTGCTTGGATGGATTGATTTGTTCAGCTGATGATGGCTGTACCTGCCAACCCGAAAGTATTCTTGAGGAAGAGCCTAGGGTTGTAACAGTTGAGCCAACTGGGGGTAATATTTGCCGCAATACCATTATTACCATTACGTTTGATAAAAATGTTACCAACAATACTATCAGGAGCGGTGAATTTACGTTATCAGCTAGTTGTCCAACAACTCAAGCGCCTGGCGGCTTTAAGAAATGGTTGTCGTGGTTAAAGAAGTTTATTTGGTCAGTATCAGCTCAATCAATTGATCCGCCGTCAACCTGTTATGTGGCAGGCACACTTAGAGCTAGTGGAAACACTATTACTTTTACTCCTAATAGAGCATTGGATCCTGGGGTAACTTATACAGCTAATATTATTAGCTCGAAGGTTGATTGCCTTAACTCTGGTGGTTTGTGCACTTGGCAATTTACTACCGGTCCGGATATTTGCGCGATTCATTCAGTGGCAATAACACCGCCAAGCCATACTTTTACTTTTTATGATGCTAGTGGTTATGCCGATAATCAAGCATTTATATCGGACCCAAGATCAATTGATGGACAAAGCCTAAGCGCTTCATGTGATTGGTCTTTAGAAAATCAAAATCCAGCTAATGTAGTTGGTTTTGTTGGTAGTTATCAGGATACTATTTCTGTAAATGTTGCGCCTACTGGTAATACAAATGGCGAGGCTGATCTTAAAGCTACCTGTTCAGCTTATGGTACTACCGGGATAGGTACTGCGCCGTTGACCGTATTCTTATGTGAAGAGCCCTGGGCTAATAGTTTTACTGACACAGATTATGATTTTAGATTAAATTACTGCCGCGGCCAAACTGGTGATCCTAATTTGCTGCCTAATTTATCATATTTTGCCACCCCGAGAACACCAACTTCAGCCAATGGCTACTTAATGAAAGAATTTGTTTTTAAACATCCTGATGCTGAAGAAATCGTTGG
>LCEZ01000037.1 GCA_000995845.1 Parcubacteria group bacterium GW2011_GWD2_43_10 | reverse complement strand
AGGTACCTGAGGTTTGCTCTAGGGTGCCGGAACCGGTGCTGTGGGTGTAAGTGGCAGCGTCTGTAGCTAAAGCCATGTCACCAGTTTGCGTCCAAGAGGTGCCACTCGTAAGGTTTGGGTTAGTCAAACTCTCAGAAGCAAGTACCGAGGTGTCTGCCACTTCCAGCTTAGAGCCAGGAACGGTGGTGCCGATGCCGACGTTGCCAGCTGCCACAATTAAACCATAGTTGTTATTAGCACCTGACGCTGTGAAGTAACCAGCCACATTGGTAGAAGAAGTACCAGTGTGAGTATTAGCAACTTGTAAGCCATAAGTAGTTTGAGTGGAGTTATCATTAGTGCCACTGGTAACAATGTTCAAAATTGTTTGGGAGTTAGTGTCAGCGGCAGTTGAAGTTGAAGCTAAGGAGAAAAGATTGCCGGTAGTTAGGGAGGAAGTGGAAGCTGTTAAACCAGTACCAGTAGTGAGAGAATTAAAAGTCCAAGCACTAGTGTTAGCACCCATAGCTAATGATTGGTTGCCTGAAGGAGCTACAATGGAATTCCATTTAACTGCCAAGGCTCCAGGATCAGTCCAAGTCATAGGATCAGTGCCACCGGCTGCACTGGTTAAGACATAAAAGTACCAGCGGCAGCTTGAGGTTGGATGGTAACTGTACCTGAGGTAATACCAGCTAAGCCAATCGTACCAGTAGAAGCACCAGCCACGCCGATGACTGGAGTAACAGTCATACTAGGTACACCTGAACCATTGGCGTTCAAGATACCGCCGTTAGTGGTAGCAAGGCCAGAGATAACATTAGCCGCTGATGAGTATAGAAGTTCGTTGATAGTAGTGGTCGCTGGATAAGTCGCGGTAGTTGCTGCCCAGTTAGTGCCATCAGCTCGTAAGATGGTACCAGTGGAAGTAGCGGTCGCTGGATAAGTCGCGGTCGTCCAGACTGGAATACCAGCACCAGCGCTTTGCATCAGTTGGCCGGCAGAACCTGCTGCCGTGAAGGCATAAGCTGTACCAGTACCATAAGCCAGTGCGCCAGCAGTCGGGGTAGCCGTAGCATTAGTACCACCATTAGCAATTGGTAAGGTACCAGTGACTGAGACCAGTTGGTAACCCCTGAACCATTAGTGGTTAAGGCATAAGTGTTGGTGCCACCTGAAGCTGGCAAGGTCATGGACCAAGTACCAGCGGCAGCGGCAGTTTGCAGGGTAACATTGCCTGAACCAGAACCGGCTAAGCGGACAACACCAGCGGTTGAGCCAGCTGTACCAAGATCAAGTAAGGCACCAGGGGTAGTGGTACCAATACCAACAAGGCCTGCATTATCAATTATAAACGGTGAGGTGTCGCCATCGCCTGTCTCGTCATTAACACGAAAACTATCAGCCGCTCCTAAATTAGTTACAACAAATGGCGTAGCAGTAGAAGTTGCCAATGTTGCTGCCTTTAAAATAAATTGACTTCCAGCGCCGCCGGTGGAAGCGGAGTTCTCGCCAAACGTAAATGCTGTTTTGGCAGCTGTTGTCAAAGCCCAATTCCAAGTTTGAGCGTTATTGCCACTAGCAATCGTGTGATCAGCTATCGCAGCTGTAATATCAGACAACACACTTGAACCGCCTCCGCCACCATCCAATGTTTCCCAAGCGTTAACTGCAGTACAGGCTTTAACTGTGGCATCAGTGCTATTGAAATAAATATCTCCGGGCGAACAAGCCGCCGGATCACCACCAGTAGCTTTATCAGAAAGTCTTAAGAAGGCATAGGTGCCCTGATCAAGCACAGAAAGCAAAGTATTAGTGCCATCATTTAAAATCGTATTGCCACTTGAGGGCGTTAAAATAATATCACCAACCGTGCCAGCACCTTGCACTGAACTTTCTAAAACTAAATTGGTACCGGAGAATTTTAATTCACCTAAAGTATAATCCGTACCAGCGCCAGTTGTGCCGGCGGTTGATGACAATTGCACACCTCCTGGACCAAGAACCGCATTCTGCCATCGCGCACCGCTGGAACCTAAGTCATAAGTATTATCAACCGATGGTGTCAATGCGCCGCCAACAGTTGTGCCTGGCAAGGTAACTGAACTTGTAAATGTTGTTGGTCCATTAACTGTAAGAGCCTTATCTACAGTCAATCTCTGCACTGATAGATTGTTTATACCGGCAAATCCGGTAACACCTAAGCTGGAAGCAAAAATGTGCCCAGTAGATTCAATGGTTCCGGCAGTAACTCGTGAGGCCTCAATTCTACCTGCATCCAGTGTGTCCACCACCGCTGGCCCACTCACCTGAAGCTCGGACATTCTAGTTAAACCCAAGCCACCTTCTAGATTGAGTGCCCCGCGTACTGTTAACGGTCCTTGTACAACCGCCCCGCCAGTACGCACTTGCAAACTATAAACATCAAGTAATCCTGTTGGCTCGGAGAAAGTTAGGTCACGCGGCGCCGTGCCAGCTGTAAACCCTCCTGGAAATGACATTGGCCCTTTAACCGTGAACTTATCCGCAGTAATGGTTCCAAAAGTTCCTGAGCTAGAATTTAAGCTGGAGCTGGATATTGTACCAGCTGTTAACTTACCGCTAACCGTAAAATTACTCACAGTTGATGGCCATGTGCCAACAACTGTCGTTTTATTTTCTTGGGGCGCTGGCGTTGAAGATGAATCACTCCCAGCCGGCGGTGACACTTGAGTTTGAGTTGGCGGTGTTGTAGTTGTTTCTTCGGGCTGATCATTACTTACAACTTCATTGGAGTCGGGAATAATAGGAATATTATCTTCAACCGCTGGCTCATCACCTCGCAATAACGGCGGTGACACTTCAGTTTGAGTCTCATTAGTCGCGCCACTAGTCTGATTATTTTGGTCAATAACTGGAATAACATTAATAGCAACATTTGTATCTCTACTAAACCAAGCGATTACAGTATTACGAATGCCATCAAGCCAACGCAAAAATCTAACATAACTAAACAAACTTTCTTCAGCTTCTGAAGTGCTAATGCCTTTAACTCTGCTGCCTCCATAAGAATCATCTACTGGTTCACTGAAAGCTACTTTTTTAAAAACTGATACTACTGATTTAACACTGGGTGAGATTCTCTTACCAACTTCTAACTGAAAAACAAAAGGTGCGCCGTCCAGAGGTTCTGTTATGTCAGCAAAAGACTGACCAAAAGAAAAAAATATCGGCATGCTCACCCGACCATATGGTTCAACTGTATAACTAATTTTTTGACCCAGGCTTTTTTGATTCAACCAAACAAAATCAGATAGAGGCGATAAAGCTGAATCTATTTTTTCTAAAGCAATTCTAGTTTGCTGCATGCTCTGACCTGCCAAGCCAGAAAAAGACTTAGCTAAATATGGTGAGCGGCTAATTACAACCAAGGCGGCCAAGAGTGCGCAAATTGAAACTGTTTGCCAACTTAACAATCTAAAAGACCACACCTGGTTTAAAATAAATCTAGTGTGGTCAATGATAGAATCAATCGCTTGATCAAACAGCTCAGCCAATGTGCTTATGTGAGCAACCCGAGAACTGTGAACCTTGCTTTCAATTGTAAACTGACTTTTATCAACCAGAGGCTTGCCCGACACAGTGACTGCTAAATTCTGAGCAGTATCCGGTACTGGCTTAATATCTTGTTTCTGATCAACCACTGCAGCCCGGTGCACCGAATGGCTTAAGATATACTGGTTAACCCATTCCCTGGTAGTAAACCAAACCTTGCCCAGTTTAACTGCCCGGAGCTTTCCTTGGCCAGCGCGCAATCTAAAATAGTCTGCCGAGTAGGGTGTACCTACCGCAGCCTGCTGTAAAGTCAAAAACTCACTCCTGTTCAATTGTGGTTGTTCCTCCGGCATAACCGGAAAGTTCTTACTATATTTATTTAGATTTTTGTTTTTTGGCTTATTTAAGCCGTATACATAGGAATTATAGCATGGTTGAGAGAAAAAATCAAGCTCATATACGCTATCGTATATATAAAAAAGTGGCCGTTATTGCCACTTAATTTTTACTACTTTTTATATAGTTTTACTCTTCTAAATTAAAAGCTTATCTAATGCAATACGACTATTTAATAAAACATAGCCCAGTATGCTTAAGCTTTATATATTAGGCCAATTTTTACAAATTAATCTAGTGCACAGTTTACCTGACCACAAGCTAATACATCATATTTAACATACTAACCCCTAATACAGATCTATTAGTTGGATAGTTAGCCTGGGGAATAATTACATATATTAGCCAACTGTTGAATTCAGGCATATAATCCCTTATTCAGATGATAAACTAAAATCTAATTTAATTAATTAAATTATAATTGACATGAATATAAATTATGTTTTAATTATAATTTTTAATACTTGACACAATTTACCAATAAAAATGCCTATACGATAAAATATATGAGCTAAAATGTGGTCTAATATATAGCCAAATAAATTAATAGGCCATTATTTATTTTTTACTGCAAGTACTTAGCCTTAGCTGTCTTATGCTCTGTGTATGTCCGAGAATAAATAACCTTGGCATCAGGCGTGGTTAAAAAATACCAATAATCATTAGCCATTGGAAAAACCACCGCCCGAATAGCGGATAAACCAGGGTTAGATATGGGCCCAGGGGGCAAACCACGATACTTATAGGTGTTATAAGGCGAATCTATATTCAAATCCACAGCCTGCACCGCGCTATCTCTTTTGCCGGTTATAAAGTTAATAGTTGAATCCGCCTGTAGTGCCATGTTAGCTTTTAATCTCTTTAGAAAGATATCAGCTACTTTTTTTTGATCATCGGGGTTGCTTACTTCTTTTTCAACTATACTTGCCAATGTTATTGCCTGATGAATGGACAATCCCCGCTTCTCTAGTATCTCTTGCCATTCATTTGAAAACTTAGTAGCTAAAGTTTGTAACATTTTTACAGCAATATCACTTGCGCTTGAATTACGGTATATACGATACGTATCAGGAAAAAGATAACCTTCCAACGAACCACCTGGCCATGACTTTAATAATTCACTATTAATCTGTTCAACAATTACCTTACTAGAGTTAGCCTCAGCTACTGCCTTAATAAAATCTTCTGATTTTATTATATTATTAGTTTCTAAGTAATCAGCCATTTGATTTATTGTCCAACCTTCAACAAACCTTATTTCAACCTCATTATTCATCTTTTGCCCACCAGTTAATAAATAAGTTAAATTTATAATATTTACATTACCTGGTAGCGAATAATAACCGCTAACTATTTTTGTCTCTTTATTAACAAACCTCAGCCATATTTTAAACCAAAAAGAACTCTTAATTAATCCGCTTGATTCAAGTTGTTGTGAAATCTGTTCAACACTTAAACCCGGCAATATCGTTATTGCCTTATTGCCTACTCCCCTATTAGCTGGCCTGACTAGTTGCCAACCAACGTAACCAGTTATCAAGCTTAAAGACAATACAATAATTATTCCGCGTCTTAACCAATCCTTAAAAGTAACAGGCGATTTTAAAAAGTATCCCATATCAACTTATTTTATCTGAGAATTGCCAAATAGCCAAACCATACTTTTAATCCACTAACGGTACAAAGACAAATCCCGGATAACTCTGCTTGATGATCTTATTATCTACTTTTTCCAATAAAATAATCTCTTGCAGATCCTGGCCATATGGAAATACCATTTTGCCCCCTTCGGTTAACTGACTAATAACTTCTGCTGGCATTTTAGAAGCAGCGGCTGATATTATTATTTTATCGTAGGCCGCTGGTTGCTTAATGCCTTTACTGGCATTGGCTATGACCAATCTTAACTGCGGAAAGTTATATTTGGTTAAATTCTTGTAAGCCTGCTGCCCTAGTTCTGCTATTCTTTCAACCGCTACCACTAAACCAGTTTTACCTACAATCTGACTTAATAAAGCAGCCACGTAGCCTGAACCAAATCCTATTTCTAGAACCTTGTCACCTAAATTCGGCTGCAACAACTCCAGCATGAAAGCTACAGTAGCCGGCTGTGAAATGGTCTGCCCCCAACCAATTGGTAGGGCCTGATCAGCAAAAGCTGCTGACTGCAAAGAATTTGGTACAAAATCAGACCGATCTACCGCCTTAAATGATTTTATTATTCTATCTGTCTTTAGCGCTCCTGAAGTTTGCAAATATTTAACCAGACCATCATTAGACGATATCATAATTCTCCTATTTAAAACTAAGGTAAGTTAGGTTTTGGACTGATGAGAAAACAATTTTTCTGTCTGCGTAGTCAAGTAACCAAAAGCCAAACCAACGGCCATACCAGCTAAGATATCAGCTGGATAATGAACCCCAACTGCTACCCGCCCCAAAGCTACCAATAATGCTACCAGATAAGCCCACCACCATTTCTTTTGATATTGGCTTAATAAAAACGCTATAAAAAAGGCTAGGGCGGCGTGATCCGAAGGAAATGATTTGCTGGCCGCATTCACGTTAATTAACGGTGTCATATCAAGCAAAACAAATGGTCGCGGCCGCCACCACCAAATAGACACCCCGATATTAAATAAATAAACCATACTACCGCCAAGTATTAGGGCAAAAAATTCAACTGGACCCGTCTTCTTTCGACCTAAAACCGAAAATATATACCAAATAACCAAAAACCAGATCAGACCAGAGGCGGCCAGCACTGATAAAAGCTGCCAAATAGCTGAACCGGCTGTTAGGCTTATAACTGAATTATAAATATAAACATCTAAACTCATATATAACTACCGATCATTGTAACGCTATTTTTGGCAAGATGCACAATAATGGGTGCCGCGGCCAGCAATTATTGTTCTTTTTATTACCTGACCACATTTTAAGCACTTCTGCCCGGGCCGGCCATAGACATACCGTACTCGCCAATAAGACCCACTCCGTCCCTTAGCATCAACATAAGTATTGAATGATGTACCTCTGGCGGCCACGGCCTTTTTTAAAATCTTTATAATAGCTTGGTGTATGGCCATTGTCTCTTTATTTTTTAAGCTTGATACCTTACGGATGGGGCGTACTCTAGCAGCAAACAAAGTCTCATCCACATAAATATTACCCAAACCTGCCACCACTGTTTGATTTAGTAAAGCTGATTTAATAGTGGTATTAGCATGCCGTCCCAATCGACGGGAAAATTCATTAAGGCTAAAATTTCTGGCTAATGGCTCGGGGCCATAATGTTGCAACTGCCGTAATAAATCCCTTTTGGGAATAAGCTGCCAATAGCCAAATTGTCGTACATCATTAAAAAACAACTTTCCGCCACTAGATAGTTTTAAAGTAATATAAGTGAATTTATTCGGCACTTGATCCACGCCCTGTATAGGATGGCCGCCGCTCCGTACCTTGCCAACTTGAGACCGCCAAACTAATTGGCCGGTCATTTTTAAATGTATGATTAAAACATAATCAGACGATAATTCAAACAATAGCAACTTAGCCCGGCGTTTAACTGACAATATAGTTGCGCCAACTAGTTTAATTTTATAAAGCTTTAGCGGACTCCGCAACAATCTTGGCTTGTCAGCTTTAAAATCAACAACCTTTTGCCCAATTAAAACTCTAGCTAAGTCACGTCTAATAGTTTCAACTTCTGGCAATTCTGGCATACCCAGTAGAGCATAACGAGGTTTAGTTAAGAATAAGGATGAATGAACTAATCATAAGTTTTGTATTAAAGTGAGTGTGACGAGCCCAAGCGATGTTGTCATGCTGGGCATATAAAAAATAAAATTAATTACTTATATCGTATCAATTGGCCACTGTCTTATTTTGATTTTTTATTTTTACAATAAACTTTGTCCTGACATGTCAGCCGGTTTATTTAGTCCCATAATTTTTAGCATCGTGGGCGCGACGTCGGCCAAAACACCGGCTGGAGTTAATTTGGAGAGATCGTCGGTTACCAACTGACCACTGCCAGCCTTATTTTCCAATTCACGCGCCACTATTATGCAAGGCACTGGATTATTTGAGTGCTCTTTATTAATAGAACCAGTCTGTAAATTTACCAAATTTTCCGCATTGCCATGATCGGCCGTTATAATCACTAAACCACCGTACTCTAAGGTTCCGGCCACCACCTCACCTATACACTCGTCTAACACATTAATTGCCCGTACGGTAGCAGATAAATTTCCAGTATGCCCAACCATATCAGCATTGGCAAAATTTATTACACAAAAATCATACTTGCCGGTGCGTATCTCTTGTAAAAATCTGTCAGTTACGGCCCTAGCTGACATTTCTGGCTTTTGATCATATGATGGTACCACCGGTGATGGTATTAAAACATGGTCTTCACCCTCATAAGCCTGTTCTCGTCCACCATTAAAAAAATAAGTGACGTGGGCATACTTCTCGGTTTCAGCTAAATGTAATTGTTTAAGGCCGGCTTCGGAGATAATCCGCGCTAACGGATATTCTATAGTTTCTGCTGGAAAGGCTACCTCTACTGGAATATTATTTTCATACTCTGTCATGGTAACAAAGTGCAATCGTTCTAAAGTCCGGCGGGGAAATTTGGAAAAACCAGGCAGAACAAAGGCATGGGTGAGTTGCCGCGCCCGATCGGCTCTAAAGTTAAAAAATATAACCGAATCATTATTACCAACTGTAGTTACTGGCTTGTCCCCTTCCATAATCACTGTTGGCACAACTTGTTCATCAAATACTTTGGCCGCATAAGAAGCGGCTAAGCCGCGCAAGGCTGAAGTGGCTGGCTTGCCTTTGCCTTCAACTAAACAATCATAAGCTGCCTGAACTCTATCCCAATGATTATCCCGATCCATCGCGTAATACCTGCCCATTATGCTGGCTATTTTGCCAACGCCTATCTTTTTCATTTTGTTAGCTAACTCCTCCAAATAAGTCTTAGCTGAATCAAACGGCGTATCTCGACCATCAAGAAAAGCATGAACAAAAACATTGGCCATGCCTTGTTGTTTGGCCATTTCCAATAAAGCATAAAGATGATCAATTGAACTATGCACCCCACCAGGGCTTACCAGGCCAATTAAATGAAGTTGGCTATTCTTCTCTTGAGCTAACTGGATTGCGGTCAATAATGCCCTGTTTTGGAAAAAAGATTTATCAACTATTGCCCGGGTGATACGCGGTAAATCATGATATAGGATTTTACCCGCCCCTAAAGCTAGGTGCCCGACTTCGCTATTACCCACTTCTCCCCAAGGCAAACCCACGGCTTCGCCCGCGGCCTGTAAAGTAAAGGTTGGGTAGGTCGTGATTAGGCGTTGCCAAACTGGTGTTTGTGCCTGTGATATAGCATTTGATCGGGAAGGAATATCTACTCCCCAACCATCTAACACCACTAAAACTACGGGCTTAGGACGTTGATTAAACATCTTCTCAAAGTAAACTATGCCTGGTCATCTCCTTTGGTTTAGTCAAGCCAATAAGACGGAGAATAGTTGGGGCGACATCACCCAACACACCCCGACGCCGACTAAAGGTTTTACCGCGCCAATTTTTATTATAAAGCAATAATGGCACAGGATTTGTTGAATGCTCAGTGTCAACTTCACCAGTCTCCCGGTTAATAAACTCCTCCACATTACCATGATCGCCTGTTACTAACATGCTACCTTTTTGTTTTTTAATTTCCCGGCCAATTTGAACTAAAGACTTATCGACCGCTTCCATAGCCAAAACTCCAGCGCGCAAATTACCCGTATGTCCAACCATATCAGCATTAGCCAAATTTATAGCAATAAAATCATACTTTCTTTGTTTTAATGAGCGGAGCACATAGGTGGTAATCTTAGCGGCAGACATTTCCGGAGTAGCATCATAAGAAACAACATCTGGCGACGTAATAGTCACCCGATCCTCTCCCGCCACTGGATGATCATAACCGCCGTTGAAGAAGAAAGTTATATGGGCATATTTCTCACTTTCAGCAATATAAAGTTGTTTTAGCCCAGCTGTGCCTAAAACCATAGGTAAACTGTTCTTTATATCGCGGCTCGGGTAGGCGGTTAAAATATGATCAAGATCAGGGCCAAAATCAGTCAAGGCTACGAAGCATAAATTTTTTAAAACCTTCCAACGCTTAAAAGCTCCTTTGTTTAATTTTTCAAATTTAGTCTGAACAAACGGCTTGGCTAATTGCCGCGCCCGGTCTGATCTCAGATTAAAGAAAATTATGGCGTCATTATCACGTATTAAACCCCTGGGCTTACCACGAGCATCGGTCATAACAGTTGGACTAATATATTCATCACTTTCACCACGATTGTAAGCATGACGGATAGCGACTTCAGCTGATACTTCTTTACGGCCACGGCCACGAGTCAATAGATCATAAATTAAGCCTGTGCGTCGCCAATCTTTCTTACGATCCATGGCATAATATCGACCGCTTAAAGTGGCAATGGTCTCTCCATTTTTTAATCTCTTTTTAACCTCGCCGATAAATTTAATAGCGTCATATCTAGCTGAATCACGGCCATCGGTAAAAAAATGTAAATAAACGTGCTTGAGATGGTGCGATTGTATTAATTTAAGCAAAGCAATAAAATGATCAGGCGAAGAATGGCCACTATTGTAATTGGATAATAAACCCATCAGATGCAAAGCAGAATGCCTGGATTTAACCTGCTCAATGGCTGTACGGAAAGCTTGATTTTTTAAAAAAGTACCATCACGAATGCTTTTTGAAATCAGCGCCGCATCCTGATCCACTATCCTGCCGGCTCCTAAATTAAGATGTCCGGCCTCGGAATTTCCGTCTTGCCCCGCTGGCAAACCCACTGCTTGGCCTGAAGCTTTAAGCAACGCGCGAGGATAGTGCTGACTAAGTTCATTTAAAAACGGGGTGCGGGCTATAACTGTGGCATCATCTGCTTGACTGCCTCGTGGGGCCACGCCCCAACCATCCAAGATGGCCAGAACAACTGGTAATACTTTTTGACCAACTAACTTTTTAGGCATAAACGCTTACAAAAAAACAAAAAAGCTAAACCTCCTACTTAGGAAAGTATAGCATAAAATCTGATTATTCTTACTATTTTTTTAAAGATTTGAGTTCAGTCGCTATTTCCATCAATCGATTATACTTAGCCACCCGCTCACCTCTTGAGGTCGGCCCACTCTTAATATACTGCGCCCCCACCGCTACAGCTAAATCGGCAATAAAGCTGTCCATGGTCTCACCCGAACGATGCGACACGATTATTTTTAAATTCTTTTGTTGAGCCTCACTCACGGTTGCGATAGTTTCGGTCAAGGTGCCTACCTGATTTGGTTTTATCAAAATAGTATTGGCGGCCTTAAACTCCAAACCAAGCTGCAGTCTTTGAATGCTGGTAACAAACAAATCATCTCCTACCAATAATAATTTATCATCTAACCGACGCGTCATTTCTGTCCAACCTTGCCAATCATCTTGAGCTAATCCATCCTCCAGCGAAACTAGCTGATATTTCTTTTGCCACTCCTCATACAGATCAATCATTTCTCCTGATTTTAGAACCTTACCCTCAAAATGATATTTTCCTTGTCGGAAAAATTCAGAAGCCGCCACATCAAGTGCCAAATTAACCTGCCCGCCCGCCTGATACCCAGCCCGGTCAATTGCTTCCAAAATCAAATCAATTGCTGTCTGACTAGAATCAACCTCAGGTGCATAGCCACCTTCATTGCCAACATCAGTATCTAGTTTATGGCTTTTAAGCACTCGCCCCAAAGAATGAAAAACCTCAGCTCCCACTCTAATGCTTTCGTTGATATCAGCCGCCTGCCCGCGCTTAAACTCCGGCACCACCATAAATTCCTGCACTGCCAAATTATTATCAGCATGAACCCCGCCATTAAAGATATTCATCATCGGCACAGGTAAAGAATATATCTTTTGCTCTAAGTCAAAAACCTGCTGAAGATAACGATATAGTGGCAGACCAGTCGCGGCCGCGCCCGCCCGGGCAACAGCTAACGACACGCCCAGAATAGCATTGGCGCCTAAATTCTTCTTATTGGTTGTGCCATCAAGATCAATCATTATAGTGTCAACGCGCTGCTGCTCAGTTACGGAAACCCCCCTTATGACCTGCTTAATTTCCTTATTAACATGGCCAATGGCTTGCAACACTCCTTTGCCGTCATATCGATTTTTATCACCATCCCTCAACTCATAAGCCTCATGAATACCAGTAGAAGCACCTGATGGCACTGAAGCCATGCCAGTGATACCACCTTCAGTTAACACTGTAACTTCCACTGTCGGGTCACCCCTGGAATCAAGGATTTCACGCGCTTGCAAATCACTAATAATGTCTCGTTTCATAAAAAATATTACTTAGGCCGACGATAACCTATGCTAGTTAACCCCGGCATTTCCTCCCCGGCTAAAAAATTTAGCATGGCACTGCCGCCAGCGGAAAAGAAATCTACCACTAAATTATGCTGATGAAAAAATCCAACCGTATCACCCCCGCCCACCACCACAAAAACCTGGCGACGGGCTCGGGCTGAAGCTAACCGACCTAAAGCCAGGGTGGCATGACGCCATTTTGACTCTTCCACTAAGCCAAGTGGTCCGCCCCAAAATATAGTTTTAGCTTTTTTAATATATTTGGCGTACACGCGGCAAGTTTCAGTTCCTAAATCAACAATCTTATCACTGGTCATTAATTTATTAACCATTTTCAATCTGGCCTCAAGCCGCTTAGTGCTGACATTATCAACCACAACATCAACCGGCAAAATAAGTTTTTTACCAGCACGCTTAATCAATTTTTTACCATCTTTAATTTCTTTATTATCAATTAATGATTTGCCAATCTTTAATCCTTTAGCTCGTAATAAGGTATTAGCTACCCCACCACCTACCAAAACAGCAGACAAGCGCGGCAATAATTTTTCAATTACTGGCAGCTTATCACTGATTTTAGCGCCACCTATAACAGCTACTACCGGCTTTTTGCCTTTATGACTGATATTTTCCAAAGAATTTATTTCATTAATCAAGGCAAGACCAGCATAAGACGGCAATTTTTTAGGCAATGAAACCATAGAGGCGGTCGCCCGGTGTGAAAATGAAAAAGCCTCATTAACATAAATCTGCCCCAAACGGGCTAGTGACCGGGCTAACAATTGGCTATTATTATCCTCCCCTTTATCAAAACGAATATTTTCCAGCAGCACCAGGCCTTTTTTGGATTCATTTTTAATTACTTCTGGTTTGGATGATAGGGTTAAAACTTTAACGGGCTGACGTAAAATCTTACCTAAGGTATACCCCACTGGCTTCAAAGACAAACTAGGCACAACTTTGCCGGCCGGCCGGCCTAAATGGCCAATTAAAATAATGTAAGCGCCGTGGCGCTGTAAAAATCTGATAGTCGGCACTGCCTGTTTTAATCGGGAATCATCTAACACGTGTTTACCTTTTAAGGGTACGTTAGTGTCTATCCTGACTAAAACTGTTTTCCCGCTTAGATTCTTAGCTTGGAAAATTGATTTTAACTGCATACCCTATAATTATAAGATATTACAAGCAAAAACACGAGTTTGGGGTAACTCGTGTTTTTTTAAGAGCTAAGAAGGCTATTTAATTTAGGTTAACGGCCATTTCCACCAAGCGATTAGCATAACCCCACTCATTATCATACCAAGCAACAACCTTAACCATATTACCGCCTACCACTTGTGTGAGTGACAAATCTGCAATAGCTGAGGCCGGATTAGCAATAAAATCAGAGGAGACCAGCGGCTTATTAGTTACCTGCAAAATACCTTTGTACCTTTTAGAATTAGACGCTAGTCGCAAGGCGGCATTCACTTGCGCTTTGGTAACTTTTTTTCGCTTCAGAACAAAAGTGAAATCTGACAAGGAAACACAAACCGTGGGCACGCGCACTGCTAAACCATCAAAAATTCCTTTAAGTTCAGGAATGGTTTCGGTAGTGGCAATAGCGGCGCCGGTGGTTGTCGGCACAATATTCTGTGCCGCCGCCCGCGCCCGTCGTAAATCTTTATGTGGACCGTCCACTAAATTCTGATCAGCGGTGTAGCTATGTATTGTGGTCATCATGGCTTTTTCCACACCAAAGGCCGACACTATTACTTGGGCGATTGGCGAAATACAATTGGTGGTGCAAGATGCATTAGAAACTACACTGTCGTTAATTTTTTGCTTATCTCCTAAGTTCACTCCCAAAATATAGGTAGGTACTCCCCCGCCTTTAGCTGGAGCTGATAAAATAACTTTTTTAGCGCCAGCTTTCAAGTGCAGAGCGGCTTCAGGCTTTTTTGTAAATCGGCCGGTGCATTCCAATACCACATCAACTTCCATTTTTTTCCAAGGCAACTTAACTGGCTCACGTTCCGCTAATACTGGAAATTTTTGCCCATCAACTATCAGGTGCTTACTATCAGCTGATACTTTACGGCCATATTGCCCGTACACCGTATCATACTGCAATAGATGTGCCAGGATATTGGGGGCCACAAGATCATTAATCGCCACAACTTTGATATTTGGCTTGGTTAAAGCCACTTTAAAAGCCGCCCGGCCGATCCGACCAAAACCGTTGATGGCGATTCTTACCGGGATTTAGTGGTAATTTGTTTCTTAGGCATAAATTTTAATTAGTTAATATACTTAATAAGTATACTACCTTTTGGCAGATAAAAAAATGGTCACCCAGAAATGATTGGGTGACCATATTGCGCCTTATGCAGGCTTCTTACTTTCGGGAGGCCTCTTCAAATGAAGGGGCTAATTTTTATTATAAACATACTCCCGACTTACTCGGCGAAAAATCGACTTTGTAGACAATACCATCATTACCAGCTGGCACGGTTAGCTAACGCGAGCTTCATGATGTTACCAGGTTGATCTTTCACCTTCTCACCAGCCTGCGGCCAGACGCGTCCAATTAATGGAGCCCTGATCAAGGAAGACATGGTACCTCCTTAAATGGTGAGTGATTTTTTAAACCATCAACTAATGATGGCAAAAAGCATCCTAAACCTTGCTTGAAATTATGTCAAGTAAAAAAGGTCTGCAGCATTTGCTGAGACCTTTAATTTTGTATCCGCCTGACGCAGAGTTGTCTTTTCCCCAAACTCGGAGAAATGTTACTGGGTTACCAGTTTTTTATTTGCCCTGAAGTAGGGGGCGACTTCTCTGCTATCAAACGAATTTCCTGATTTATGGTCAGGCCCCTCTCTAACGTCCCTAAGGACAATTTTCTTCCTGACGAAGAAAAATCTTTTTAGGGATCACGCCCTTATTAGTCTTTATTTCGCAAAACATGCATTGCGCGCGTTTTGTAAGTCTAATGACTATTGGGGTACCGTCTGGTGTTTTAATGTTTGAGTCCCTGCGAACCCGGCTTGTTGGTCACTTAATTGCAACCTCAGCTTTTTGGTGATCTTAACCACCAACTTGTGAGGATTAAACCTCACGGTATGTTCACAAGGAAGGGTAGATTTTTAACGGTAATGTTTATGATAAGTTTTAAACTTATATAGGTCAATGGTTTTATCATTGGATAAGTTGTGGAAACGGCTGAATTATTATTTTGCTAGCCTTAGCCAAATCTCATCAAAATTATCCACAGAAAATAAAAAATAGGGCGAACCTTAAGGTTCGCCCATTATCACTGATCCTTTAAACCATTACCTTTGTCCATAAACGGACAATTTGCGGGGAACTGGTCCCCACCTCCGTTTTCTTTTCTTTTAATAGATTTTCGGCTCTTGTTGTGTTACCGGTATTGTAATAGTTGTTCGACATAAAAATCTGATCTGAATTCAGCCAATTTCTGGCTGTAGCGGCCGTAGCTTGTAGTTCACTTTGGCTACCCTGGAACCACAACATGGCTGGCACAACCATTATTTCTCCTGCAAAAAACTCCGATTGAAGATTCTGATCAACTATAGCTGTAATCTGATTGTCTGCTGTATTATTTGACAGCTGAGGTGGACTGTTTGCTGAAAACATCATACATGATGCTAACAGCAAAATTACGAAAATAAAACTGATCTGTTTCACTTTTTCCTCCTATTAATTATTATTGGAAGGAACATTGTTTATTGCCAGGATTGCGTCTGGCGCGCATTCACATTTTGTTCGTGTCAACTTTATTTACCTCCTTTCTCAGCTGACTTATAGAAAAAACATGAACAATAAAAAAATACTCCTTTATAAAAGAAGTGTCAAGTTAATTAATGTTTATCTCTAAAAATACTATGGTTTAACTAGCGTGCCAACCTTCTTGCCTAAAACCGCCCTTACCACTACACCTTTTTGCCATTGGCAAACTAAAATCGGGATTTTATTCTTCAAGCAAATTTTAAATGCTTCTTTGTCCATAACTTTCAAATTCTTCCTGATAGCTTGAGATAAAGTAATATTATCAAACTTTTTAGCGGTCTGATGCTGTCTGGGGTCAGCCTCATAAACACCGCTTACTTGGCTGGTTTTTATAATTATTTCAGCACCTACCTGCACTGCCCGCTGAGCGGCGGCAGTATCGGTAGTGAAAAAGGGCTTACCAGTGCCACCAGCAAAAATAACTATCTCTCCCCTTCTTAAACTTCCTCGGGCGGCCACGGCATCTATAGCACCAATTCCCGGCAAATCAAACACCACGGCTGATTGCAAACGCACCGGTAATCGTGCCTTAATAAGAGCTTGGCGCAAAGCTAAACCGTTCATTACTGTGGCTAGTAAGCCAATATAATCCGCTACAGCTGGTTCCAGACCTTGACCATGCGTGCGCTTACGCCAAATGTTGCCAGCACCAACTACTACTGCCACCGCCACGCCAAGTTTTCTTAACTGCTTCAATTCCCGAACAATAATATCCAACCGGCGAGGATTAACCCCTTGGCCGGTGCTGCCAAAGGCTTCACCAGAAAGTTTTAAGAGTACTCGCTGATAACGCAATGTACTCATAATTTTATTTGCTAGCTACCCAAAGCAAAGCGGGCAAAGCGCCTGACTTTAATATTTTCACCAATGGCAACAATGGCAGCGGTGATAACATCAGTCACAGTTTGTTTATCATCCTTGAAAAATTGTTGCTGTAGTAAGCATACTTCCTGGTAATACTTGACCAACTTACCTTCGACTATTTTTTCCACCATCTCACCTTTCTTACCTTCGGCGGCTAATTGCTCAGTATAAATCTGCTTTTCGTGGGCAATAACTTCCATGGGTATCTCAGACGGTTCCAAATAAAGCGGATTAGAAGCAGCCACATGCATAGCCAAATCATGCGCCAGTTCCTTAAACTTATCAGTACGGGCAACAAAGTCAGTCTCACATGCCAGTTCAACCAAAACCCCAAGCTTACCACCCATATGAATATATGCCTCAACCAAACCCTGACCAGTCGCCCTGCTACCTTTGGAAGCAGCTACTTTGCCTTATCAAAATCACCACTGGCCTCTTCCAAAGCTTTTTTAGCTGCCATCATGCCAGCGCCAGTTTGTTCTCTTAATTTTTGAATATCGCCTACATTGCTCATAATTGAATTTATTGTGGCTACTTAATTTTAGCACTTTCAGCCTTGCTCTGTCCTTCTTTAATCGCTGTGGTCACTAAATCTACTACTAGTTTAATGGATTTTAAGGCATCATCATTACCTGGAATAATATACTGGACCATTTTCGGATTAGTATCAGTATCTACCATGCCAATTACCGGCACTTTAACTTTATTGGCTTCACGGATGGCGTTCTTGCCTTCCCTTACCCCCACGATAAATACTGCCTCGGGTAATTTGGTCAT
>LCEZ01000036.1 GCA_000995845.1 Parcubacteria group bacterium GW2011_GWD2_43_10 | reverse complement strand
AGAAATGGATGGCTTTGAAGCCAATACTAATGTTATTGTCATGGCTGCTACTAATCGCCCCGATGTTTTGGATCCAGCACTTCTCCGGCCTGGGCGCTTTGATCGGCAAGTCATTCTTGATCTACCTGACATTAAAGACCGGAATGCTATCCTTAGTGTTCATGCTAAAGAAAAACCTTTAGCTGAGGATGTAAATTTGCGTGTAGTGGCTGAACGCACTCCGGGATTCTCTGGTGCTGATTTAGCTAACCTATTAAATGAAGCAGCTATTCTAGCCGCGCGGCGCAATCAGAAAAAATTAACACAAGTTGATTGTTTGGAAGCCTTAGAAAAAGTGATGCTTGGTCCCGAAAGGAAAAGTCATCTGCTTTCGGAGCGGGAGAAAAAAATTACCGCTTATCATGAAGCTGGTCATGCCTTAGTTGCTCATTTTATGCCAGCAGCTGATCCGGTTCATAAAATTTCCATTATTTCCCGCGGCCGAGCTGGTGGCTATACACTGAAACTGCCGACCGAAGATAAACATTTGCACCCAAAATCGGAATTTGAAGCGGATTTAGCGGTAATGCTAGCTGGACATGCGGCTGAACGGGAAATTTTTGGTGAAGTTACGACCGGCGCCCAAAGCGACTTAAAGCGTGCCACTCGCCTGGCCCGGCAACTCATTACTGAATATGGTATGTCAGAAAAACTAGGGCCGCGCACTTTTGGTTTGAAAGAAGAATTGATTTTCCTGGGGCGAGAAATTTCAGAGCAACGCGATTACAGTGAAAAAATCGCCCAGGCGATTGATGATGAGGTTTCCCATTTCCTGAAAACAGCTTATGGGGAGGCACAAAATATCATAAAAAAGCAGAAAGCTAAACTTCAATTAATCGCTGATGAACTTATAAAGAAAGAGGTAATTGAACGGTCTGAATTTGAAGCGTTGATGGCTAACTAAATCTCGCCCAGTAGGACGCTAAGGTGTATAATGGTAGGGTAATTTTACTTTGCTTAATTAAAGCCTATGCGCATCTATCGTGATATTATAAAATCCGCCTGGCATATACTTTGGCATTATGCCTGGCTTTGGCCTTTTGGCTTATTTGCGGCATTTTTAGGTAATGGTGGAGAATATGGCTCTGTTGTCTCGGCGGTTGATAAAGTTTCACAGCAAGGCGATTTGCTAGCAGGTATTCGCCAAGCCATCTTAAACCACCGCCTGATTGATTTTGTTCAAGGCATCAAGCAAGCAATCGATTCAGCACCAGCTCAAATAATCACTACTTTATTTTTAATGTTAGTGGTAGTTTTGGGCGTGATTTGGATAATCATAGTTTCTCAGGCGGCTTTAATAAAAGCATCTTCAAATATTAATGAAAATACACCGGTAACATTTAACAACGCGGCGATAGAGGGCAACCAGCATTTTTGGCCGATTTTACTACTTAATATTTTATCCCGATTTGTTATTTGGTTGCTTTTGGCAGTAACGATCTTACCTTTCTTGATTTCATATCTAGCGCGAGGGGGCGGCGCTGAGTTTGACTCTTATATAATTATTTCTTTCCTGATTTTTGTACCACTAGCAGTAATAATTTCCTTTATTATTAAATATGCTGTAATCGCTGTGGTACTGGAAAAACAAAGTTGGTGGCCGGCTTTAGTCAAAGCCATCAATCTTTTTTTCCGAAATTGGTTGGTTTCTTTAGAAATGGCCGCTATTCTTTTTGTTATTAATTATATTTTAAGTATTGTTGTTTACAGTTTAATTGCCAATAGCCTATTATCTGCTCCGTTGGTATTTGCTCTGCGTGGCATTAATTTAGCTACTGTGCTTAAATTCTTACCTCAAATTTTGCTGTTGATGGCAGTTGGCGCTTGGTTTGGCACTTTCCAATATGCTGCCTGGACAATACTTTATCGTCGTCTAGTGAGCGGACAAATTATGCCTAAACTAATCAGGCTGAGCGATGATATTCCCAATTATTTGGAAAACTGGTTTAGACGTAATCCCGCCAGCCTACCCAAACCTAAAAAATCATCAACCAAATAGACTTGCCACTGATTAATCTTTTTGCCTCAACTGACCGAGTTGGGTTTCTTGTTTTTACTTTATTAAACTGCTACTGTTTATTATAGCTATGACAATAAAGTCAAAAATTAAACTTGCGACTGAAGAAGTTAGTGAAAAATTTCAGGAAAAAATGCATGATATCGCCATTAAGGAACGAGAACGTGAAGTTGAACAAGTGGCGACAGCTAGCGGTTTGCCTTATTTAAATGTTCAACACTTCCCCCTAAACCAGGAATCTCTTCATATTATCCCAGAAACTGATGCTCGTCGCTTAAAATTAGTGCCGTTGTTGGTAAGCGAACAGGAGGTACGACTAGGTACAACTGATTTTAATAATCCTGAAGTTAACCACTATATTAATGAACTTAAACAGCATCGCCAGGGCCATTATCTGGTCTATTTAATATCAGACTACGGCTTGGGTCTGGTATTCAAAGCCTATGCTGGTTTAGCCAAAACCCGCACTATTGTCACTGGCGTAACCATTACTGAAAAAGATATTAAAAAGTACAGTGGGACAATCAAGGATTTTGCTCGTGTTAATGAGATGTTACAAAAAGCCACCTTAACAGAATTGGTTACCATATTAATTGCTGGGGCTCTGGAGTTAAGGGCCTCTGATATTCACGTTGAAGCGGAAGAAGCTAGTATTACAGTGCGCTATCGTGTTGATGGCACTCTTTATGTCACTGCCCAAATTCGGCAACAACTATGGCCGCAGATAATTTCTCGCCTTAAACTTTTAGCCAAATTAAAATTAAATATTACTGACCAGCCACAAGATGGTCGCTTTACCATACACCTCGAAAACGATACTGTAGATGTCCGCGTTTCTACTATCCCAACGGCTTATGGCGAATCTGTTGTCATGCGTCTCTTGCGATCTTCCTCCACTGGCCTTGATTTTGATGATCTGGGGTTAACTGGCAAAGCCTATGATGACTTAAAACGAGAAGTAGAAAGGCCTAATGGTATGATCATGGCCACCGGCCCGACTGGTTCAGGAAAAACTACCACACTTTATGCCATTTTGAACAAACTAAATCAGCCGGAATCAAAAATAATAACCCTGGAAGACCCGATTGAATATAAATTAAAAGGCGTAAATCAAAGCCAGGTGGAACATGCCCGCGGCTATGATTTTGCCAAAGGCTTAAAAGCAATTTTGCGACAAGACCCAGATGTAGTAATGGTGGGAGAAATCCGCGACTTTGAAACAGCTGATATTGCTATTAACGCGGCCTTAACCGGACACTTGGTTTTATCCACTATTCACACTAATTCAGCCGCTGGCGCTATCCCTCGCTTTCTATCTATGGGTGCCAAACCATTTTTGCTCGCACCGGCTGTTAATTCTATTATTGGCCAACGCTTAGTCCGGCGAATTTGTGAAAATTGCAAAGAAGAACATAAGCTTGAGTCTGATGTGTTGGAGCGGGCTAAAAAAACGCTCTCAAGCATTTCTCCAAAAAGCGAAGTAAAAGTTGACTTGGGTAAATTAAAATTTTTCCACGGTAAGGGTTGCGCTAAGTGTAGCCAACTTGGCTACCGGGGGCGCATTGGTATTTATGAAATTATGACCATGAGTCCGAAAATTGAGAAAATAATTTTTGCCAATAAAGCTTCCGAGGTTGAATTACAGGAAATTGCTGTGGCTAACGGCATGGTCACAATGGTGCAGGATGGTTTATTAAAAGCGTTACAAGGTATCACTACAGTAGAAGAAGTCTTCCGCGTGGCTGAATAATAAGATCTGGCTACCCTTGACACAGCACGCCAGCTGTGCTAGTTTTTGCTAATCACCAAAAGGAGTAAAAGTGAAACAAAAAAATACTTCTCACGAAGTTAACATAAAAAAATATCCAACCAGAAACGGGAAAGTACTTCGGTTAACACCGGAAATGAAGAAAAAAATAAAGAAAAATGAAGCTAAGCCAAAAACTGGCGATGCTGATTCAAAATCTGAGAAATAGTTTCCCTTATAGCCTGTTCAGTTGTGCCGGGCACAACTGACGGGCTTTTTTCTTGCTTAATTGCAGATAAATAGTTGATTAATTCCTGATATTTTTCTCGTGTCTCCTGTGAAGCCTGGCTATTTTTTAGAGTTTCTAAACCAAAAGAAAGCTGTTCTAAGGCTTCATCTAAAATTAATAACTGAATGGAATCTTTGGAAACACTCTCGGGCTTCTCAGCCATTTTTTCAACTAATTCCGAGGTAGCCTGAGGAGTTAGAGCAATAATAACTCGGGGCGCCTGCACCGGTTTCTTAGATCCGTTTTCGTCATCAATAAAATACTTAACCTCAGTTAATTTCCCTTGCGTCAAATTATCCACATTTTCATTAATTTTACTTTCAATTGTACGATAATCACCACCGGTTGTTACATCTAAAGCTAAGTGCATCGGCTGATCAGCGGACTGAAAGGTCACCACAGCATCAACATGATTAACCATATCATCATACTTAGCCGTCGGCGTCACTGAAGCCCCGCTACCAAACCAGCCATGATTATGTATACCCTCCATCACAGCGTACTCTAAACCAACGGAAGAGTCAGAACGTTCCTGATTGAAATACTTGCCATGTTCAATACGCTTAACTATTTCATCATCTGATTTATCGTGATAAGGAAACTGGGTGGGTTTAGGGCGAATTCTGTTCCAAGAAGCCGCCACCTTTTTATTGAACTTTTCATTAGCCACATAATGCACTCCCTCAAACGGGTTGCCTTGTCGGTCAATATTATTTAGATAAAAATCTTCAGGTGATCTCGGCATAAGAATAAATAAGCTTAATTCTATTTGTCCAACTTGTCAAAACTTACAATTAACTCAACACCCTCTCTAACAACTAACCTCTCACCATTGGATAATTGATTGATCGGCTTCGCAATCGTTGTAGTACGCAACCCCTGCACAAGATGGGTATATGACTCTATAATCCGGTATTTATCCTTGGTAACAGCAAAATTTATAACCTTATCTGGCCCAAGTTTATGTTCAACTCTGAAACCGCGAAGTGCTGTTACGACATCACGTATAATTTCAAATCCAGGATCATCAGCTGGTGCCGGTAATTTCTCCGGCCAGGATTGAACCATTAATAACCCAGCCGCTTCACCAAAAGTCTCGCGCCATAAAGTTTCGGTAACATATGGCGTAAATGGATGCCATAGTTTAAGTAGTTGAGTTATAAGGTAAGATAAAATCTTCTGCTTATTACCTTCTATCTTAGCCACTTCCAAATACCAATCAGCCAGCTCGTGCCAAGTAAAATCGTATAAAGCTTCGCCCGCTTCGGAAAAAGAATAGGATTCTATTTTTTTTGTAACCAAATCAGCCACTCTGGCAAAACGGGATAAAATCCATTTGTCCGCCAAGGTTTTTGCTTCAGGTGGTATTTCCACTATTTTTAATTCAGCAGTTAAATTGGCAAAACGTACTATATTCCATAGCTTATTTACAAAATTACGGTAACCAGCAATTTTTTCATCATATAATCTAAAATCGTTGCCGGGGGTGGTGCCAATTATCATAGAAAGCCGTAAGGCGTCAGCACCGTATTTATCAATCATGGCTATTGGATCAATGCCATTACCTAGTGACTTACTCATTTTCCTACCCTGTTTATCACGCACTAGGCCGTGCAGGTAAACGGTCCGGAAAGGAATATCACCAAGTGAATACTGAGTCATCAAAACCATCCGAGCAATCCAAAAGAAAAGAATATCGTAACCTGTTTCCATTACTGAAGTCGGGTGATAGGTAGCTAAATCCTTAGTTTTGTCTGGCCAGCCAAGAGTTGAAAACGTCCAAAGAGATGAAGAAAACCAAGTGTCCAAAGTATCCGGATCCTGCTCCAAATTACTTGCCTTACACTTAAGACAGGTGCTTGGCTTAGCTTGCCCAACAAACCATTCACCACAGCTAATACATTTCCAAGCCGGAACGCGATGGCCGAACCAAATCTGCCGGCTGATACACCAATCATGTAAATTTTTCATCCAATGATCATAAATCTTAGCAAACCTCTCGGGTACAATTTTAATTTTACCAGTGCTAACTGCAGCTATAGCTAACTTTTTTAACGTGGTACGGTGGAACAGCCCGCGCTTAAACGGCTTATCTACCGCCACAAACCACTGCTCAGAAGGCAATGGCTCAACAGGCGTACCACAGCGATAGCAAATAGATAAATTGTGAATGTATTCTTCGTCAATTTTTTCCACCAAGTCTTTTTTCTTCAATTCATCCAAAATTGCTATCCGCGCTTCTTTAACATTTAATCCGGCAAATTTGCCAGCATTGGCTGTTAATTTTCCATCAGGACCAATTATATCCACTATTTCAAAACCGTATTTCTGAGCTAGCTCAAAATCAACAAAACTGTGGGCTGGGGTGATGGTCATGGCACCAGTGCCAGTTTCCATTTCCGCGACTTTATCAGCCACGACCGTAGCTTTAACCATGCCATCTATCCAAGGAACATCAAAACTCTTACCAATATACCCTTGGTAGCGTTTATCATCAGGATGCACAATTATAACTTTATCCAAAACCTTGGTTTCCGGGCGGGCAGTACTAATAGTAATCGGGCCGTATTTAAGATAATAAAATGGGGTTTTTTGTTCCTTATATTCCACCTCATCATCGGCTAAAGTTGTGCCGCAGCGATAACACCAATTAACAATACGCTTACCCCGATAAATCAGGCCATCGTGGTACATGCGCACAAAAACTTCGCGAACAGCACGCGATAAGCCCTCGTCTAGGGTATAGCGCTCGCGTGACCAATCGCAAGAAGCACCCATGGCTTTAATTTGATCACGAATAGTAGAACGTGATGAGGCAATAAATTCATTTACACGTTTAATAAATTCATCACGTCCATAATCGTATCTGTTTTTACCATCTTTTTTGTGTAATTTTTTCTCCACTACATTTTGGGTGGCAATAGCCGCATGATCTTCGCCCGGCAACCATAAGGCCGCACGCCCGCGCAAACGCCAATAACGTATCATTAAATCTTGGATAGCATGTAAAATTCCGGTAGCATTCGGCGGTGGTAAGCTGATACTAAAGGGTTCACCTTTTTTTAATAAATTGTCAGGATTAAAAAAACCAGACTGCTCCCATTGACGGTAAATTTGAGTTTCGTAGTTTTGCGGTAAATATGCTTTAGGTAATTCTGGCATACCCGGTAGAGCAACATCACTTATTCACCCAAACGGGTGAGTGTTAATGAGGTTGGTTTAAAAATTAAAACGACTAAATTTATCATATTGTTCGTATAAAAGTGAGTGAGCCGAGCCCGAGTGATGTTGTCATACCGGGTATATAAAAAATAAAAAACCTCGTCAGTCTTAGACTGACCAGGTAAG
>LCEZ01000035.1 GCA_000995845.1 Parcubacteria group bacterium GW2011_GWD2_43_10 | reverse complement strand
CCAAAACCAATTTAGCCTTATCAGGCATGGTCAATTCCAAAGCCTGATAGATCGGCGGCAAATCTTTGGCAAAGGCCACATCCACCACCGGCCCGATAACTTGTGTAACAATCCCTGTATTCATAAGTATTAATTCAATAAATTAAAAATCAAAATATAAATAAATAACATTATCCCTCCGCCGGTAATATCCGCTAGTTCCGCCGTAATTGATGCCTGACGTGCTTGGTTAAAGGCCAAAGTCAGCGCATCTATCATATCTTTGGCTGCCTCGGAAGCATTACGCATAGACATCATGCGAGCCGAATGCTCAGAAGCGTCTGATTCCAGCATCGCTTGATATAACTGAATTTCAATCAACCTTGGTAAAAGATTGGCTAAAACTTTGTCTGGTGACGGTTCAAATAAATATTCGTAATTTCCCAAAAATGATTTGTCTGGTTCGGTCTGAGTATTTGTAACTTCCGGTGAGTGAGCTTGGCCCAAATATTCATCCGCTTCTTTTTCAATCGGCAATATTTGCTTAATGCGCGGACGCTGAACAACCGGCGAAATAAAATCAGTATAAGCGACCACTATTCTGTCATATCTACCTTTTAGATAATCTGAGATGGCTAATTTAGCCACCGCTGTTATTTCCTCAATTCTAGTGGTGATATCAGGCTTGGCAAATTCAGCAATAATGCTGTGTCCCATGCGAAAAGCAATATCTCGGCCACGCCGTCCCACTGCTACTAAATCCGCTTCTAGTTCAACTTGTTGCTGACGGTGATGATCCAGGTATAAATTTACGCGGTTGACTAGTTGATGATTAAAACCGCCACATAAACCGCGATTGGAAGTTACTAAAATCAAGCCAATACGTTTAACCGGATAACGCTTTTGCAATAATTGATGATGAGTAGCATCAGTGCGGGCAGATAATTCAGTTAATAATTGCCAAGCCAGCGAAGCGTAAGTGCGCGTAGCTAAAACATTGGCAACTGCTCGCCTCATTTTAGCAGCTGAAACCAGCTCCATAGCACGAGTAATCTGCCTAGTGTTTTGAATGGAGCGTATGCGCCGTTTAATTTCCCTGGTGGCTTGAGGCATAAAATTTAAACTCTACATTTTCTTAAAATCTGTAATTGTCTGCTTTAGTAATTCTTCAATCTCAGCAGTTAATTCCTTCTTTTCAGTAATTTGCTTAAAAACCGGCTGATTCTTAATAAATTGATGGAATCTTTTTTCCCAAGTATTTACTTCGCTAACCGGCACATCATTCAGATAACCGTTAGTTACGGCATAAAGAATCGCCACCTGATTAGCCACCGGCATCGGTTCATATTGCCCCTGCTTTAAAATTTCGGTGACGCGCTTACCACGTTCAATCTGCTGTTTGGTGGCGTCATCAAGGTCAGAGCCGAATTGTGCAAAAGCTGCCACGTTTCGGTATTGTGCTAAGTCCAAACGCAACCGACCGGCAACCTTTTTCATAGCTTTTACTTGAGCCGCGCTACCAACGCGCGAAACTGATAAGCCAACATTTAATGCTGGCCTGATACCTTGATAGAATAAATCGCTTTCCAAATAAATTTGACCGTCAGTAATGGAAATCACGTTAGTTGGAATATAAGCCGAAACATCACCGGCTTGGGTTTCAATTATTGGCAAAGCTGTCAAGCTGCCGCCGCCATAATCCTTATTTAGTTTAGCCGCCCGTTCTAGAAGTCTGGAGTGCAGGTAGAAAATATCTCCAGGGTAAGCTTCACGGCCTGGTGGTCGTCTTAACAGCAAAGATATTTGGCGATAAGCCACCGCGTGTTTACTTAAATCATCATAAATAAGTAACACATCTTTACCCTTATCCATAAAATATTCACCCATGGCGCAACCGGCGTAAGGCGCCAGAAAGGATAAGGCCGCCGGATCCGAGGCGCCAGCCAACACCACTGTGGTATACGCCATGGCTCCGCGCTCCTTGAGTTTAGCCACTAGGCGCGCCACTTTTGATTCCTTTTGGGCAATAGCCACGTAAATGCAGGTAACATTCTGCCCAGCTTGATTGATGATGGTATCTATGGCCACGGCGGTTTTACCTGTTTGCCTGTCGCCGATTATCAGCTCGCGCTGGCCACGGCCAATCGGAATCATGGAATCAATTGCTTTAATGCCGGTTTGCAACGGCGTATTGACCGATTGGCGCGTAATAACTCGAGGGGCAATCCGCTCAACCGGATTAGAACCATCAGCTTTAATTGGTCCAGCGCCATCCACTGGCTCCCCTAAGGGATTTACCACCCGACCAACAATCCCAGGCCCAACTGGTACTGACAAAATTTTACCAGTAGATTTCACCACATCACCCTCTTTAATTTCCAAATAATCACCCAAAATCATGGCGCCAACTTGTGTTTCCTCCAAATTTAAAGCTACGCCTTTTACTCCCTTACCAAATTCCAACATTTCTGATGCCATACAGTCTTTCAAACCGGCAATACGGGCAATGCCGTCACCCACTTCAATCACGGTACCAACCTTATCTTCACTGACCTTAGCGGTGAAACCTTTTAATTCCGCTTCTAATGTTTTAAGAATTGCATCTGAATTTATATCTGGCATAAATATTATTCCTTTAATAAAAATTAAGAATTATTTTCCCCTGCTAAAGTTTTATAAAGTGTATCTAATCTCCCTTTAAGTGAAGCATCATAACGTTTATCATCAATTGTTACTATCATGCCGGCTAATAGATGGGGCTTAACTGAACAAACTAATTCAACTGGCTGGCCAATGGCTTTTTTAATCTCAGTAGCTAAAGTATTTTTCTGCGTTTCTGATAAGGCCTGGGGAGTTAAAACTTCAGCTAACTTAATTCCTTTTTCTTGCCTTATTAAAACCTGGACATTAGCTATAATTTTTTTATACCACTTAAAATGTCCATGCCGCCAAACAGTTTGCCAAAGATTGTGGGCTATCTCATGGCGTTTAGCTACTGGCGCACTAGCAACAGCCGCTAAGTAGGCTCGGGCATAATATGTTGGATTGATCTTCATGATTTTGTTCTCCGACGGCTAACTTCCTCAACAGCTTCGCTGACTAATTTTTTATCAACTTCACCTGAAGGTAGCTTACCAATTACTTTAGTTAACGCTTGGGTAATTAAACGAGCAGAATCTTGCCGCAAACTGCGCATGGCTTCTTCTTTTTCCGATTCAAAGCGCTGCTTAGCCTCTTCCAAAGCAGCTTGGGCTTCTTGCTTCATCTTATTAATAACTTCTTGTCGTCTGATTTCAGCTTCTTTTTCAGCCGCGACTATTATCTCCTGGGCTTGACGCCTAGCTTCACGATCTGACTCAATTCGCTTCTGTTCCAAGTTCTTAAGCTCAGATTCTATCCTTTTAGCCTCAGTTAAGCTTGATTCTATGCGACGTTTTCTCTCATCTAAAAACTTCAATAATGGTTTATATAGAAACCGATAAAGCACTGCTAAAACAATCAAAAAGTTAACCGCTTGGGCGATTAATAGTTTCCAATCTATGCCGAGTTTAGTTAGCAACTCCATAATAATAATATTGAAGTAATTTAATAGATATATTTATATTTCAATTCAAGCTGACTAATATTCCCCCTTTCCAGCATTCCCGCGACCGCGAGAACGCCGGGAAAGAAAGACTACTAAACGAACTTGATGATCAAGGCCATAACCAGCGCATAAATAGCGATCGCCTCGCAGAAGGCAATGGCTAAGATCATGGCTGTTTGTACTTTGGACGAAGCCTCAGGATTCCTGCCGATTGATTCCATGGCTTTAGCGGCCAAGCGGCCAATAGCTAAAGCTGGAAACATACCACCAATGGCGATAGTGAAACCAGCGCCGATACTCTTTAAGGTTTCGGCGGAAATACCGCTTGCTACCTGTATGAGCTCATTTTCTGCTGCCATAATTTTTGGACCTTTCTTTACCTAAGTTAATCCGCTACGGTTATTATTTTTTTATTAGCCGTCGGTTACTTAGATAGTTTAGTGATTAGCGTTCTCTGATTAGGTTTTTGCCTTATCAGAGAGCCTCAAGCACTAATCGTGGGCGTGTTCGGCAGTGGCAATTGTTAAAAAAACTAAGGTTAAAAGTGAAAAAACTAAAGCCTGAACTAAACCTACAAAAATCTCCAAGAAAAGAAATGGTATAGGGGCTAAATACGGTACCAGCGCCGCCATAACAATCAATAACACTTCACCAGCAAAAACATTACCAAAAAGCCTAAAAGAGAAGGAAACAACTTTAGCTATTTCAGAAATTAGTTCCAAAATGCCGACAAAGAATAGTATTACATTCTGGAAACTAAAATGCTTAATTAAGCTGCCAAAATTTAAATACTTGGAGGCGTGTTTTAAAAAACCCAAAGTAATTATGCCAAAAAGCTGAGTGCCAAATACGGAAATCAAAGCAATAGCTAGGGTAGCATTAAGATCAGCTGAAGCTGATCGGAAAAATGGCACTAACACCGTCTGACCCTCATGTACTTCATATAAACCAATAGTGCCAACACCGGGCAATAAACCAAACCAATTAGACAGTAAGACAAAAAAGAAAATCGTGGCAGTCAGAGGCAAGAACTTCTCGGCCTGCTCACGATTTCCAGTAACGGTTTCTATAAAAGACAAGGCACCTTCAATAACTACTTCAATAAAATTTTGGAATCCTTGCGGCACTTCAGCCAGCTGTCGGCGTTTTGTTACATACGCTATTGTCACCAAAAAAATCATAACAATTATCCCAACCAACAAAGAATTGGTAAAAGTAAAAGAACCGAGTGAAAAAATTGGTTCTGCTGCCAAAGAAATATTCATAACTTACTGTCGGCTGAATTATTATCTGTCTCTTTTTTAACCACCTTATCATCAATAACTTCTCCTGAGATTATATTTTTCGTTTTGCGATAAACCAACCAAGTTGAAATAAATATTGATATTAGTGCTCCAACTAATAACAGCCACGGCGCAGTACCTAGCCACTTGTCAGCTAACCTGCCAGCTAAAGCCAAAATCACCAATGGGATGGAGATGGTATAACCAAGCTCCCAAGCCAATCCCAGGGCTTGCCACATTGGCTTAGACTGACGAGGATTATTGTTTTGATCAGACATAATTAACTTGGGCTTTTTGAACCTAAATTGAAACTTCAGGGGATAAATATAACTAAATTTTAAGCTTGTGTCAATGGTTAAAAAAAAATTTGGCTAATATTAGGGCAAAAAATAACCCCACCTAATTTAGAAGGGTTATTCACAATGAATTAAAGTAATAATAAACACCTTAATCTTCCTTATCTCCCTTGGGCTTATCCAACTGTATTGGTTCTATGCCAGCGGCTGAACCTGATATTTTCATAACATCTTTATCTACTTTTTTGAGTTCGCCATAGGCATCATTATAAGCATTCACCGTGGTGCCTAAACGCTCACCGAGTTTTTTCATAAATTCTTCATAGCTAGACAAATGTTTGCCCAGCAACTCAACATTCTTCCTAATCTCTTTGGCTGATTCTTCAATCTGTAGTGCTTTCAAACCTTGCAGCACAGTTTGCAAATAAGCCAGGAATGATGTCGGTGATACAATAATGACATGCTTTTCTTTAAAGGCATATTCAATCAAATCGCGCGTATTTACTTTTACAGCGCCGACTTGCGCTACTAACAAATCATAGTAAATAGCTTCGTGAGGAATAAACATGAAAGCAAAATCCATCGTGCCTTCAGCTGGCTTTACATATTTAGCGGTCTCATCAATACGATTTTTAAGATCAGACTTAAATAACTTTTCCAAACGCTCACGTTCAACTGCATCTCGCTCTTCAACTAAGCGGTTATAATTTTCCAAACTGAATTTACTGTCAATTGGAATTACTTTGTCTTTCACAAATACGGCTGCATCCACGATCGTGCCATCGTTAAATTCATATTGCATTTGAAAACTGCCGGGTGGCAAAACATTTTTCAGCAAAGTCTCCAAATAATACTCTCCCAAAACGCCTCGCTGTTTTGGATTTTTTAAAATATCCTGTAAACTTTGCAACTGATCAGCAAAATTGACTACTTGTCTATTAGTTTCATCCAACTTAGTAAGCCTCTCAGTAACATCACGGATAATCTTAGCACTTTCACCAAATTGACTTTGCAGAATTTTAGTTGACTCCCCTAGCTTAACATCCAACGTTCGGGTGATTTCATTCAATTGATTTTGCAACAATAAAAAAGACTGGTTATCAGCCTCCGGCCGACCTCGCTTATTTAAGGCCACAAACAAAACAATAAAACCAGCCAATATAATAGCGGCTAAAACGATTATTTCCACGGACATATTATTATTCTAGCACTTACCTTAAGATATTCCGAATAGGGATCTGACATTATGTGTAGTAATATCATCCACTTCCCCTAAGCTTATACCTTTGATTTCAGCCACTTTTTTAGCAACTTCGGCAACAAAGGCGGGCTCGTTTCTTTTTCCCCGATACGGTACGGGCGCCAAAAACGGCGCATCTGTTTCCAATAACATTTTATCTATCGGCACTTGCTTAACTGATTCTAGTAAAGCCGGTGCGGCATTTTTAAAAGTTATTATCCCTGTGAACGAAATGAAAAAACCCAAAGACATTAACTGCTCCGCGGTTTCGGCATCGCCCAAATAACAATGGATTACTCCACGCCAATTTACTGAGATGCTGGTTAATATCCGCAATAAATCGTCATAAGCCTCTCGGCAATGTATAACTAATGGCAATTGACGGCTTTGGGCTAATTCTATCTGAACTAAAAAAGCCTCAGCCTGCAATTTTTTTTCATTCTCAGCATCACCAAGATTTAACTTGGTATAATCTAGACCACACTCTCCAATAGCTACTACCTTAGCTCCAGCCGCCAAAGTTCTAAGCCGATCAATCGTTTGGATATTAACTGTACCTGCCTCATGCGGGTGGATGCCTATGGCAGAATAAATAAAATTATGGGCTTCACTTAAATCAACCGCACGCTGACTGGTATGAATATCCGTGCCAACATTAATAACAAACTCTAGAGCTTCTTGAGTACGCGCCAAAACAGCTGAAAAATCTTCTTGATAATCAGGAAAATCCAAATGGCAATGACTATCTACCATAAATCGGTGGCGTGGTACTTGGAATCTCTACTCCTTGGGGTAAATAAGGTTGAGCGTATTTAATTACATCAGGCAAAAGTGGCACCAAAATAATAGCAAAAGCTTGCAAGCCAAAGGCAACTTTAGAGTCTGCTATAGAATCATTGATTAGGGCCGGCATATCTAAATGATTGCTAATTAAAGTTAAAGTTAACCCAATAACTAACGCACCTTCAACAATCCCTAAAACTCCACCAGCCATACGATCAATAGTTTTTAAAAAAGGCATTCTGATTAGGAAAGCAAAAGATTTATCAAACAAATAAAAACCAAAGCCGACCAGGCGATTTGCTACCATAAAAATCGCCAAGAATGAAGCTAACTTTAACCATGGTCCTTGGTAGTTAAATAATTGCTCTAATGGTCCAGCTAGCACCGAGTAAAAATGTCCAGCCAGCCAAGCGCCAGCCACGGT
>LCEZ01000034.1 GCA_000995845.1 Parcubacteria group bacterium GW2011_GWD2_43_10 | reverse complement strand
CCAATTCCCATAGCCCTATCGGCATAGTACGGCAACCCTGGGGCCTGAACTACATTTTCCCACCAACCTACGACTTTGCCTAAACGTACACCAGCGGCGGTGGCCAATGAGCCGGCCTTACCTCGAGCATCTTGAATCGCTTTAACCCGAGCCTGCTGCTTTAATTCTTCAATATTGGATACTGAAAAGTTAATGCCAACTATTTGGTTAGCTCCTGCCTTAGTGGCATCACCTATAACTTTAGCTAACTTATCTTTGGAATTATTAATATCTTTAACTTTAACAATCACTTGCTGATTCGCACTGTAGCCAGCTGATATCTGCACGCCATCGCGATAATCATACTGCGGGTAAAGTGAGAAATTCTGCGTAATAATATCCTCGGCTGGCACATCGGCAGCTTTAACGGCGGCCACTATCTTATCCATCTTGTCACTTAGTTGCTTCATAGCCAGTTCGGCTGAATAAGCCCTATCCACCTGCAGGCCGATGACTACCTCGGCTGTATCAGGCTGATAAAAAATCTTACCCTGACCAGTAACGTTCACCTGCCATTGCGGCTGATTGACAATGCGGTCACGAATAATGGCGACCGTAACAATACCAGCCAGCAAGATTATTCCCACTAAGCTAATGATGGCTTTGGGCTCGCGCCAAGCGCTAGTATTTACACTATCCATAAAAATGCCTTTCTTTACTACCTTACCGCCCTGGCGGAAAGTAGTGATTAATTATATTATTTTACCCTTCTAATTTTATACTACGATTAATTTTATTTAAAGTAACAACCATTACCCTTAAGCTAAGGGTGATACCAAGGATTTGACCGAGCTTTTTTGCCTGGTCCAAAGGCCAAATTTTACCAGTTCCAACAAGGCTACGGAAAGCAGGGGCAAGGCTAATACCAATAGCCAGTCTGAGGCTGGCAAAGGAGCGGTATGAAAATACCTATTCCCCCAGGGTAAATAAATAACCAATAACTGAAGCATGATGCCAAAAAGCACGGCGATAATAAGCTTATGATTATTCCAAGTTAAACGATGGAATAAGGAGTGATGCAGATGTTTGAGGCTGAATATTATAGCCAAAGATGATAACGCCATGACTGTAAAAACTATGGTACGCACATTGGCAATATCACGCCCCAGCCAAATAAGCAGTAAAAATAAGGCGAGTGAGCCAAAACCTTTTGTCGTACTTACCATGGCGACCAATAACCTACGAGTTGGGTCCAGAATCGGTTCGTTTCGCCGAATGGGTGGCTGTTGCATTATAGCCTCATTGGGCGGATCAGCGGCTAAGGCTATGGCCGGGAAAGTATCGGAAACAAAATTTATCCATAATATTTGCGTAGCCAAAATAGGCAAGGCTAAAGGCTCATTAGCAAAAAGCGACATAGCAAAAGCGCCGCACATTAAAATTACTTCCGAAAAACTATCTGACACTAAATAAAGTACGACTTTGCGAATATTTTGAAAGATGGTTCGCCCTTCTTCCACGGCCGCCACAATGGAATTAAAATTATTGTCCAATAAAACCATATCGGCGGCTTCTTTGGCGACATCCGACCCAGAACCTAAAGCCACACCAATATCCGCAGCTTTTAGCGCTGGGGCATCATTAACCCCGTCACCGGTCATAGCCACCACTTCACCCCGAGCTTGCCAGGCATTAATAATTCTTAATTTGTCTGAGGGTACAGCTCGGGCATAAACCATAACTTTGGCTATACGCTCACGCAATTTACTATCATCTATCTTCTGCAACTCACTACCATCTATCACTGCTTCGCCCCCAGCGGGCAAACCAACTTCAGTGGCGATAGTTTGAGCAGTTAATTTATGATCACCAGTAATCATAATGACTTTTATGCCCGCGGCTCGGGCACGGGCAATAGTTGGCACCACTTCTGATCGTAATGGATCTTGCAGGGCGACAATACCTAAGAAAGTATAATTAGCCCCATTAATAGTTTTTTCCAAATCAGCTAAATCAACTTTTGAATCTAACTTTAATTCCGCCAACAACAACAAACGCAACCCTCTACGGAAAAGTACATCAGCTAATCGTAATATTTTTTTTCTGGCTTCAGGGCTGAAGCGCTGACGCCGGCCATTTTTTAATAAATAAGAGCAATAAGCCAAAGTGATTTCCGGCGCACCCTTAAGATAAGCAAATTTTCCTGAACCACTCTGATGCAGTGTCAGCATGTATTTCCGCTCAGAACTAAACGGCACTTCAGCTAATAACGGTAATTCCTTGCGTAAACCGTCAATCTCAAGCCCGGCCTCTTGGGCCGCCAGCAACAATGCTCGTTCGGTCGGACTACCCACTACTACTGGCTCGCTCAGGTTATCTTTGGGGTTTTCCAAGTAAGCATGCGATGATAAAGCTCCCACTTTTAACAAACGCAAAGAAACTGAACCGTCGGCTAATTTTTCTTTACCCGAGGCTGTTTCACCGTCTGGGGTAATCAATTTAACCACACGCATTTCGCCAGCGGTTAAGGTACCGGTTTTATCAACACAGATGACAGTGGTTGAGCCTAAAGTTTCCGCCGCCACCAGGCGCCTGACTAGAGCATGCCGCTGCAGGGTGCGCCGCATACCCAGAGCCAAAATAGCCGTAACTACTATGGCCAAACCTTCGGGCACAGCCGAAACGGCGATGGCGACGGCTAGGGTAAAAATATCTTTAAAAGCATAACCTAATAACACCCCCAGCAATAAAACTATAACGGATAATACCACCACCACTATACCCATGCCTCGACCAAAACGGGAAAGTTTTTCAGTTAAAGGAGTGGCAACCTCAGTAATATCGGATAATGAAGTTGCCAGCTTACCAAGTTCAGTCACAGCACCGGTCGCCACCACCAAGCCCTGGCCTTGGCCTCTAGTAACCAAAGATCCCATATAAAGCATATTGCTACGTTCGGCTAGGACCGTGCCGGGCGCTAGTTTGCCTGGCTTTTTCTCGGCTGGTTGTGATTCACCAGTCAGATGCGCTTCATTAACTTCCAACTCAAACGCTTGACTTAATCTAATGTCGGCTGGCACTCGGTCACCGGCAGCCAAATTTACCAAATCACCTGGCACTAATTCCTCAACCGGGATGTTGGTTTCTTTGCCACTACGGTTGACTCTAACATAATGCTGAATAAAACGTTGCAACTCCTGTAGGGCAGCTTCAGCTTTTTGCTCTTGCCACCAACCGACAATGGCATTAGCGAGCACGGCAGCTAATATAACAACCGCATCCACCACTTCACCGACTGAAGCGGATAAGGCGGCGGCGATTAACAGCACAACAATAAGTACGCTGGTAAATTGTCTAAAGAAAACTACCAGCACCGATGGCCCACGCTGTTGTGGTAGTTCGTTCCTGCCAAATTTCTTTAAATTATTTTGTGCCTGATCTACAACCAAACCGACCGCTGAGGTTTTTAATTTTTTTATAACCTCAGCTAAAGACAAATGATGCCAATGCCCATCTACCTTTGACTTTATTACCGGCATATAATTTACTTGCTAAAAGATCCCCGCTGGCCTCGGCTGGGTGGTTGGTATGGTCTAGTACTGACTTGCCTCTTAATATCTTCAGCTCGCCTGACTTTAAATGACGACGGCGTGCGATAGCGCACTACCCGCTTATTGCTTTTAGATGCATAATTACGCATATCTAAAGTATAGCATGCGTTGACGTAAATTGATTATGTGTTTATACTAGCTGGTGCTCTTTACAAAATGGGTCTGTAGCTTCACCCTCTGGGTGATCACCCGTAGGGTGACAATGGCAAGTGGACTAAAGTTAAGCTTAGTAGTCATAATAATTGCAGTTTAAAAAAACAATAAGGATAAAATCACGGGTCTGTAGCTCAATGGTAGAGCGCCAGCCTTTTAAGCTGGGCGTCGTGGGTTCGATTCCCACCAGACCCACCACAAAAGAACGTCTCAATAAATGAGATGTTTTTTTGTAGAAAAATCAAGCAAATTGACTGGTTTGCCTCTATTATAGCTTTCTGCTAGACTAACGTAGATGTATATTCAGAAAACAATATTCCACTACTTTAAGTGGCCACTCCTTTGGTAACAAACCCCTAACTAAGAGGGGTTATTTTTTTATCCACCAAATATCATATTTATTAAAATATTTTAAAAATTTAATTATTAATAATTAATCAATAATACTATGCACCCAAACATTGATCTTATAGAACCAAAGGACTATGACTTCACAGTCACAAAGCTCCGTGACTTTTTCCGCAGCCAGGGGTTTGTTGAGACCCCGGTTCAGCACCGTTTGAGTATTTTAGCGGCCTGCGAAGACCCACTGACCATCGCCACCTTTAACTATGCGGGAAATTTATGGCCACTGCCCCAAACAGGCCAGATGTGGCTGGAATGGGAATTATTAACTAAACCAAACGTTCCTGGTTATTACTGCATTACTACCAGTTTTAGAAATGAAGCTAATCCTATTCCTGGTCGGCATAATCTTATTTTTCCAATGTGCGAGTTTGAAACTCATGGTGATATCAATGATTTAAAAAAACTCGAGGAAGCCCTTTTGGTTAGTATCGGCTTGGGCGACAACAATTCATTTAAACATTTAGATTATGAGGCTATCGCTGCCAAATACGGGGTCAAGGAACTTAAGGCTCAGCATGAGACTAAAATGATGGAGGAATTTGGACCTACAGTTTTTCTAGAAAAATTTCCTCAACACACTTCTCCTTTTTGGAATATGAAAAAGGACGGCAATTATGCTCGCAAGATTGACGTTATTCTTTATGGCATAGAAACTATTGGCTCAGCTGAACGCAGTACTAATCCTGAGGAGATGCGCCATATGTTCAATACTATTAGTGACGGGCTCTATGCAAAAACATTGTTCTCGCAGTTCGGGCAAGAACGGGTAAATGAGGAACTCAACAGATTTTTGAAGCTTAAATTTTTCCCTCGCTGCGGCGGCGGGATTGGCCTAACCAGAATGATCCGCGCCTTTAAGTTGGCGGGCAGTCTAAAATAAAGGCTTTTTGGTAGATATAAAAGCTACCTTTTTATGGCACTTACTTTTCCAATAACTTAAATAGCAACTCTCTTGTGACTTCCACATCAGCCATAGCCCGGTGAGCTTGCGGCTGGGGAATACCAAAATGTTTAGCTAAGTAAGCTAGACTATAACTGGCAACGGAAACTTTTTGTTTAGCTAATTCAATGGTATCCAAAGTAGGATTAGTTAACGCGGGCAAACCTAATTGTTTTAAATGATAATTTACAAAAGATAAATCAAACCTGATATTATGAGCGACCAGTGTAGCGCCCACACAAAACAGCATAAAGGCTGGCATTACTTCAACCAACGGCCGACCCATATCTCTCACCATCTCATTAGTAATACCATGAATCGCCACTGCCTCCTCATCCATTTTTTTCCCAGAATTAACCAGCGAGGCAAAAGTGTCTACCACTTGGCGCGCCCTTACCCGCTGAGCGGCCAGCTCCACCACCGTGTGCCCCTCTTCTGGCTTCATACCAGTGGTTTCAACATCAAATATCACATAGTCTAAATCTGTTGTCGGCATAGCTGGCAGTTTAGTTAATTTACCCATTATTGTCGAGATATATGGACAAAAATTGTGAACAAGTTGTGTAAGCCTAAGGCTTGCTTGAAGCAAGGTAACTGCTTACAATTACCCTACTATGACAGCTCAAGCCAAGCCCTCGCTCGATCGCCTGCCGCCGCAAAATCTTGAAGCTGAGGTTTCCACACTTGGCGCGCTCTTAATTGATAAGGACGCTATTATTAAAGTGGCGGATTTTTTAGAACCGGCTGATTTTTACAAAGATGACCACGGCCTAATCTACGAAGCGATGCGCGATCTTTATGAAGATCGTGTGCCGATTGATATTTTATCGCTTTCCAGTCGTTTGCAGGAAAAAGGCCAGCTGGAAAAAGTCGGCGGTCATTCTTACTTGTCAGAATTAACTGCAGCTGTTCCCACCTCCAGTCATGTCTCGTCTTACGCTAAAATAATTCAACGCAAGAGCATATTGCGTAAACTACTGCGGGCGGCCTCTGACATCACAGCTCTGGGCTATCAAGAGAGTGAGCAAGTAGACGAACTTTTAGATGAAGCGGAAAGAAAGTTATATTCAGTTTCACAGCGCTATTACCAGCAAAACTTTATTCCTATAAAATCAGTACTGAATGAGGCTTTTGATCGAATTGATGAACTGCATCGCGAATCAGGCAAACTCCGCGGTTTGCCCACTGGTTTTGGCGCGCTGGATAATTTGTTAGCGGGTTTACAAAAATCTGATTTGATAATTCTGGCAGCCCGCCCTAGTGTAGGTAAAACAACGCTAGCGCTTGATATTGCCCGCACCGTGGCTACCAGGCAAAAAGTTCCAGTTGGTATTTTCTCCCTTGAAATGTCCAAAGAACAATTGGTAGATAGATTGTTGTGTGCCGAGGCTGGTGTGGATATGTGGCGCATGCGCACTGGCCGCCTTTCCGATAAGGAAGATGATTTTCCGCGTATTGGCCATGCTATGGGCGTGCTTTCTGAAGCGCCAATTTTTATTGATGATTCAGCCACTTGTAATATTATGGAAATTCGCACCAAAGCCAGACGCTTACACTCTGAACACAAACTCGGACTGATATTGGTTGATTATTTACAATTGATGGAAGGTCGTTCTTCGGAAAATCGCGTACAAGAAGTTTCAGAAATCACCCGAGGTTTAAAAGCCTTAGCACGTGAAATCAATGTCCCTGTCCTGGCGCTGTCACAACTTTCGCGCGCCGCTGAGGTTAGCCGGCCAGCTATACCCAGATTGGCTCACTTGCGCGAATCAGGCTCAATTGAGCAAGATGCTGACGTGGTGCTTTTCATTTACCGTAAATCAGCTGATAAAGGTTATGACCCCAGGGATTTGACTGAGGAAGAAAAACATATAGCTGAAATTCATATTGCCAAACACCGCAATGGCCCCACTGGCATAATCAGCCTGTTCTTTGACGCTGATCACGTAACTTTCAAGAATCTGGAAAAAACCGCCGCCCCTCCGCCAGCCGAACAATAGAATCTGGAATTTAGAATTAAAACTCTTATACTTACTCTTTACTCTTACACTCTATGTCTATGTTCTCCAAACTCAAGGAAATTAAAGATTTACGCAGTCAAGCTAAGACTTTGCAAAACGCCCTAAAAGACGAGCACGTGGACACATCCGCCGCTTGGGGCAAGGTGAAAGTGAAGATGAATGGCAATCAGGAAGTGGAAGAGGTCACGATTGATCCGGAACTTTTAACGCCCAGCAAAAAAACTGATCTGGAAAATGGTGTGAAAGAGGCAATTAATGATGCTAATCATAAGGTGCAGAAGATAATGGCCGAGAAGGTGCGCAAATCAGGCGGCTTGAATATACCTGGACTGACCAAGTAATTTTTACCGATATAAATCGGCATAAATACTCTATAGGAACTATTCGTACGAATAATTCCTAAGGTTTTGACTTAATTTTTTGCCATGGCAGTGCCTAAGCACGCCAAGATACGAATTTAAAGACTGCTCAAATGAACTTTGATTTATTAAACCCATAGAAACCTCACAATCTTTGTTCTTGATTTTTCTAAACATCCGTTTCTTCGTTTTTGTGCGCAGTACGCGATAATGCGGCAGAATTACATATCCTAAAAAATCTACACCCTGACCATATTTACGAATAATAACTTTTTGCCCATGCAAACT
>LCEZ01000033.1 GCA_000995845.1 Parcubacteria group bacterium GW2011_GWD2_43_10 | reverse complement strand
GCCGATGTTGCCCCTAGAAAACGCTTTATCCATACTCACGCCAAGAGCGTGAAGAATTTGGATATTTAGAATCAAGCAGTTTACAAATTGAAATCCCTTAGTGGAGAATAATGTTATTGACTTAAATTTGTCATGGCAGCAGTATAGTTGTATACTCAAAAAAATAGATAATAAAAAAATAAAACATTATTTAACAATAAAATACGGAGTAAAAAATGAATATCTTAATGGTGTATCCGGAATATCCGGATGCATTTTGGGCGTTTAAGACAGCGCTCAAATTTATTGGACGGAAGGCTAGTATGCCTCCCTTAGGGCTTTTGACAGTAGCGTCAATGCTTCCCAAAGAATGGGACAAGCGTATAGTTGACTTAAATGTTAGGCCCTTAACTGATGAGCAGATTGCTTGGGCTGATATGGTTTTTGTCAGCGCAATGTTGGTGCAAAGTAAAAGTGCCCAAGAAGTTATAAATCGCTCAAAAGCAGCGGGTAAAAAAGTGGTCGCGGGCGGCCCGGTATTTACCAACATGGCTCACCTGTTTACTGGTGTAGATCATTATATAAAAGGTGAGGCTGAAGTTACACTTAAACCATTCTTAGCAGACCTGGCAGCAGGAACACTAAAACCAGAATACAGTTCGGCGGTAAAGCCACAACTTAATTATACCCCCATACCTATGTGGGAGCTGATCAATTTCAAGGATTATGCCTTTATGTTATTGCAGTATTCACGAGGCTGCCCTTGGGATTGCGATTTCTGTGATATCACAGGCATGTTTGGTCGTGTACCTAGAGTAAAACCAGTAGAAAGAATGATAGCTGAATTTGATTCTCTCTATATAAATGGTTATCGTCATGGCACCATATTCCTAGTTGACGACAATTTTATCGGTAACAGGCTCCATGTTAAACAGTTTCTTAAGAAATTTGTAATTTGGCAGCACCAGCACAATTACCCATTCCAACTTACTACCGAGGCTAGTGTTGATTTGGCTGATCATGAGGATCTTATGTTGCTAATGCAACAAGCTAACTTTTCCAAAGTTTTTTTGGGTATTGAGAGTGTTAACATTGAAAGTTTGCTTGGTTGTCATAAAGATCAGAATGCGAAGCGCGATTTAGTGGCGGTAGTGAAAAAAGTGCAAGGCTATGGTATGCAGGTTTACGGTGGGTTTATTGTGGGCTTGGATAAGGACCCACCATCGGTATTTGATAAGATGATTAATTATATTCAAAATACCGGAGTGGTAAACGCCATGGTTGGCTTACTCCAGGCAGTTCCTGGAACTGACTTGTGGAACAGGCTTGAGCGTGAAGGTCGGTTACTTGAAGACTCATCGGGAAATAATACTAGTGCCAGGCTGAACTTTATTCCCCAAATGGATCGGGAGCAGCTCATTGCTGGCTATAAGCGCATTCTAAGCACAATCTATTCTTCTAGGAATTATTACCAACGCATCTGGACTTTCATAAAACATTACCACCCGACATCCAAAAGTCGGATTAAGCTCAGGGAACTTGTGGCCGTGATCAAGAGTTCATGGCATATAGGCATAGTTTCAAATAAACGCTGGCTCTATTGGGGGCTGTTAGTAAGGACATTCTTTACCAAAATAAAAGCTGTGCCAGTGGCTATAGAATTAGCTATTATGGGGTTACACTTTGAAAAAGTGGTCAGTGATGTATGTAAAGAAGAGTAAAATAATTGAATAAAAACAACCGGCTGGGCATAAATATGTCTAGCCGGTTTTTAAATACCCCCTGAACTTGCCAATTTAGTAAAGCCATGTTATTATTGACCTGTTAAAACAAAGGCCTCGCAAAGGCCTTTTAAAAGAGCCTAATTTCAAGCAAAATCTATGGCTAATCCAATAGTTTTATATTTCAAAGGGGCCTGGGAAGAACTGAAGAAGGTCATCTGGCCCACTAAGAACGAGATAATCCAGCACACCCTGGTGGTGATTGGTTTGTCTTTGTTTTTGGCGCTATTTTTGGGCGCGGCTGATTATTTGCTAAATTTTGGCTTGGAAAAAATCTTGTTTTACCGTTAATATTTATGTCCAGACAAACAAGCCAACTTAGTAAGCGCTGGTACGCTATTCATACTTATTCAGGATACGAGGAAAATGTTTCTCGTAATTTGAAGCAGCGTATTGAATCCATGGATATGTCGGATAAGATTTTTAATGTTTTAATTCCGACCGAGAAAAAAATCCGCATCAAGAACGGCAAGCGCAAGGTGATTGAGGAAAAAATATTCCCAGGGTACGTGCTAGTGGAAATGGTCGTGACCGACGATAGCTGGTATGTAGTGCGTAACACCCCTAACGTCACCGGCTTTATTGGCACTGGTACCACCCCGACGCCAATTGATGAGGCGGAAATCAAAGAACTGCAAAAGCGCATGGGCATTCAAGAGCCCAAATATCAGATTGATGTTACGCCCGGTACGCCAGTTAAGATTATTGATGGCCCGTTCAAAGATTTTGAGGGTAAGGTGGCTGAGGTGGATGAAGCTCGCGGCAAGATTAAAGCTTTGGTATCCATGTTCGGCCGGGAAACACCAGTGGAGTTGGATAGTTTGCAGATTCAAAAGTTATAATATGGAAAGCGAGTTACAGCCAGAACGGATTACTTATAATAAAATTGTTCGTGATAAGGTAGTGGCTCACCTGACCGATCTAGGAAAAGAACCAGAGTCAATAGAGGTCGGACCGGAAGAGGCGCTTGAGCTCTTGAAGCAAAAATTAATAGAAGAGGCTCAAGAAGTTGCTTCAGCAGACTCCAACGAAGAGTTGATAAGAGAATGTGGTGATTTACAAGAAGTACTGGATACTGTTATTAAGTATGCCGGAGTTGATCCATCTATAGTGTCTGCAGTACGAAAAGAAAAGTTTGAAAATCGCGGTGGATTTGACAAACCAACCAAGTTAATTTCATCCTTGCCATAATTTTTGAATTTTGATATTTAATTTTTGATTTTTATACTATGCCTCCCAAAAAAGTTAAAACAGTTATCAAATTGCAGATTCCGGGCGGTAAGGCCACGCCAGCGCCGCCAGTTGGTACGGCGTTGGGGCCGCACGGGCTGAATATTGCCGAATTTGTGCAGAAGTTTAATGCTGCGACCAAGGATAGAATTGGGGAAGTTACGCCAGTGGAAATGACTGTTTATGAAGACAGGACTTATTCCTTTATACTTAAAACCCCGCCCGCGGCTGAGCTATTAAAGAAAGCGGCTAAGATTGAAAAAGGTTCGGGCAAACCATTGCAAGATAAGGTTGGTAAAGTAACTAAGAAACAAATTGAAGAAATAGCCAAGATTAAAATGCCAGATCTAAATGCCAACGATATTCAGGCGGCTATGAAAATTATTGAAGGCACCGCTCGGAACATGGGTATTGTGGTGGAAGGGTAGAGGCGGCCGTTAGGGCGAGTAAACTGCTTTACTCGCGTGCCGCATCTACGGGTATTGCGATGCGTTTACGCCGCAATGCCCAAGGACGAAACTAAGTACTAGACGAACCACTCAGTATAAATTTACTTATCAATTCCGACAGTTTGTTAATTAATTTGGTGGGACCTTGGGTCGGCGAGGGATTGTACCACCTGAAAGGGTAAAATATGTCATTAAGAAGTAAGCGATATAAAGAGGCTGCCAAATTAGTTGAACCTGGTAAGCTTTATTCTATTGAAGATGGGGTAAAACTTTTAAAGCAGATGCCAGTAACCAAGTTTGATTCAGCCATTGAGTTGCACGCCAGGTTAGGCATTGATGTAAAACAAGCCAATCAGCTGGTTAGGGGTAGCGTAAATCTGCCACACGGCGCCGGTAAAAAAATAAGGATAGCCGTTTTTTGTAGTGACGACAAAACAAAAGAGGCTAAAGCAGCCGGGGCTCAAGTAGTAGGCGGTGAGGAATTAATTAAGGATATTCAAAGCACAAAAAAGTGCGACTTTGATATTGCTATTGCTACACCAGAAATGATGAAATTATTAGCGCCGATCGCTAAAATTCTAGGACAAAAAGGTTTAATGCCTAATCCCAAGACTGAAACAATCACACCACACGCCGGAGAAGCAGTTAAGAAACTTATAGCCGGTAAGGTTGGTTTTAAAGCAGATGATACCGGCAATGTACACATGGCAGTAGGTAGGTTATCATTTGAAGAGTCAAAGTTAACTGATAATATTAAAGCGTTTGTTGATGTTTTGAAGCGGACTCGTCCAGCCGCTGCCAAAGGGACATATTTTAGAAGCGTTACTCTTACATCCTCAATGGGGCCGGCGATAAGAGTAAATGTTATATAAATTATGATACTTTCTGACCGAGACATAAAAAAAGCGTTGACCTCAGGCAGAATAAAAATCACACCAGCGCCAAATTTAGCCGAGCAATTAGGTTCATGCTCAATTGATTTGCATCTTGGGAACACTTTCCGCGTTTTTCGTCATTCGCGTTACTCTTATATTGATCTTAAGAGTAAAATTGATACTGATAAATTAATGGATGAAATAACAGTGCCAGCCGAGGAGCCGTTTATAATGCAGCCCGGTGATTTTGCCTTGGCCAGCGTGGCCGAAACACTAGAATTAGCTGATGATATTTTAGGGCGAATTGAAGGCCGCAGTTCTTTAGGACGCTTAGGGATAATCGTGCATGGTACCGCCTCAATTTTTGATCCAGGCTGGCACGGTGTGCCAACTATGGAGCTGGGGAACCTAGGAGTAATGGCAGTGGCGTTGTATCCGGGAATGAGAATTTGCGCTTTTACTTTTGAGGAAGTCTCCAGTCCGGTGGAAGTGCCTTATCACGCCAAGCCGGGCAATAAATACTCCGGCATAACTAAGCCGGTAGCTTCCAAACTAGCTGAAGAGGTAAGTAGTCAGAATTAATTTTAATTTTTTATGATCCGTCAGATAAAAAAACAATTGGTAATAGTATTGGTCGGGGAAAAGCTGTCTGGCAAAGAATTGGCCGCCCAGTATTTAATTAAGAAGTATAATTTTCATGGCTATCACTTTTCACGAATTTTGACAGATATATTGCAACGTCTTCATTTGCCAATTAGCCGTGCCAACCAAATAAATTTAGTTAGTGCCTTGCGGGAAAGGTTTGGCGGCGGGGTGCTGGCCCAAGTAATTAAAGAAGATATTAAAGAACATGGGTATAGGCGTATAGTTTTAGATGGTATGCGACATCCAGCAGAGTTTGATCTGTTGCGAAATTTACCAGGGTTTTTGTTGGTATATTTAACTGCTCCACTACCCTTAAGGTATCAGCGAGCTAAAAAGCGCAAGGAGAAAGTAGGTGAATCTCGTTTTAGTTTGGCTGATTTTAAGCGAGAGGAAAAAGCAGTGACTGAGGTTTTTATTGGTAAGCTCGGGCGCAAAGCCAAGGTTAAAATTGTTAATGATGGTACAGTGGTTGATTTTTATCGTAAATTGAATGAACAATTAGTTAAGAAATATTTATGAAACTTGAAGTAAAAAAATTGGATCCGCGAGCTAAATTGCCTGCTTATGAACACCCAGGCGATGCCGGGCTGGATTTTTACGCCCTGGAAGACTTTGTGGTGCCAGCTGGAGGGCGCAAACCAGGAATTCGCACTGGTGTGGCTGTGGCCATACCCGAACGCTATGTTGGGCTTTTTTGGGATAAATCAGGTTTGGCTGCTAAGCACGGTCTTAAGGTGATGGCGGGGGTGATAGACTCAGGATACCGTGGGGAGTTACTTTTAACACTCCTTAACACCAGTGATGTTGATTATCATTTTAAAGCAGGTGAAAAAGTAATGCAGATGTTAATACAGGCAGTTGAACGAGCAGATATTGTTGAGGTTGAAAATTTATCAGATACTTCAAGGGGTGACGGTGGTTTTGGCAGTACGGGAAAGTAAAAAAGACTTGCTTTTGCAAGTCTTTTTTAAAAGATTAATTCAAATTGTTTTTTGTAAAGGTTTGAAACTAAAAGGTGTTTCCATATCTATTACGAGTTTGTCTACGACTCGTTCACCTATGTTTTTAGTACGCCGAGCACAAGTTTTATTTATTTTTGCACCGTCTGAAAAAAGATGGTGTAAAAGAGAAATTGACAGTAAGTCATAAGTCTCACTTGTGGTTCCTCTATCTGCCTTTGCTGTAATGTAAACGGTATTATCAGCAATTTGAACGTTCAGTTGTACATTTATGTTTAAGAGCATTGTTTCCTCCTGGGATTTATTTTAATTTATTTTGTGTCTTTTTGGCTTTTTTCTTTGGATTATTAGTTAATCGTGTATTTTCGGGGTTGTATCTTGGGCAGTTTATCAGACTTATTTTATAGCCAGGTTTTTTACTTTCATAATCTACTGAACTATAGTCATAATGAGAAGTTTCTTGATGCCCGCAGTTTTTGCATAGTATTCCGTCAGCCATTTGATGCCTCCTTAATTTGTTTGTTTTTTAATTTAGCGCTATCTTACAGTAGGACTTGCCTTAAGCCAACTTTAAACCATGCAGCAGTATCTAAGTCTTTTGCAGGAAATATTAGATAAGGGCGAACAGCGCCAAGATCGTACTGGAGTTGGCACCATGTCTTTATTTGGCGCTCAACGCAAGTTTGATTTACGCGAGGGCTTTCCTTTGGTTACTACCAAGAAGGTCAATTACCGCAATATTGTAGTGGAATTGCTTTGGTTTTTACGGGGGGATACACACATTCAATATTTGGTGCAAAATGGGGTTAATATTTGGAACGAATGGGCTTTCCAGATTTATTTAGATGAGAACAAACTAGCCGATAAATTTCCGCGCTATAGCGAAGAGTGGAAAGCTGAAATGGCTAAATTTGTTGAGCAAATAAAGGCGGATGATAATTTTGCCAGGCAATGGGGCGAACTCGGGCCGGTTTATGGTAAACAGTGGCGGCGTTGGGGTACGGCTGATGGTAAGGAAATAGATCAAATTCAGGAAGTTATAGACACCATTAAGCGAGACCCTTTTTCGCGTAGAATATTAGTGAATGGCTGGAATGTGGGAGAGATGCAAAGTTTAATAAAAGCTAAACATTACGCCCCGCCATCGTGCCATACCGTATTCCAATTTTATGTTTCCAATGGACGTCTGGACCTGCAGCTTTATCAGCGCAGCGCTGACATGGCTTTGGGCGTGCCTTACAATATAGCCTCATATGCGACATTACTAACTATAATTGCCCAGGAGACGGATTTAACGCCAGGAATTTTTACTCATACTTTTGGTGATGCTCATATATATTTAAATCATTTGGATGGTATAAAAGAGCAGCTGACACGTAAGCCATATCCTTTATCAACCCTTAAAGTTACCAAAAAGCCAATGGCTGAATTAACAGTTGATGATTTTGTACTGGAAAATTATCAGTGCCATCCGTTTATTAAATTTCAAATTGCAGTTTAAGTATGAATTTTTCTATAATTGCAGCAGTTGATAGTAAACGGGGGATTGGTATTAAAGGTGGTTTACCTTGGCGCCTGAAAGGCGATATGGAGCATTTCCGCGAGATTACAGTCGGGCAGGGCAATAACGGCGTGATTATGGGGCGAACTACCTGGCTGTCCTTACCTGAAAAATTCAGGCCTTTGCCAGAACGCGTTAATGTGGTTTTAACTGAACAAGATTTATCTTTACCTCAAGGAGTTTTAAGAGCTAGTTCAATTGATGAAGCTATTAATATACTTGAAGCAAAATCAGTATCAGATATTTTTGTGATTGGCGGCGGACAAGTATATACCCAAGGCATAGTTCATCCGTTGTGCCAGAAATTATATGTTACTGAAATTATGCAAGAATTTGATTGTGATACTTTTTTTCCA
>LCEZ01000032.1 GCA_000995845.1 Parcubacteria group bacterium GW2011_GWD2_43_10 | reverse complement strand
CCCCGCTCACTGGCAACAATTTTAGCACTCTCCTTAAGTTGGTTAATTTTGCTATTCAAGCCCGTAAGATTCAGGCCATAACCAAAATTTATAAACCCCAAGGCGACGACAGCGGCGCCTGCTACTGTAGCGACTAGGGCTTGCCACCGGCCCTTAACAAAACTCGTGACTGCACCCAGGCCAATGAGGGCGGGTAGAGTTCCTAAAGAAAACATCAACATGGTGGTGGCGCCTACGCCAGCATCACCGCGAGTTAACACATAGAGTTGTAACGCCTGAGTGAATCCGCAAGGCAGGAAAAAAGTACCGGCGCCTAAAAAGAAAGGCGCCCAAGCTCGCGTATTACCAGCCGCATCATGCAACTGGTGAGCTATAAATTTCGGCGGCCTAATTGTCAAACTAGAAAAAATTGGTAATATGTTCAATAACTTTATACCTAAAATTATCATGGCCAAACTAGCAACTAAGGTAACAATACCATTCATGACTGATGATAAGGCCAAAACTGATCCAAGGGCCCCCACCACACCGCCTAAAACTGTGTAAGAAATCACCCGACCTATATTAAAGAAAATATGCGGCCTAAATTTTTGCCAGCCAGTATTATTGGGGTGAGTTTGGGCATGAGCTGTTGAGATTGCAACCAACAAGCCGCCGGTCACGGCGATACAGCTGGAAACAGCCGCCACTAAGCCCATCACAAAAACAACCCCCAAAGATAGGTCTTGCCCCGAAGATAAATTGGGCACTAAATTGAATCTGCGGAATAATAAATAGGTTGCCACGATAACAAGCATTATGCCGCCTAAGCGTTTAACACTAAAACGGCTAGAGACGGCAGCGCCAGCTTGAACGCGATAACCATGCGCTGCCAGCGTTTCATTTATGGCCGCAATATTCGGTTCAGCCTGGCTCCAAACCTCAGCCCAGCCTGCTTGATTGGCCTTAACTTTTTCAACCACGCTTGAATTCCTAAAAGCTCGTTCAACTAAAACTTCACAAGCCGCACAGTGCATTCCTGAAATTTGATATATTCTCTTGGCCATATTTTATAACTTCTTAAATTCCTTAGCACAACCAGTCCCACAAAAATAATACTGGCGGGCATGAAAGCGATAACTGTGTGCCGCCCTAGCTGGTGTCAGTCTCATACCACAAACCGGATCAGTCACCACTGTGAGCTGATTAGCGGCCTTAGCGGCCTGCCCCCCTAAGCGCTGCATCAACACAACGCGCATCAATTCCGAAGCACGAGCAAAATTAGGGTGCGTCAAACTATAATATATTTCCTTACCTCGTCGCTCTGTATTAACAACACCAATTCGTCGTAAAACCATCAAATGCTGGGATAAATTAGCCTGCCTAAGCCCAAGCATTCGCTCCATTTCCGAAACCGCTAATTGACCCTGCCTTAAAAGATGCACAACTTCCAAGCGTTTGGGATTAGCCAAAGCCTTCATAAGTTCAGCATGACGTTTAAAAACAATTTGATACATATTCAATTATTGAAATATATTATACATCTAAAACTGTCAAGGCCCCTTCTTAATGACTCCAAGGTCTTTAAGCTAACCAGGGGTATTTACCAACCAATTTCGTGCGTTGCCACCAATTGTCCTTATGGTTTATTGCTAAACCGACCAGTACCAATATATAAATTATATGTTCATCTATAATAGGGTTATTCTCTGTCGGTATTATTGCTAAATACATCAGTGACATCAGCACTACCCCACCCCAAGCTGCTATACGCACCATTATCCCTAATATAAGCCCAAGGCCTATACCAGCTAGGCCTAGCATAAAAAGCCAATCCACTAAGCCACTGCCAGTCAGAGCCTGATATAGACCAGCCAAAGGACCGTGCGTGCTGAATTTCAAAAAACCAGCTGTTGGCGAAACCCCATTTAACCACGATTTACCTACCTCGGTGCTAAAACCTAAGCCAAATAGCTTATCTAGAAATGCCCACAAATAAATAAACCCTAATCCTAAGCGCAATATTAGCCAAATTTTATTTTGATTAAGCATAAATCTGCTTTAAATCCTATTAAGTAATACGCAAGCTCTCATAGTTAACTAAAACCTTTAGCGAATGGAGATATTGGCGAAAAACCTTATGAAATATATTCAATTATTAGAATATATCATTTACTGACTAGCGTCAAGTGCATACCCAAAACCGCTCCTGTATGGAGCGGCTAAAATGTTGGCGGGGACTAGTAGAGGATGTTAGAACAAAAAAACTTGGACTGCTTCGCTCTATTCACTTACTGACCGTTGACTTACGCAGAGCATTAATTAATGTAACTTTAGATATTCGTGAGCCTGCTAATACCTTATCAGCTCCGCCATAGTAGATTAGATAGTCTGCACCAAGCTCAACTAAGCCACAGGTAAATACAACATTTCGCACCACCCCTATACGCTCATAGGGTTCACTTGGTTCAAGTATTGGTTCGGTTAATTGTGCTACTATTCGACTTGGATTTTTAGCATCCACCACCAAGACTCCTAACCTATACACTTCCTGGCGGTCACGCGCATGGTAAATGATTAGCCATCCCAGCTCCGTCAGTATCGGTGGAGCGCCAATACCTACGCGATCATTCTGCCATCCTTCCTGAGTTGGCTCCAATATTCGTCCCTCTTCCTGCCAATGTTGCAAATCGGTTGAGGACGCTAATACCATGGCTAAATCACGGCGATGAAAAATATAATATTTACCATTAATCTTCTGGGGAAACAGTGCCGCATCTTTATCATCTATTTCATCTGAAAAAACCAAGCCATGACGTTGAAAAGTTTTAAAATTAGTGGTTGTTATCCGAGCAACCCTTGTTCGCCACGGAGCTTTTTCAGAAATTCTATTTGAGCCAGGATACATGGATGCGGCTGTATATAAAATATGATAAACCCCCTCTATATAAGTAATCCGTGGATCCTCACATCCACAGCGCTCATATGGGTCGTCATAATCTGACTCGATCAATGGTACTAATGTCCTTTCATCTATGTGTATGCCGTCGTGGCTTATTGCCAACCCAAAACGAGAAGCTCCATCTTTACCAATTGCTCGATAAAGCAGATGAATTTTATCTTGATAATAAGCTACGCCCGCATTAAACACTGCTCGGCATTCCCACCAGTTCGTGGTAGGAACTGCTATAGGATTTGTCGAAAAACGTTCTAATTGCACTGCCATAATTTACTACTTATGCTGTTAGGGTTAAAGATATTTACACTCTGCAATGAAAAAAAAGCTAAGTGATAACTCAAAACCGATTCAGTGCCTTCGTTTCTGTTTCGGCCCGATGGCGTCAATCCGTCAAAAATCCCACCTGAGCGACTATCAATAAGACTCTGGTGTAATATATTATCTCCATCGTACCAGGTGAAAGCCTTTTTAGCTAGATTAAGGTACTTTTCATCTTTAGTAACAAGGAATGCTGCTACACACGCTTCCGCCATAGCATCAGCTTCTACTGGCTGTTGATCAAATATAGCCTTAGGTTTACCGCGAAAATACCAACCATTGCAGCCAATAAACGAAAAACATCCATACTCTTGATCAAACAGCTCGTGAATTAACCAATCCAAAGACCCTATTCCTATTTTTTGTATATCACTATTTTTACTAACGCGCGCAACTGCCAAAAGTGCCTGTGGCAAACGTGCATTATCATAGGTTAAATAATTTTCAAACCATTGCCAATTATTACTAGCAGATGAACTAAATAGTATAGTAAGTTTTTTTGCTAATTCATTAATATTTTCTCTTAGGGTATTCTCTATCCCTGGTAACATTACTTGATTTGAATCTAATACACAGAGTCCAAGTAAAGCATAACTTACTGACCGCGGAGAACTAAGATTAAGTAAGTGGGGGTACATTTTTAATAGTAACTGAATACCTTTCTTATACAGAAGTGGGCTAGGTCGGATAGTCACCAAACAGCTTATGGCCCAAAAAGCCTTTCCCCACCAATCACCCACATCTGGTTTACCTTGCCACTCTCCATTAGCTGACCGATCATTATACAACAGCCCGTTCTGCTCGGCTTGGATTATAAACATTAAATAGCAACGAACTAGAAAACGATTTTCACGGCAGAGTGCTACAATAAGTGCCTTGGCATTATCATCAACAGTATAGCCCTGACTTTCTTGTGGAATCTTAAGGCTACTATGCTCTAGAATGCCTAATCGCGTAGTTAAAGTTCGCACATAATCAAGTGTAGGCGGAACATCAAATGAATCATGCGTAGGTGCCGATTGAGCTAGCGCGTTAGTAAAAAGTTCAAGGTAATTAAGTGCCACACGATGCCATGTCATAAGGCGCCCCTGGCTGTATGCCCGTCGCTCTATCAAATGTCTTTTATTGGGTTTTTCTATAAGCTCAAGTAAGGCATGGCTCAAAGCCGAGCTATTTCTTAATGGAACAATAATACCCCTGCCCCCACGAAGCATTTCACGAGCATAAAAATACGAGGTTGATATACATGATTTACCAGCACCCATGGCATAAGCCAAAGAGCCTGAGGCAGCCTGCTCAGGATTTAAATAGGGCGTAATATAGTAGTCACTTGCCTGGATATAGAGTATCAACTCATCAAGTGACAAGTACCTATCAATAAACTGGACCGACGATTGCAACCCTTTTTCCTGCACTAACTTTTTCAGTTTGGCGCGATACTGCTCCCCTTCTTGGCGAAGTACATTTGGGTGAGTTTCACCAACTACCAAATAAAGAAAATTAGGATACTTCTCAACCACTGGGGGTAATGCTGAAATAGCATATTCTATGCCCTTAGACTCACTCAACAGATTTATGCTAGACATTACAATACGCCCCTCAAGCTTAAGACGTGGCTTGGCCTCCTCAGGGGACTGGCGTGGAAAATCTGGAACACCATGGTGTATGACTGCTACCTTACTCGGATCAACACCATACTCTCGACGCAAGAGGTCAGCCACTGCCTGCAACATTACTACAACAGCTCCGGCGCGCCTGCATAGGTAATTCATAATTTCCCGTTGGTGTGTTGTTGGTGTAGATAGCACTGTATGAAACACTACCACGCATGGCTTTTTTAATTTCTCTAAAAATTTTACAACAAATTCACCATCTGTTCCCCCCCATATGCCAAATTCATGCTGCACAACGATCAAATCAACATTACTCCTATTAAGGTAATGCAAAACACGTTCATAGTCTGACCAATCTTGCTGGCGAATACGATGACTTACTTCCCAGGGGTACACTAATGACTCACTTTCAGGGCTATCCAGTGCAATTATCTCTGCTTGACGCTCTGGATTAAGTAAGTTAAGTGCATTAGTCAAATCCTTAGTGAATGTCGCGATTCCGCATTTACGTGGAATATAAGTGGAGATATAAACAACACGGGGCTTTTTTAGTTGTACCCTAATCATTGTTTAGAAATACCTTTTACCCATATTCTCTCAATGTATACTTTCCGCCACCAAAAGCGCCCAAGAAAAAAGCCACCAACTGCCCCTAATATCCAAATTGAAGTTTGAAGTAATGGCGGCAAGGCACAACTACCATAAAATTGAACAATTTGTCCTTTACTTTGTACCCAATTCAAGTAACTAATCTCTATAAATGCATGGGCAAGTAAACTTAATAGCAAACCTAAAATTATCGTAGCTAACAAATAAACTGTTTTCTTAAATTTAGTTGGATTGCCCGGAGCATTAAAAAACATACTTAAAGTATAACAAAAATCCCCTAGTTACACACTAAGGAATTATTGGCAGGGGCTAGTGGAAGACGTTAGAACCTATTCGGTTCTGAGATGCTTGCGCGTCGAAAGAGCATTGCCGATACAACAAACAGCATAGCGAAAAACGCATTCAAAACAAACACACCCACTATACCCGTCCCACCCCAGCTAACCTGGGGCCAGACAATCAGCGTGATTATGGGAACCAAAAATTGAACAAGCGCCGCCGCAAACAATGTACGCGCCATGCCGCGTGACTTAAAGCGTGCCATAATGGAACCGACCAACCCGACAGCGAATACTGCTCCATACATCAAGTTGGCGGGCTGTCCCTCGTTGCCGATGATGCCAACAGCACCATTCACCCAGAAGAGAAGGAACGCTCCCGCCAGGCCAACACCAAAAGCGACTCTATACACGGTTTTCTCCGACCTTCTCGCTATAAGCTCATACGCCAGGCCAACGCCGAACATGACGGCGCCCATTAAAACGAAATCGAACGGGTCCCAGTCCACTTCCTCGGTGAACTGCATCGCCACCAAGGGCACTAGCAATATGAGCGCTACGACAACAGCCCACACAATTAGTCTTTTTGTAATATTTTGCATAATGTAAAGATTTATAATTTTATTATACCAAAAACCGTACAAAAAAGTTCTAACTCCTATTTGCCCTATACAAAAACACCCAGAAAATACTGGGTATTTTAATTGGCAGGGGTGATAGCCTGCCTGCGGTAGGCAGGGAATCGTCACCGCCGCTCGCGAGCGGCGGGATAAAAACCCACGTCATTGGTTTTGCCTGCCTGCCGGCAGGCAGGGAGACCGCGGCCGCGGGGCTGCCACCAGCACATTGTGGCAGGGGCATAAGGACTTGAACCTTAACTAGCGGTTTTGGAGACCGCCGTGCTACCAATTACACCATGCCCCCATCACAAGGCGCCAGTAGCTATTTGGTTTCCTTGTGTAACGTGTGCTTACCGCACCACTCGCAATGCTTACTTGTCTCCAAGCGATTCTTCACCTTTTTTTTATTACGATAGGTGTGATAATTAATGCGGTGACACTCACTGCATTCAAGTTTTATTAAATTATCTTGCGACATAATAAAAATTTAAAAATCAAATATCAAAAATAAAAAACATTAAATAAGAGTTGCGGTGCTAGTGGCCCCGCGAACGCGGGGCGACCTACTTTTGTTTACCTGCCTGCCGCTGGAGCCGTCCCCGGGATTTGAACCCGGAACCTACAGTTTACAAAACTGTTGCTCTACCGTTGAGCTAGGACGGCTTAGCTTCGGCGGGCGGGTAAAATCCGCCGTGGCGGACTCTACCACTGAGCTACGCTGGCCTAAAGTAGCGTAGCGAGAAGTCTGGTGGCTATATACAACACCGGTTGGACTTACTTTAGCAGAAAGCTCTAATTTTGGATAGAGCTTACATGGTTATTTGGGTAGTTATTTCACTTCTGCCCAAACGACGGGGTGAAAAAAGTTATTTGTTCCGATGAACGCTGGATTTTCTAATGCGAGGATGTCTGAATTTCTGCCCCTGACTACACTCTATCTTCCTTCGTTCGGCCGCGTGGTGATGCTCGGCAAAAAAGGTAGCCCCTCCGCCCCGTCCTGCGATTACGCAGGCCGTGGCTCCGGGGCTTTTGTCTTTGCCGCGTGTCTGGATGCGGAGTTCCCCTTCGGCCTCCTCCCCGTATCTATATGCGCGAGAAAATTTCAAACTGGTGGGGGGTGGGAAATAAATCTTGATTGAAAAATAAAATAACAAACGCTCAAGGCCGCGTGGCCGAGAGCGTTTTATTTTTCAAACCAATTTTTTAACTTTTCTTCCACGATATCGCGCGGCGTAGCGTAGCGTTCCCGCGATATTCTCAAAACTGTGTCCCGTTCCGCTTCCCGTCCGGTAGGTTTGAGCGGCGGAAAGGTAATAGCGGAGAAAGCGTGAGACATTTTCCCATCTATCAAGAGCCGCAGGGCGATATGATGATTGTCCAAGTTCTCCAAGTCCTCGCTCGTAAATACGGGCTTCATTTCTTCCGCCAGTTCTTTGGCGTCATAGCTTCCCACGCGGAAGGAAATGACAGTCCCGACGTTCCCAAAAACGGCGTGCTTGATACCTTCGGGCAGTTGGTAGAGGTATTGATGGGCGAGGTTAAGGTTCAAGCGGTATTTACGAGCTTCCGAGAGGATGGACGGGAAAATGTCGGTGGAAAAATTCTGAAATTCGTCAACATAAAGGAAAAAATCTTTTCTTTCTT
>LCEZ01000031.1 GCA_000995845.1 Parcubacteria group bacterium GW2011_GWD2_43_10 | reverse complement strand
CTGAAGCTATAAAAATTGCCCAGGCAAATATTGATGTCAGTCGTCATTTGGCTGGTAAAACTATCAAGCGTACCATTTACGTGGCGGGAAAACTAATAAATTTCGTTGCCTAAATTTATCATGGTTTTAATTGAATTTATTAAGAGCCGCCATCAGCTTTCGCCAATTTGTCAGTTAATAAAAAAAGGAGAGATTGTTGCTCTACCTACTGAAACCGCTTATGGCTTAGCGGCTGATGGTACTAATGCTAAAGCTGTGGCTAAAATAGTAGGCTTGAAGGGGCGTCAACCAAATAAACCAATTGCTTTGTTAGCGGCTGATCTAAAAATGGTCAGGCGTTTTTTTATAATAACGCCAACTGAACTGCGACTTGTTAAAAAATTTTGGCCTGGGCCTTTGACTTTATTACTCAAACCTAAATATAAATTTTTCAAAAATATTATTGGTCCAGGCAGGCTAGTTGGTGTGCGAGTGCCAGGAGATAAGTGGTTACGAGAATTAATTTCAGTATACGGTAATCCGCTAACCGCCACCTCAGCTAATTTATCTGGCCAGCCAGCTTCTTATTCAGCGTCAGCAGTAAAAAAATCATTAATTAAGAGGGGATTAAAGTATTTAGTTAAGGGTGGGCGTCTGCCACGCCAGGCTACTTCAACTGTAGTTAAAGTTAAAAATAATAAAGTTGAAGTTATACGCCCAGGGGCTATTTCCCGCCGGCAAATTAAAGATATGGTAAGCTAAATATTATGAATTGGCATTTTGCAAACACCTTAGGGCAACTATTGCCACACAATTTATCGCGGCAGGTGCGTGAATTATATTGGGCAACGGTTTTGCAGAACATGGCTCTGGCTATGCTACTGCTTTTTGAGCCAATTTATTTATGGCAACAAGGTTTTTCAGTTGAAGCTATTCTGTGGTTTTTCTTGGCAATTTATGTTGCTTATTTTTTGGCATTGCCTTTGGGTGCCAAGTTTGCCACGACAACTGGCTTTGAAATTTCTATAGCCTTGTCAACGGTTTTCCAAATTGCTTATTATATTTGTTTATATTTAGTAGCTATAGCTTGGTGGTGGGCAATACCAGCTGTATTCTTATATACTTTGCAAAAAATGTTTTATTGGCCGGCTTTTCATGCTGATTTTGCCCGTTATTCTGATGCCGCCGAAGAAGGCAAAGAAGTTAGTACTTTGCATATCACATTGTCAGCCGTTTATGTAATTGGGCCGTTACTTGGTGGAGCTTTGATTGCTTATGGCTCATGGCTCATGATGTTTGCGGTTGGCTGCTTGTTAATTTTAGTTTCTAATTGGCCGCTTTTAAGAACCCGTGAAGAATTTAAGCCGAGAAATTTTCCATATCTGGATGCTTATAAAAGATTGTTTGCCAAGGAAAATTGGCGTAGCTTGATTGGCTATTTAGGTTTTGGTGAGGAATTAATTTTATTGGTTTTATGGCCGGTTTTTATTGCCACCGTTATTAATAATTATGTAGAAATAGGTGCACTTGTTGCCGGGTCAACTTTGATTATGGTTTTAGCAACTCTTTATGTTGGTAAGCTAAGTGATACTAAAAATATTCACTCAGTTTTGAGATTTTCAACCCTATTCTATATGTTTGCTTGGTTAGTGCGCCTGACTACACGATCTCCGTTTGGAGTTTTTATAATTGATTCAACTTCAAGATTAACCAAAAATATTGTGCAAGTTCCTTTACACACCTTGCTTTATGAAAAAGCCAAGACACGTTCAGTAATGGACACGGTAATTTCTTTTGAAATGGCCTTGGTTTTAGGTAAAATAGTAGCGGCAGTTATATTACTTTTTGCTTTTAGTCAGTTAGGATCAATGTCAGCTGTTTGGTCGGTCACCTGGATAGTGGCGGCGGCTATGACCTTGCTTTATATGACCATATGATCGCTGGTTCTAATTTACCGGCTGATCTGCGGACTTGGACAAAATTATCTTTAGCTAAATATCATTTAGCCGCTGGTCAGCGTTTGGGCCAGCATTTTTTAGTTGATAAAAAAGTTTTGCAAGATATTTTAACAGCAGCCGATGTTAAAAATAATGCAAACGTTTTAGAAGTTGGCGGTGGGCTGGGTGTGCTGACACTTGAGCTCTTGGCTCGGGCTCAAAGAGTAGTAGTGGTGGAGCTTGATAAAAAATTAGTGGTCGCCTTGCAGAAAGTAGGTATGGGTAGTGAAAAATTAAAAATAATTGCCGATGATGTTTTAAAAGTTTCTAGTAATCAATTAAAAAGCGAGTTAATGGTAGATAAAAGTTCTGATTGGCAGATTGTAGCCAATCTGCCTTATGAAATCTCCGGTGCTTTTTTAGAAAGATTCTTGTGGGGAGATTTTACACCGCAATCTTTAACTCTATTATTACAGCGGGAAGTGGCTGAACGTTTGGCGGCTAAACCAGGTAAGATGAGTTTATTATCTTTAAGCTGCCAGCTTAAAAGTCAGATAAAAATTATTCGTCACATACCGCCTCAGGCTTTTTGGCCACCGCCACGTGTTCAGTCTAGTTTGGTTAGATTAGATTTATTTTCACCCAAAGATTATTCCGACATTATAGATTACCAGTCTCCAGATTTAATTTGGCGCCTAGCTCGCATCGGTTTTTCTGCCCGTCGCAAAGTGTTAATTAATAATTTACTAGCCGTCCTGCCCTTGGCAAAAGAACAGTTAATTGAAATTTTTACCCAAGCCAACATTGGCATTAAAGCCCGGGCGCAAGAACTTTCAATTCGTCAGTGGGTATTACTAGCTAGATTATTGGCTGGTAAAATTTAAGGTGTTAATCTCATTAATTTTCTCTCGTTATTGTTTATTATTAGATTGTTAGAATTCAGGTAAGTTTGGAATTATTAAGGCATATTTTAACTTTGACTTTTGGGTCAATCCGTGATATAATACAATCGTTATTTTGGAATTAAACCTTAAAATCAAGCATACAGTTCAAACGCCAGACATATTCGTTTGCTTAGTTTTTATTGATTTGATTGAAATTAATCAGAGATGTTTTCTTTAAGGAGTTTAAAAGGAATAACTGATCGCCCAGAGCAAACGCAGATTGCCTTGGGAGTAGTGGCTTTATTAGCTTTAATTTTTGGTTGGTGGCAGCTTAAATCTTCCATTTATTTACCACTGGGTTTAAGCACCAACACTAGTGTTACTAATCAAAGCGAAACTCTGGCATTAGGCGATAATATTCTTGCCTTGCAGCAACAAGATTCAGACAGTGATGGCCTAACTGATTATGATGAGCTTTATCTTTATGGCACTAGTCCATATTTGACCGACACTGATTCTGATGGTTACAGCGATAAGATGGAAGTGGATAGTGGTAATAACCCAAACTGTGCTCCAGATACTACTTGTGGTCCAGTGTTTATTGCTCCGACAGCAACAGAATCAAGCATTGGTGGTACACCAACAGCTGAAGATATTAGGGCATTATTGCGACAAGCTGGAGTTAGTGATGATGAAATTGCCAAGTATGATGATATTAAGCTGTTACAAATCTACAATGAGGTCGCGGGTGAAGTTAGTGCAACCGATACCAGTGATCAATCAGACTCAAATAGTAGTATTAATTTAACACCAGAACAAAAAGAATTAATTAAACAAATGAGCGGGGATGAACTAAGACAATTTTTAATAAATGGTGGAGCTGATTCAGCAACCCTAGAGCAAGTTGATGATGCCACCCTTAGAACCATTATTTATCAAGAGCTGGGTATCTAGAAATTTTTATGGATATCAAGTTACCAGAAAAACTGAAAAATAACAGAAGTTTATCAAAACTTTATGTTATTGGTTTAGTATCAGTCGCTCTGGTGACTTTTTTATCAGCCCCACGTCCAGCCCAGGCAATATTACCTGTGCCAGCAGACATCATTGGTGGCCCGTCACAAATTTCTTCTACGATTTTTGATAAAATTGCCGATGCCGCCGAGTGGGCTTGGCAGCATGGAGCAGCGGTAGCTTTTAAAAATGCGGCGCGTACTTTTACTACTCGCTTAGCCTACGATACGGCCGTGATGATTTCCTCAGCTGGTCAAGGGCAAAAGCCATTATTCAGCAATTTTACTATTGGTCAAAGTATTCAGCGGGCAGCCGATGATGCCGCCGGAGATTTTTTGGATACCCTGGCTAATCAGCAGACCTATGTTAATTTGAATATTTGTCAGCCTTCCAGCCCCACCGCCCAATTAGTTATTGGTTTTACTGCTTTTAATGAAATTCAGCCGCGCCAACCGCGTTGTTCATTAACCACGGCTATTAAAAATTGGGAAACATTTGTTAATGATCCCAATCTTCTGCAAAATTTTGGCGTAGTTTTTGACCCCAGGCAAAATGATCTTGGTATTGCCTTGCAGGTGCAGGAGAATTTAATCAGAGATCGGGCCACCGCCTCTCAAGTGGCGGCTTTGGATTTGATCAGAACCGCTGGTTGGAAAGATATTACCGAGGATATTACAGGTTTTATTAAAACTCCAGCCGGAACAGTACAGGATTTGCAACGGTCAGCCATAGAAGCTGCGGGTGATGATTTTTCTGAATTTACAGGCGATATTGTAGCCGATGCCCTAGGGGTATTTACTAATACCTTAGCTTCTCGTTTGCTTAAACGTTTCTTGCAAGAAGGGGCGGTTTCCAGCCCCTCGCGTCTTTACTCCACCCAGTTTGGTTTTTTGGGGTTGGGCGGAATAGAATATGCCACGCAAATTAACAGCACAATTTCCACACCGCAGCTGGTTGGGGCTACCGGGGCGGTGGATGTCATAAGTGATTTAGCCAATTGCCCGCCAGACCCGGCTTTTTATACGCCTCAATATGCTTGCACCATTACACCCAAGTTTGCTCAGGCCTTGCGCAAAGCTGACGAAGGTTCGCCCCTAACAATTCAGGAAGCAATTGATCAAGGGTATATTGCTGGCAATTTGAGATTTGCTATTGCCCGTACCTCTGATGATTTGCGAGCACCCACCAATGCTTGGTATTTATCTGATATTCGCAAGCTTCGCTTAGCTCGCATTGTGCCCTTGGGCTGGGAAATTGCCGCGGAAAAATACGCGGGTGGTAGTGTTTCTTTGCAGGATGTAATAGGTAGTAAATCCGACAATTACGCAAATGGTTTTAACGCCACTGGGCCTGATAAAATTTGTGGTACAGAAGACGATCCTGAAGATATTGGGCAATATTGTGGCTTGATTGATCCTAATTGGATTTTGCGCGCGCCACCGGCGCAATGCCGTACTGAAGCTTATGGTCAGCAGTTAGAACCCAGCGGACCTAATCGGCAAAAGGTCTGCGTGGATTATCAGCATTGCATTGCCGAGAAAGCTGATGGTAGCTGCCAAGCCTGGGGCTATTGTAAGCGCGAAGAAAATATTTGGCGTTTCTCTGGTAAAAGCTGCGAATTCCCAGAAGGATCAGGGGTAAGCCCTTGGGCAACCTGCCAAAGCTTTAAAGATCCGAGCGGAAAAAATGCCAGTTACTTAATAAGTTCTCTTAATAATTATGATGATGGGGTGTGTTCTGATGCCGCTTCTTGTCGCTGGTATTCGGCTGCCCGTAATCTAACACCTGAAGGGGTGGATGATGTTTATTTGCCGAATAAGGACACCTTAGGCACACAAAACAACATTAATACAGTTGATTTTGAATTATCCGACCAAACTGCCCAACCGCGTTTTTTCCTGAAAAATGTAGATAACCGAAAATGTACAACCAAAGAAGAAGGCTGTACTAAGTTTTTGCAGCTTTCTAATATCAATACCGCCACTTTAGAAGAGTTGAATGTGATACCAGTAGGAGCGTCGTATGCCGAACAAGTTGAGGCAGTGGTTGACCTGGTTACAGATGGAGCTATTTATTCCTCTTATGATCAGTTGGCAGCTTCCAGCCAAACAACTTTGCGCCAAGCACCACAGTACCTTAATTGTTATGATGTAAATCCTAATAATCGTGCTCCCGAGTGTGCTAATTATTTGCAGCTTTGCGCAAAGAATGATGTTGGCTGTGAACTTTATACGCCCCGTGACGGCTCACCGGCCGTACCAGGGATTGTTACGCAAGACAATATTTGTCCAGGGGAGTGTAATGGCTTTAACACTTATCAGCAAACCAGTTCGTTTTTTGAAAATTACTTAAACCGCGACCCAGTTGAAGCCGAACCGACCTATAACTTTATTCCTACCACTGCTAAAATTTGTTCGGCGACCCATGTCGGCTGTGAAGAATTTACCAATATAGAGCAGAATGAACGCAAAGAATATTATTCTGAACTCAGGCAGTGCGTTCGGCCAGAAGATGAACTGGATAATACTTATTATACTTGGGTCGGGTCGGACTTGACTGGTTATCAGCTTAAAACTTGGCAGTTGCAAGCCATAGAATTCAACCCTGGTTGCCAGCCTACCGAGTGCTATCCGGTTATTAATCCTTTGGGCCCCCCCATTACCACTGATGGCTCAGGTGATTGTATGACTGGTAATACTAGTCCAAGTCCAGACTGCAAAGAATTTTATGTAACCAATGGACCGCAAGTGGCAGTTCATTATCGCTTGGAAAGCAAAGTAGTTTATTCTTCCGCTTCCTGCAACCGTTATCGCGCCACTAGTGTTGTTGTTGATGATTGTGAAAGATCAGGCGGCACTTGGGAATCTGATAATCGTTGTTATTACCGCGCTATCCCGAATCAGGGTAAAGTTTGTCCTGCTGCGGCTAATGGCTGCCGTGAATATCGTGGGCCAACCGCTGGTAATGTGCGCTATGTTTTCCCAGTTTCCACCTTTGGAGATGTTGAACCAGGTGTAAATGCCGATTCCAGTCCACTGTCTGGTTGGGAAGGTGGCACCAATTCAACTGAATCCAGCTCAGCTTTTGGCCACTCATTAAAATTATATACACCCACTACAGCTGCATCTAGTACACATGACTTAACAGGCTTATTGACTACGGGCAAACAGTATATGCTAAGTTTTTGGGTAAAGCCTGATGGCGCAGGTGGTAGTATATTTGCCGGGATTTTAGCAGGTAGCTCAGCCGTACTTTTTACTCCTCTCACTGGTTATCCGATAAACAACGAATGGCAAATAGTAAACTTAGGTCCAGTTGAATTTACTGGTGATGACAAAGTAGCAATAAAACTTATTATTGGTACGGGTATTTTAGGATCTACAGTTTATTTTGATAATATTTCTTTCCGCGAAATCCAGGACACTTTTTATGTCAGGAAAAATTCCTGGGTCACTCCTGCCTCATGCGTTGATGATTTCCTGCGCTGTTCCGCTTATAACACCCGTGACCGACAAACAGTGTATCTTACTGGTTTTTTCAAGCTTTGTCAGGCTGAAGTGGTCGGTTGTCGAGCCTTAATTGATACGCACAATTCCAGCACGCCGCCGGAATTAACCGTTACCGCCGGCGATCAGGAAGTAGTAGTACCGGAAGATAATGTGGTTTATCGCGTTTATGATTCTAAAAAATCTTGCAGTAGCCAATTTGCCGGCTGTAAACGCCTCGGGCTACCCAATTTCCTGCCCTCAGGGGAAATTTCCAGCTGGAGTGATATTTATACCGTGCTTAATCCAGATACTTTTGATCCTGGAATTAATCAGGGTGCCAGCCCCTTGTGTTCATCTGAGCAAAATATGTGCCAGGTATTTACCGACAACGCTGGCGTGCCCCATTATTTCAAAGAGCCGGGCAGCAAGGTTTGTGAATACAAAATAATTGATAGCACTGTAGGCTATGAATGGTACAAGCAAGGTACGAACCAGCGCTGCAATTTGGTTGCCAATCCAAGTTTTGAAATTTACACGCCTGGCGACGGCGATATAGATATCTTTACTGGTTGGAGCCAGATTAATACACCAAATTATCTGACAGTGGCTTGCAGTACTGGGGTGGTAATGTTTTACGCTTGCCCCCACTAGCAGATGGCGTGAGAACACAGTCACCCGGCTTGGCCTTAGCTTCACCTTCCAACAAAACCCTCGCTTCTTATGTAAGGGTAAGAATTCCAAGCGCTGTTACTCAAGGCACCATCACACTAACTACTAGGTGTACTCTTTTCTCAATTCCACCCAATCCTCCCACAACCATTCCTTGCCCTATGTGGGGCGGTGATATGCAGATAGTTATTGATGAGGATACACCGCGTGATCAATGGTTAATGCTTTGGCAGTTAGTCAGAACGCCGCCGGTTATAATTTCTAGAGTTGGCTTGCAAATAACAGCTAGTGGTACAGATGGTGATATTTATTTGGACCAAGTGCAATCAGTGGAATTACTTTCCAGCCTTAATATAAATCAAGCTCGTGAGGTCGCCCGCGAGCCTTATGCTTATAATTGCCCGTCCAATCAAGCTGGTTGTACGGCTTATTCTGATCCGGAATTAACTAAAAAAACTTATTACTATTTGAATGATAAGGATTTGAACAAAGGTTTGTGTAATGGACAGGTGAGTGAAAAAGAAGGCTGTCTGCTATTTAGTGAGCTGTCTAATTCAAACCTGACATACAACGCGCTAGCTACTTATGAGAATAGCCGCAGTAATAATAATAAGTTAGTAGCACCTTCATCTACTAATCCTAAGAATACAAACTTGGTTCTAAAAGTGCGGCGCGACCGGGCTTGTGCCGAGTGGCTTTCCTGCCAAAGTGAGAGCCCGCGCTACAATCGTCAAACTGGCCGCTATGATAATGTGTGTTATTCCTTGGGTGTATGCAATCAATTAGGCGCGAACAGCGATGGCTCAGGCCGTTGTGATACTTGGGTAACATCACCGATTCCAGCTCAGACGTTATCATTAGTCCAGTACCAAAAACGGGGTACAAACTGGAGCAGTTTGGATTATTCGGGTTATTCTTTGCCTAATATTTACCCAATTGAAGTGCTGACACAAAAGGAATATGGAACAGCGGAAGAGAGCAATGTCAGGCTGACCTATCTTAATCAGGCGCAAAAAACTTGCGGTGGGGTTCTATTTAATGGCAATAATACTTGTACTACTTTAGGGTGTGGTTGCCCCTCATTAGATATAGGGGATATATGTAGTGGTAGTATAACTTGCCAGTTTGAAGATTTGGGCTTGACTGGTGAGGGCCCGGGGCCTGATTGGCAAAATACCGGCCCCAAGCTTTGCCGGGCTTTCCCGCAAACGGATGCGCCTTTCCCTGTTAATGTGGTGATGTCATATAAACCGGCTTGTACTGATCCTGGTTGCCCGGGGGCAGCTGATGCTACTTATGTTGAATTGCCGGAAACTAAGGACACAGTGTTTAAAGATGCTAATGTTTGCCAGTCAGGTGAAATATGTGAATGTTCTTATAAGCGTTTGACTTATCAAGATGGCAATAATTTATTCTATAGTTTGATGAGCGAAGATATACCAGCCATGTATACCACTGAGGTAAGTGAGGATTTTAATGGCAATAAAACTCAGTTAGTTAATCGTCTCAAGCAGCAGAATTTAAATATTGGCTTAAAAGGCTATTGTTTGGAAAAGGATCCATCGCGCCCAATTAATGCCGGGGCGGATAATGCCTGCCTTACTTGGTTGCCGATTGACTCGGTTAATGGTGAAGTTTCTGTTTACGATTATTCACCTGAAGCTGGTTACCAAGGCGGTTCTACATTATATTGTAGTAATGCCCTTGGTAAGAACTTGGCAACTTATGTAGTAAATGCTAGCCAATACGGAGTACAACACCGAGAAGGTAATCCATGTGGTAAGACTGGCGTTAATGGTAATTTTGTTATAGGTGGATGCTCAAAAAATCCGTGGGATGTAAATAATTCTGGAGGCAGACAATGTTACTGGAACGGGAGCTGGTCTAGCTGTCCTAGCAGGTTTTCACTGGACGCTTCTGGGCATATTGTGTCTGATCCTACATATGGTGATGGGTATATTATGAATGATAATTCAGTGGAAGGCGCCGCTGGAGTTCGCTTGTTAATACCAAATGAAGCTAATGAAAGTCTAATAAAGATGTATCAGATTGCTGCGATTAAAGTGACAGCCCTACCATCATCCAAGTCTTGGGATTGGTATGATTTTACACTAACCCCAGAAAATCTGGTAAATCCCTCATCCCGAAATGAACCACCATATAATGATTATATTGTTTGGCGTTATAGTAATTCCAAAGTTGGCCAACAAAACGTAATTTATTTTGATGTCTTATTTGATAAGAACGATCAAAGTATAAGAGGCTATGCTTTAGTTACCGATGATTATACTGGTGAGGGCAATGAAGGCGTAGGTTATAATATTAAATTTTATATAAAAGAAATTTGTACAGAGACTTTGCAAACTGCTACTGCGATCAAAAATAAAGCTTGGACTGATCGTATACTGCGTCGCACTGATTATCAGGTGGAGCCTTATGATGATGAGCCACCTCCGGTGGATCCAACTGGACTAGGCTTTACCTCATCGCGCATACCATCACCTTATGGTAAAACTAGTTTAGTTACTGCTCCGCAAGACAACCAGTTATTGGTAGTGAGTGATGTTACAAGTGTTACTACACCATTTGCCTGCTCGCCATCTAATTGTGGTGGTAACAATCCAGGCACATGCATTAGTGATAATAAAAAATTTGGTAATAATTGTACCGAATCTTCCCAGTGTACTTCTGACGGAGTGCAAGGTGTTTGTACTGGTTACTTTAGTAAGAATGCAAATAATAAATATAGAACCCTATCTTGGGCAAACTCAAGCCAAGGCATCAATCGTATCCAACAATTATTTTCTGCTGTATATCAAGCGAGTAATTTTGATGGCATATGGACTACTACTGGGCCGGTAGATTGGCTTACTAGCGGTGATATAAGTTGCGGGGAAGTTGATTGTGATTCCGGAGACACAGGAACTGAAGGGGGGTTATTGGCCGGTAATGAAAATACACAAGTACCTACGCCACCACTCGTCAGGCAAGTTATATTTGATGTCAATAATAATGTATTGCCAGGAAATGCAGGTATGAATGACACAGAAGGCATGACCATTCAAACCAATGCCGGCAGCTGGCAAGAAGGAGATATAACAATTGAATCTTCTGATGTAGTAACAGTGGCTTTTTATGCCTTTAACCCTAATGGTGAGCAAATGCCTTTACGCAAAGTGTTTGTGGACTGGGGTGATGGCTCTTCTTACTCCGGGGCTTATAGTTCTTATAAGAATCACAAAGCGGTTTGCAAAACTCCAAATGACCCAGATTATAACTGGGGTGATAACCCGAATGCTTGTGTTGGGAATAGTGGCAACTTTAACGGTTACTTCACCTACAGTCATGTATATACATGTGCCCAGGCTGGAGGCTGTGATTATAAACCGCGAATATTTGTGGAGGATAATTGGGAGTGGTGTGCTAAAGATGGTTGGCGCTGTAATAGTGACAGTAATCCACGTAATCCACCAGCAATTAATGGTGATGGCTGGATTGAGTATGCTAACACTATAACTGTTAATCAGGCTCCAGCTGGCGGTGGCGGTGGTACAGGTAATATAATAGTATCACCATCAGGAGCAAGTAATTCTTGTGGGCAACAAGGTGGGCCATTCTCACCATCCAGCGTTACTTATTATGTTGTGAATGACAGCCCTAACACTATAAATTGGACAGCAACAGCTATTCCAAATATTTATGCTTCATTATCAAAGACTTCTGGTACGCTTGGACCAGGCAGTTCAACTTCTGTAATAGTAACTTTCAAGAACTTCGTTAATTTTCTTCCCCCAGGTCTTTGGCCTTTTACTATTTCATTTGATAATACAACAAACGGTATAGGGCCAGATATCATAAGGACTCTCACTCTTAGAATTGTTGCTACTGGGGAAAATTGTGGCGGGGTAGTGAATACAGAAGAATAATAATTGATTTTTAGATTAGTTCAATAAAAACAAGCGAAATTTCTACTCGCTTGTTTTTATTATAAGTAGTCGTTTTGTTTTTTGTCCCACCTGGGACTATTTACACACCTGGGAAAAATGATATAATGAAAGAACGATGAAGAAAAGAATTCCAGCATCTAAGTTTTTGCTTGCTGCCTTGGCTAAAATAGGAGAAGCGACAGTTGATTTTAACCACCTTGTTTCCGCCGTTTCCAGTCATTATGGTAGAGCTTACGGCAAGGGCGGGCATACTTATGTAGTGGAGCTTAAACGTCGTCAATATGAGCAAGATATTAAGGCTAAGCTCAGACAACTTAAAATTAATCATTATATTACCGCTGAAAAGATTGGTAAGCGTTTCTTAATTACATTGACTAAGAAAGGGCAAGCCACCACAATCGTGCAAAGATTGCGTTCTGCTAAAATTATGGCGAAAGGATGGTATACGGTAGTCATATTTGATATTCCAGTTAGTCAAAGCTGGGCACGTAAGCAATTTCGTCAGCTCCTTAAGGAGGGAGGATTTTTTTTGTTGCAACAAAGTGTTTGGGCAAGCAATGGCAATGTTTATACCGTGGTGGTTGATTTCGTCAAGCAGGCTAAATTGGATAAGTGGGTTAATGTGTATCGAGCCACCGATTTTTTGTATTTACCAAAAAGAAGCAATGGACCTAAATAGTAGGCAATAAATATTAAGGCAATCTTAATATGTTGTTTTTTGTCCCAGGTGGGACAAAAAACACTAAGTTAAAAATAAAGTTAAC
>LCEZ01000030.1:8105-9268 GCA_000995845.1 Parcubacteria group bacterium GW2011_GWD2_43_10 | reverse complement strand
CAAAGAGGAGAAGACAGCAAGCATCAATTTAAAGTTGATTTTACAAATGCTGCAAGCCTTGCGGCTGAGATGGTTGCTTTTAGCAACAGCAAAGGGGGAACAATCTTTATTGGTGTTTCAGATAATGGTGAGATTGTTGGATTATCTCGAGACAGAATAGGACATTTGAATCAATTGATTTCCAATAGCGCTTCCCAATTGGTACATCCCCCTATTAATCCAGTTACCGAAGTTTTAAAAGCAGATGTGGGATTGATTCTGTTAATACAAATACCGAAAGGAATATCGAAGCCCTACATGGATAATTCAGGTGTTATGTGGGTTAAGAGCGGAGCTGACAAACGCAGAGTTACCTCAAGAGAGGAAATCCAGAGAATACTTCAGGGAGCAAATTTGCTTCACGGGGATGAAATAACAGTAAGAAATGCAACGTTGGAAAAGGTTGATAAAGCATATTTTAAGAAACTGTATCAAAACTTGTTTAATGAGCCTTTGACAGTGCCTGATGATGAAATACCCAGAATCCTTGAAAACATGAACATGGCAAACGAAGGAGTTTTAAATGTAGCCGGAGCGTTGTTGGTGGCAGAAGAACCGAATTTTCTGTTGCCGGTTTTTATGGTAAAGGCGGTATGCTACCCTGGAAATGATATTCATGCTGATACATATATAGATAGTGAAGATATCTCAGGTAGAATTGAGACTCAGTTTAAGCAGGCGGTTGCTTTTATAAGTAGAAATATCAGGCACATTCAGGCCGGACAGAATGTAAATTCTGTTGGAGTGCTGGAGGTTCCCAAAGTAGCATTGGAAGAGATTATGGCAAATTCACTGATTCATAGGGATTATTTTTATTCGGCAAGTGTGAGGATTTTTATTTTTTCAGACAGAATTGAGATTATAAACCCAGGTTCTCTGCCGGACAACATAACCGTAGACATGATGAAGTATGGCGTATCTTGCCCAAGAAATAATATTCTCGCATCTTTCGCAAACAAAGTACTGGTATACAGAGGATTGGGGAATGGGGTTCGCAGAGCCTTAAAGGAGTACCCATACATAACATTTGAAAATGACGATGAGGGGAATCAGTTTAAAGTTATTATCAAAAGAACTTTCCAACCTGAGTATATCTATGAATCAGAGACCGGACTAAAAATTGA
>LCEZ01000030.1:0-8095 GCA_000995845.1 Parcubacteria group bacterium GW2011_GWD2_43_10 | reverse complement strand
CCGGACTAAAAATTGAACAAAAAAGCAAAATCGGACTAAAAACCGGACTAAAAATTGAACAAAAAAGCAAAATCGGACTAAAAACCGGACTAAAAAATGAACCAGAAAATAAGGATGAAATTAAAAATGAGGATATTTTGAGAAAGACGGATATTATTGCAGAAGAAGAGAAAGCAATTTTGAAAATAGTGGCTGAAGATCCTAAAGCAACAAGGAGAGCATTGGCGGAGAGTTTGGGATTAACCGAGCAAGCGATACAGCGCCGTTTGGATAAGCTGGTTCAAGATGGACGTCTGGTAAGAAAAGGGCCTAAAAAAGGTGGCCACTGGGAGGTTCTATGAAGAAGGAAATGTTTCCATGAAAAACTTATGATGATAGATCAAGTAGTTTATTGCTGGTTAAATAACACATTGAATATTATAAAAAAAATTGAAGGATTCAAGCATTTTGATTCGAATTGGAGCAAAAAAAGGTGGCTATTGGAAGATTGTAGATATCGAGAAACGGGAGGATAAAAATGGCAGAGATTAATACAGCTAATGTTGGGTTTGAAAAAGAGCTATGGGATGCTGCAGCAATGGTCGGGGGAATAGTTGTAGAAAGTATTAGAAAAGGGGTTTAAAATTTTACAATGCCGAAGATGGTCTATCATGAATATATGCCTTCATCTGATTCGATGGCAGCTCAAATAGTCGATATTAAAAGTGCAGTCAAGCAAAAGTATATCAGGGTAACCGGCCTGGATTCTCCAAAGTACCCATACAAAGTATTGCAGCCGGAAAACAACTGTGGGGATTTGAAGTCGCTGTTGGGATTGTATACAAATGATGCTCTAAAAGATATTGTTGATGCCCTAAAAGCCGATACCCCGAAAAACGTAAGGAAAGAATTGCTTATTCCTTTGCTTTCCAATGAAATAATTAAAAACTTTGAAATGCTTCTGAAAATAATGGATGACAGCTTGTATCATCTGTTGCTTAAATTCAAGAATATACAAAAGTTACCTTTGAACGGTCTCAATATAAAATCTTCATTTGTGAGCTATTTGCTTCAAAGGGGTTACCTGTTTCGTTGTTTATCCCAGGATGAAGAATTCCTTCTGATTCCGGACGAGCTGCTGCATATTCTGGACAGGCTTGATGAAGCTGAAGCTGGTAAGATCGTCGGACGGAATACGGTTATTTGTAAAATTGGGAGAGGCATTTTATATTATTATGGCGTAGTGGATGAGTATAAGTTCTCCATGTGTCTGCACATCATGTTTGATAGCTTTGTAAAAGGTAGACCGGATATAAAAATCGCTTTTTCGAAGTTGAATTATTCTGATTATTACCGTGCAAAAGACTTATACCAAAATGTGGATATTATATTTGAAAATTATTCCCGGTATGCATTGGAAGTTAATGATTTTTATTTTAATGACAATTATCATAGACGCTACTTTGCCTACTATTCTGTATTTGACCCCTGCAATATTTATTATGAGCAGCAGGGAAGAGAAGACCTTGATTTTTATCCGCTTTCCTGTAATGAGCTTATGGCCGGGCATTTGCCGGATACAAAGGCGAAAAATGCCATGCGTGATTATCTTACAGGACATTTGACTCTTGACTCAATAAAAGCCAACTTGCTGATAGAGGAATGGACTTGTTATGTCAAAAACGGTGAGAATCCTAACACATACATGAATAGAATTTTGGGGTATATGGATTTCAAGTCTCCCGATCAGATCAATGAAATGTTTTCATTCAGTTCCATGTATTTTATGAATGAATTGAATCAATGGAAAATAAAGGGACATACTCCGAATGAATTAAATGGTATAAGAATTGAAGAACAGCGGAGAGAGGCTGCTTATAAGGAATCAGATGCTGAGTGCAAGGGAATTTGGGATAAAACAGGAAGAAATGATCCTTGTCCATGCGGAAGCTGAAAAAAGTATAAACAATGTCATTGTGCAAAGATAATATGTCTTCAAAAACTTTTTTCTTGCCTTCCTCGCCTTCGTAAAAACGCATTTTTGGCTTGAATTTTGGTGACGAATAAATACCCAAAAGTTCTGGCAAAAGTCTTTCCAGGGTACTTTTTTTATTCTCTTGCAGGGTAATTAAAGCCTTGGGGTGAAGAGCGGTGAATTTTTTCACTCCCTGATCAGTCATTTCCACTAAACCATCACTGGCCAGCTCTTCCAGTATTTTATAAGTAGTTGACCTAACTATACCGGCTTTTTGAGCAATAGTGCTGGCTGGCGCACTACCTAATGATAAAATTGCTTGGTAAATTTTGGCTTTGTTGTCACTAAAACCTAACTTATTTAATAATGTATCAATTTCCATACAATTAAAACTAATGGTTATCCTAATAAATATTGGATATTATAACTCTTTTGTCCTTTTTTGACAAATTTGTAACATTATATAGACAAAAATATAAAGGAGAATTATGCTGAGCTGTTAAACAAATAATTAAACAGTTCATTAACAAAATTAGGAGAAAAAATGAAAAATGATCTCGTACTCACGCTGAGGTGGAGCCTGTTCTTAACAATTATTATCAGCCTGTTCTGGTTTGTTTGGAGTTTGTTTGCCCCAACCCCAGAAGTAATAATGACATATGAACTTAGTAAAATTCCATTATGTGAAATGGCCTCTTCTTTTCTTCCTATGAGCCGCTGGTGGGATATTCTACTTGGTCCAATTATACCTTTTGGCATATTTATTGGCCTTCGCTTGATGAAAGCAAGTGGGAGTTATAAACCAAACACATTTGATGACCCCGACGACGTTGTAACCTTCATGGTTGCTTTAGTTTTCATAGGAGGTGTATCAATTGGTACCCTCGGTGGGTTTATTGGCGGATTAATATTTTTCTTTCCGATAGCCATTTTTACTGCATTCACAATATTCATTGTATGGACCGCTGGTGGGGTATTTTATGTGCTGGCAAAGAGTAAAACATTAACAAAATTATTTCAATCAAAAAATTTCCTACTCCTTGATCGTTGTTGGGGTGCAACTATGGGAAAATTATTAGATTGGCTTACATCAAAATAAAAGGAAGTTAATTAAAAAAGCCACACAAAAGTGTGGCTTTTATATATTTATTTACTAAACTAATTTTGCAAACCTACGCGGGCCAACCTGAATTACCAATCCGGTCTTAAGTTGAATATTGTCTTTCCAATCAATTGTTGTTTTGCCCCCAATCTTTACCCCACCCTGTTCAACCAACCTGCGGGCCTCGCTTTTAGAAGTAGCTAATTTTATATAAACCAACAAATCTGTAATGGGCATTGTTTTTTTGCCAGCTGGCAATTTAACTGCCGGCAGGTCGCTGGGCATAGTTTTGTCGCGATGCACATTATTAAACTCAGCTTCGGTTTTTTGGGCTGCCTTGGCGCTGTGATAAATAGTTACAATTTCTCTAGCCAATAGTGATTTGTGAGTTTTAGGATTATCACCCTTTTTCAATCCAGCTTCAATCTCCTTAATCTCACCCATTGGTAAATCCGTACAAAGTTCAAAGTAGGGCTTTATCAGCTCATCTTTGATGCTCATCACCTTGCCGTACATCTCATTCGGCTCATCAGTCAGGTAAATCGCGTTATTGTATGTCTTGCTCATTTTGCGGCCGTCCGTGCCTTCCAGCAGTTTGGTGGTGAGTACGAATTTTTCGCGTTTACCGTAAGCCTGCTGCAAGGTGCGACCGCAGAGCATGTTGAACAGCTGGTCGTTGCCTCCTATTTCGGCATCCACGTCCAGCACCACCGAATCATAGCCAACAAAAAGCGGGTAGAGTAGTTCATGCATGGCAATCGGCAAATTACGCTGTTGGCGAATACGGAACATGTCGCGCTCTAAAACCTGCTGCGCAGTGAACTTACTAGCCAAATCTATGATTTGTTTTGGCTTTAATTTTCCTAACCACTCATTATTAAATCGCACCTCTACTTTTTTCATATCCAACACTAACTCGGCCTGCTTTTTGTAAGTAGCAAAATTCTTCTTAACTTGCGTCTCAGTCAACGGCTCACGTAAAGTATCCCTACCTGAAGGGTCACCAATCATGGCTGTAAAACTGCCAATCAATAAAATAACTTCGTGTCCCGCTTCTTGAAAAGCCCGAAGCTTTCGCAGGGGCACGGCATGGCCAAGATGAAGTTTGTCTCCCGTCGGGTCTATGCCAAAATAAATTCTTAGTTTTTTGCCCGAGGCAAGTTTGGTATTGGCCAACTCTCTTGGCACCACGTCTGTTACAGAACGGGTGAGTAATTCGTTAATAATATCAGACTGATGTTTAGGCATAATAACGGCTTTATTGTACCATAAATAAGCATGATGCGAATAAAAAATACACTCGGCATAGATATTGGCGGCAGTAGCATTAAGGCTGGTTTTTTACCAGGCCCTGGAGGCCGCTGTTTGCATTTTAAGGCCCGCCCCACCCCCAAAACCACTCAAGCTGCCTGGGAGTTGCTAATTGATATAATAATTGATTATTGCGCCCGCTATCGGGTGCAAACTATTGGTGTCGGCTGTCCTGGACCGCTGGATATAAAACGCGGCTTAATTATAAATCCGCCCAACCTTCCCTTTAAAAATTTCCCTTTTAAACAATTTTTAGAGCAGGAAACACTTCTGCCAATAACAATTGACAATGATGCTAATGTTTTTACTTTAGCTGAGGCTATTTTAGGTGCGGGTAAAAAATATCAAAATGTTATTGGCCTCACTTTGGGTACAGGAGTTGGTGGTGGAATTGTAATTAATAAGAAAATTTACCACGGACGCGGTAATGCTGGAGAATTGGGCTATTTATTACAAAACCAAAGCGGACCGCGCGGGCAGTTGGGTGAGAACGGTGCCTTACAAGAATTTATAAGGGCGGGGGTATTAATTAAAAATAAAAAAATTACTGTTGCCGCTTTAGCTCGCGAGCATAACCCTAGAGCCAATAAAATCTGGCAAGAATTTGGTTCACACTTAGGCTATGCCTTGGCCTCAATTAGTCATATATTTGATCCTGATGTAATCATTTTGGGTGGACAGATTGCTAAGGCTTGGCCAAGATTTTATAGTTCCCTTCAGAAAAGTTTAAACAAGAACTGTATATTGCCCAAAACACCAATTATTAAACGCGCGGCCCTGGGTGATTCTGCTGGTGTAATTGGGGCGGCTTTATTGGCTAATTTGCCTTATGCCAATTCCTAGTCTTAAAAAACCATCCTCCCGATTAGGTGCTTGGCGGTCACGTAGTATCAGAAGCCGACGATTGAGGCGTGATTTGCTTATCAAACTATCTATAACTGGCTTACTTGGCTTAGCAGTTTTAGTGGTGGGGACACTCGCCTGGGTAAGCCGCGACTTACCAACCGCTGAAGGTATTGTACGGCGGACTGTGCCCCAAAGCACTAAGATTTATGACCGCACGGGCGAACATTTACTTTATGATATTCATGGCGAGGAAAAGCGCACGGCGGTTGAGTTGGCTGACATTCCTGATTTTTTAAAATTTGCCACCCTGACAGCTGAGGACAGGGATTTTTACAAACATAAAGGTTTCCGCTTTACCTCTATGATCCGCTCTTTGGTGGTAAATTTGTTGCGCGGCGGCAAGGTGCAGGGCGGCTCAACTATTACTCAACAATTTATTAAAAATGCCATCTTTACCAACGAAAAACTATACACCCGTAAAATTAAAGAAATTATATTATCCTATCAAATAGAGCGTAAATTCTCTAAAGATGAAATCCTAAAGCTATATTTTAACGAAATTCCTTATGGCTCTAGTGCTTACGGGGCCGAGGCCGCTGCCCAAACTTTTTTTGGCAAATCAGTCAAAGATATTAATCTAGCAGAGAGTGCCTTGCTGGCCGCGCTCACCAAAGGCACAACCTATTACTCACCTTATGGCAGCCATGTTGATGAATTGATCGGCCGCCAACACTATATTTTGGATTCAATGGTCACGCTGGGCTATATAAGCCCGGAGGAAGCTGAAGCCGCCAAACAAGAAGATTTGCAATTTAAAGAGCGGCGCGAAACCATCACTGCTCCTCATTTTGTTTTTTACATCAGAGAACAACTGGCAACCAAATATGGTGATTGGTTAGTTGAACAAGGTGGTTTAAAAATAATCACTACCTTAGATATTGATAAACAAAAGCTAGCTGAGGGGTCGGTCACAAAATACGCCGACAGTAACAAAAAATATGGTGCCACTAACGCTAGTTTAGTAGCAATAGATGTATCAACCAATCAGGTTTTAGCTATGGTTGGCAGCCAAGATTATTTTAATGATGCTATTGCCGGTCAAGTTAATGTAGCTTTAAGACCAAGACAGCCTGGCTCATCTTTTAAACCGGTAGCTTATGGTACTGCCCTAGCCTTAGGTTTCACTCCGGAAACAGTGGTGTTTGATGTTAAAACAGTTTTTAAAACTGATACCAAGGATTATGAGCCAAAAAATTATGACCTTAAAGAACATGGGCCAGTAACCTTCCGCCAGGCCTTAGCGGGCTCACTTAACATCCCGGCGGTTAAGGTTCTTTACCTTAGCGGTATTGATAGGGTTTTGGAAACCGCTAAGCGCCTAGGCTACACCACTTTCTCGGACCGTAGCCGTTTTGGTTTATCAATAGTTTTAGGGGGGGCTGAAGTCAAACTCTTAGAACACACGGCCGCTTATGCTACTTTTGCCCGCGAAGGTATGACAAAGCCAATTTCCAGTGTACTTAAAGTGGAAGACTCTAATGGTAATATCTTAGAAGAATACAAAGATGAGCCTGGCCAAAAGGTTTTGGAATCACAAATAGCCCGGGAGTTGACGGGTATTCTGTCTGATAATGGGGCTAGAAGTTTTATTTTTGGCTCACAAAATTATTTAACCTTACCAGACAGGCCGGTGGCCGCCAAAACCGGTACAACCAATGACTACCACGACGCTTGGACATTAGGCTACACCCCACAATTAGCTACTGGCGTTTGGGTAGGAAACAGTAATAATGATGAGATGAAAAGAGGGGCTGACGGTTCGGTGGTGGCCGCGCCGATTTGGCAAGATTTTATGAAGACCGCTTTAGCTTCATCTCCAGTTATACCTTTTACTCCCCCAGAAACAAGATTGGTTGATAAGCCAATGTTTGGTGGCCAAATTGGCGGTGAGGTAGTGGAAATTGACCGCTTTACTGGCTTGCGAGCCACTGACCTTACCCCCGCTTCGTTCCGTGAAAAAAGGCTTTATGCCCAATATCATACTATCCTGCGTTATGTTACGCCTGGCGATCCTTTGGGTCCGCCACCAATAAATCCCGAATCAGACCCACAATATAATACCTGGGAAGAAGCAGTTAGACGTTGGGCGGCAGAGCGTGGTCTCCAAGATCAGGCGCCACCAATAGATTATGATTATCTACACATACCTCAAAACCAGCCCCAAATAAACATTACCAACCCAAATACAAACCAAACAATCACTAATAACCCAATTAGTTTTAGTGTAACCGCCGCCGCCACGCGCGGAGTATCGCGGGTTACTTATTTTTTGGATAATCAAGAAATTGGCACGGTCAGAAACTCACCTTGGAATCTTAATTTCCTTATTACAACAGATTGGCCTAATGGTTATCATACCCTAACGGCACGAGCTTATGATGATATTGATAATTCTAATGAGTCTAGTGTTACTTTTAATTTGTTAGTAAACCCATTACCCTCAGCTAGTGGTGCCCGATTTATAAATCTTAACAATGGGCAAACTATTGTCCCGGGGGATATGCCATTTGAAATTAATATTGAACTAGACCAGCCTCAACAATTAAAACAGGTTGATCTTTATTTAAAGCCAAAGAATGAAGCTTCTCGTTGGTTGGGGGTAATAACTAATCCGAGTTCAAATATTAATTTTACTTGGCCACCAAATCCACCAGGCACCTACACCTTATCATTAGTACTAACAGATTTTAATAATTATTCTAGCCCGGGACCAAAAGTCACCGTAGAAATTAATAACTAGTATGATTATAAAAATACCGGGCCGCGGCCCGGTATTTTTATATGCCTTTTCTAATTATTGTCTGATCGGCATTATCAAGTAT
>LCEZ01000029.1 GCA_000995845.1 Parcubacteria group bacterium GW2011_GWD2_43_10 | reverse complement strand
TCCAGCCTTTTTAACCGCTAATATAGCTAATAATCTAGACGTCATAATTTTTTCCTAATTCAAAGACTTCAAAATTAATTCCCTCGGGCTGCAAAATCCTAGCTGACAACCTATACATCCCTTCGGGTGCTTTTATATTACCATCATGTATGGGAAAACATTTTTTGGGTTTTAAGGCACGCGCGTAATCAATCGCCTCAGCAATTGGTAGCCAAGGACCGGTAATGGGCATGGCCAATAATTCAACCGGTCTTTCAGGCTTAGTTAAGGCATCGCCGGGATAGAAAAATTTGTTGCCAAACATATAGCCAGTATTCATTATTATGGGAATAGCTGGGTAGATAACATGATGCTCTGTACCAATACCTTCAACTTCTAAATCACCGAATAATTGCTTATCACCATGTTGTAACAATTCATATGGCAACGCTTCCCGTGACATCAGATTTCCCACTGCCCTATTGGTATATACCGCTACGCCCGGATTATTGGCGAGCACTTGCTTTAATGACGGCACATGAAAATGATCCTGATGCTCATGGGTAATAATTACATGAGTCAGACCTCTGACGCTATTTTGTGCATCAGTATATTCACCTGGATCAGTAAGAATTTTAATTTCACCCTCTTCAATTATCAGGCAACAATGCCCAAGTTTAGTGATTTTCATATCACTTATCTTACCATAATTCATAAGACTGCATATCCTAGCCTAAAACCACACAAATATTGCTCAACCCTCCGCCCCCATCACACCTTTCGCGCGAATCATTGTATGGACAGCAATCTTATGATAGACTAGAAATATATGCGACTACGCGAACTGCAAAAAATCCTCCGCATCCTAGGAGGCCATAAGAGAGTTGAGATAATAAAACTTTTACTAAATGGCGAGGAACTATCTGTTGGTGAGATTGCTTCTCAGATAAAACTTTCACATACGGCTACTTCCAAACATGTGGTTATGCTGCGGCAAGCGGGCTTACTTGATCGACGGCAAGCGGGCTTTGAAGCTAAATACTGGCTGGAAAAAGACCTGCCTCATCAATTAGCTGCTCTAGTAAAATTGATTCGTAAAGCTAGCAACTGATTTTATCCAAAAATCCTATTGCTCTTCTAATCTCATCCAACCTTTCGCGCGAAAGGTTGGATTGGATATTTCAATGCCTAATGGATTCCTGATCTAGCTAATGCACTCTAAATTTTTTAAGGATAGCCAAATTGCGCGGATCGTCCTGGGGATTGTCTTTTGGGGTTTCCAGAATAAAATTAACTGCTTTCATCCGTTTATCTTGCACCAAGGCTTTAAAACCCTCCAGGCCAATCTTGCCTTTGCCTAAATGCTCATGCCGGTCGCGCTTACCGCCGAGCTCACCATAAGAATCATTGGCATGCATCAATTTTAAATATTTAAATCCGACTTTTTTGCCAAACTCGTCCAAAGTTATTTTAACCGCTGCCGCTGTGCTTAGATCGTAGCCTGAGGCGAACATATGGCAGGAATCCAAACACACACCAACTTTATTTTTATACTTAGCTGCGCTTTCTACATTCTTAATTAAATCTCTTAGCTCCTCAAAAGTGCTACCAACTAAATCTCCAGCGCCAGACGAATCCTCAAGTAAGAGTAAGCAACTACCTTTGTAGCCATCTAATATTCTCTGGACCGCCCGCCAGGTCTTGTGGAAACCTAGTTTAGGCCCAGCTGACTTGGTTGAACCTAAATGTGTCATTACATATTTGCATCCCAAAAGCGTGCCGCGCTCCAGCTCCTCACGGACAACAGCAATTGAGCCGTAGCGAATACGCGGCGTGGTGCTGGCAAAATTTATATAATAAGGCGTGTGAATGTAACTTTCGGCTTGCTTGAATTTTTTGCAGTTACCTTTAAACGCCGCGATGACACTAGGGGTTAATTTACTACCAGGCCCACCCTGGGGTGGACGGGAAAAGAACTGAAAAACCTCACAGCCGACTTCGGCCGCTCTTTCGGGCGCCTTATCTACCCCACCCGCAGCGGAAATATGTGAACCAAACAGCATAATCGCTTGACATATTACCATAAACCAGTAAGATTCGACTACAAACAAACGTGAACGTTAACATTGAAACTTAAAAAAGGAGTAAAAATATGTGCGGTATTATTGGTATTGTAAATCAGGCTCCTCGGCACCAGGCAGCGCCTGACCTGTATATTGGTTTAATCAACATGCAGCACCGCGGCAAACAAGGAGCGGGTATTGTCACTTATGATGGTCGGCGTTACTACGCTGAAAAAGGTCCGGGTGAACTGGCCCAAGCTTTCATTATTCCATCATCGTATGAAGCACGCCAAAAACTGGCCCAGCTGCTAGCTAGCCAAGGCAACGAGGAACAGTGGACACATATCCTGCCACCTCCCTCAGTTAGTTCTATGCTTGGTAATTCAGGTATAGGTCATACCCGTTACGGTACAGCCGGCATCTCCTCTCACCTTAATCTACAACCAATTGAGGGCAGCTTCCACGGCGAACCGTTCTTCTTGGCTCACAATGGCAACCTAGTAAACGCAAAGAGACTACGCCAGACCGCGCGCCTGAGTGACGGTTTCTCGGATACCGTCGTCATTACCACCATTCTATCCCAAAGCCAAGAACGCAATTTCGAACAAGCACTGCTTGGACTGATACGCGACCTTGAAGGCGCCTTCAACTTTATGGTGCTCTACCGTGGTTTTGTCTATGCCATCCGCGATCGCTTCGGTTTTCATCCGCTCACCATTGGTCGGCGCGAGCACGCTGATGGCATTGATAATATAGTAGCCTCGGAAACCTGCGCCTTAGATGTCTTGCGGGCCTCGAGGGTTCGTGAGGTAAAGCCAGGTGAAATTGTTCGCCTGGAGCCTAATGGCCATATAACCACCATGCACTTTACCCAAGACACTAACATAAAACTAGATATTTTCGAGTTTATTTACTTTTTACGGCCCGACAGCCAATGGTACGGCGTAGAGGCTGGCCAGGCACGTTACCAAATGGGTCGCCAATTGGCACTTGAGCACCCACTGGACGTGGATACTATTATTCCCATAGCTGACTCTGGAAATGAAGCGGCGCTGGGCTACTGGGAGGGGTTGGCACTCCGGGGTAGCCGGGCAATTTTTCGACCATGGGGCTTATTCCGCCCGCACTTTGTTAGTCGTACATTCATCGAACCTGTGCAGTCACAGCGTGAGCAGTACCTGAGGCTCAAATTTAACCCGCGCCAATCGCAGTTATACAACCGACACGTCGCGGTGGTGGATGATTCAATTGTCCGAGGCAATACCATTGCCGCCACCCTAAGGTTGCTCAAGGAAGCAGGTGTGGCTTCAGTAAGTATGGTTGTGTCGTCACCACCATACCGCTACCCAGATTTCTACGGTATCGACACCTATAGAATACAAAACGAACTGCTGGCCCAGTCACTGAACGGCAACACACAATCAGTTGCCAAATCAATCGCCCGGCGCTTCGGGCTTCGTAAACTCGGGTACCTTAGCTTAGTAGCTACTTTAAAGAGCGTTAGCCAGTTGAGCGATGGATGGTTGAAGTCAAAAGATTTTTACACTGGCCCGTTCACTGGCCAATATCCAGCCGGCCTGGGCGATTTCGCCACTTAATATAAATCATCTGAATAAAGCCCGATCATTAATCGGGCTTTTTTATTCCACCAATTTCTTCTTCAACCACTCTATAACCCGACGATTGGTCAACACTTGTTGCACATAACTGCGATAATCGTCCGAATTAAGCTGAGTAGTCATCCGTTCATCACCGCCATAATGCTCTAAAGAATGAACAATTTCCTGCTCCACCGCCATCTCATCAGTTGCCAAATTCTCTTGGTTAGCAAATGTCCTTACAATTAAGGCTACTTTTACTCGCCTGGTCGCCGGGGTGCTAAATTCTTTTTTCAAACCCTCTTCGTCTTTTTGAATGCTCTGCAAATACTGCGACCATTCCACTCCCCGCTCGGTAATGCCATGTTTTAATTCATGCAACATGGTTTCCGCTTCATTAATTAATAAAACCTCAGGAATGTCACCGAATTTAGCTTGCACCACAATTGCCTCCAACATCTCACGCTCCAGCCTTTGCTCTTCCTGAATATTTTTTTCCTCCTGCAAATTCTCGCGTAATTTATCTTGAAAATCTTGAGCGCCGGCAAATTTACCTAAACTTTTGACAAAATCATCAGTCAGTTCTGGCAAGGTGCGTTCAAATACCTGGCTTAATTTAACCCAAACTTGAGCCTTTTTACCGGCCAAGTCCGACCGATAGCTGCTCGGGAAAGTTAGCTCAAACTTTTTTTCTTCACCGCTATTTAAACCAACTAAATTATCTTCAAAACCTGGCACCAACTGGCCAGCGCCTAAAATTACTGGATATTTTACTTGTTTGCCGCCATCCATAGCCACACCGCCCAAACTAACTTCAAAATCAATTTCCACCCGGTCCCCTAATTTTGCCGGACGAATCACAGCTACTTCACTAACTCGGCCATCCCGAATTTGTTCTATTACTTTATTTACTTCAGCTTCGTCAACTTTAATTTCTTGGCGTTTAATTTTAACTTTTTCCCATTTGCCTAAATCTACCTCAGGCAATTTTGATACCGTGGAGTGAATCACAAACGGTTCAGCTGATTGCAAGGCCAGAGTGGGCTGGCCCACCACTGCTAAATTCATTTCCGCAACTAATTTGGGGTAATGTTCCTTAACTGCTTCCCACATTGTTTCCTGATCAAGCGCGGCTGGATCTAATTGCTTCTTAATAACATCATCAGGAATATGTCCAGGCCGGAAACCTTTAATATCAAGCTCACTGCCAGCCTGCCTGAGCGCGCGTAATTCAAATTTAGTTTTTTCCTCGGGCGTTAAAGTAATTGTTATCTGAACTTTACCCCCGTCGATATTTTTAATTTGATGCTCCACAAGAAAAATTAATTAAATCAAAAACGCTACCAATAACAAAGCGACCACATTCAATATTTTTATCATTGGGTTAATGGCTGGGCCAGCTGTATCTTTATACGGATCCCCGACCGTGTCACCAGTAACCGCGGCTTGGTGGGCTGGGCTACCCTTGCCACCATAATTGCCAGCTTCAATATATTTCTTAGCATTGTCCCAAGCTGCGCCGCCGGTAGTCATAGAAATGGCTACGAAAATTCCAGTTAAAATACTGCCAACCAATAATCCACCTAAAGCCTCAGGCCCCAAACCAAAACCGACTATAATTGGTGCTAATACTGGAATAAGTGCGGGCACAATCATTTGCTTTAAAGCACTTTTAGTAACAATATCAACTGCCTTGGCATAATCCGGTTTAGCTGTGCCGGCCATAATTCCCGGAATTTCCTTAAACTGCCGCCGCACCTCTTCCACTACTTGCCCAGCTGCTTTGCCCACTGCTTCCATGGAAAGAGCACTGAATAAATACGGCAGTAAACCGCCAATAAATAAGCCCACCAAAATTCTTGGCTCATCAAGATTAAAATTTAACACCACACCACGATCTGCAAATTCCTGTACATAAGCCGCAAACAAAACCAGGGCTGCAAGGCCAGCGCTACCAATAGCATAACCTTTAGTGACAGCTTTGGTAGTATTGCCAACCGCGTCCAACGGATCAGTCACCGCCCGCACCGACTCAGGCAGTTCTGCCATTTCCGCAATGCCGCCGGCGTTATCAGTAATTGGGCCGTAAGAATCTATGGTCACAATTATGCCAGCCATAGAAAGCATAGCCATAGCCGCCACCGCCACACCAAATAAATTAGCCAAAGCATAAGCCCCCAAAATCGCCGCTGCGATTACTAGCACTGGCCAAACTGTTGAACGCATTGAAACAGCTAACCCGGCAATAATATTAGTGCCATGACCAGTGGTGGAGGCCTGCGCGATTGCCTGCACTGGCTTATGGTTGGTGCCTGTGTAATATTCGGTAATCCAAACTAAGAGCCCGGTAACCACCAAACCAATTAAGCTTGCTAGATATATATTAATTTCCGGGTACAAACCATTGCCGGCCATAAAATACTTAGTGGCAAAATAAAAAGCTGCGGCTGCTAAGACACCCGCTACTATCAAACCGCGATACAGGGCAGCCATAATATTCCCGCTTGAAGAAATTTTTATAAACAAACTAGCAATCAAAGATGCTAATACTGAAATACCGCCAAGCACTAAAGGATAAATAATAGCCGCGTCAAAATTCTCAAAAACCAGTGAACCCAAAATCATGGCCGCCACCGCGGTCACGGCATAAGATTCATAAAGATCAGCCGCCATACCAGCACAATCGCCTACATTATCACCCACATTATCTGCAATCACTGCTGGGTTCCTCGGGTCATCCTCAGGAATACCGGCTTCTACTTTGCCTACTAAATCTGCGCCAACATCAGCGGCCTTGGTATAAATGCCGCCGCCTAAGCGGGCAAACACAGAAATCAAACTGCCGCCAAAACCAAGACCAATCAGTGCTGGTAAATTTCCATCACTAACCCAGTAAAAACCAGCTACACCAAACAGAGCCAAACCAACAACCAATAGCCCTGTAACTGAGCCACCCCTGACTGCCACCCGGAAAGCGGAAGCTAAACCTTCTTTAGCGGCCTCAGCTGTACGCACATTAGCGCGCACCGAAACATTCATACCAATAAAACCAGCGGCGGCGGAAAAAACAGCCCCGACTAAAAATGCTAAAGCTGTAGTCCAAGTCCAAAAAAATCCAAGCAACAAGAATAAAACTAAAGCAATTATAGACACGGTTTTATATTGGCGCGATAAATAAGCTTTAGCTCCAGCCTGAATAGCCGCGGCAATTTCACGCATGCGATCAGTACCTGAAGGTAATTTGGTTACCCAGCGCATTAACCCTAAGCCCCACAAAATTGTGATCAACGAGGCTAGAAGCGCAAATGAAATTGGCGTAAACATAAGATTTAAATTCAAAGATTAAAAATAAAATTAATGTACTAAGCCGACGGCTCAGTTGGTTCTTCGGTCTTGGTTGTAGGCTCAGTTGGTTCAGTACTTTCAGATTGTTTTTCTGGGGATTCAATTATTTCACCTTCAGCTGGTGTTTTAGTCGCGTCCTCTTCAGCTTCAATATTCTGCACCTCACCTGTAGCACTGCCAATAATATCTATTTTCCAGCCAGCTAGCTTTACCGCTAAGCGTACGTTTTGTCCACCACGGCCAATAGCCAAAGACAGCTGATCTTCGGCTACGGTCACCTTAGCCGAATGATTAGCCTCATCAATTTCCACTAACTGTACTTTAGCTGGTGAGAGCGCCGCGGAGATAAATTTTTGGGCGTCCTCTGACCACTCAATAATATCTATTTTTTCTCCCCCCAACTGAGTAATTACAGTTTGCACGCGCATGCCTCGTTGCCCGACACAGGAGCCAATCGGATCAATATTTGGTTCAGTGGCAATGACGGCAATTTTTGTGCGGCTGCCAGCTTCGCGGGCAATTGATTTAATCTCCACAGTACCAGCCGCAATCTCCGGCACTTCCTGAGCAAATAATTGTCGTACGATTTCTGGGTGAGTCCGTGAAACTAAAACCTCCGGGCCGCGGGACGAAGCTGACACTGATACTAAATAAACTTTAACGCGCGCCCCAGTGGCATAATGTTCCCTGGGGATCTGCTCCGCATATGGCATTACTGCCACGGTATGACCTAAATCAACAAATACGGTCCGACCCTCCACACGCTGAATTGTCCCCAGCAATACTTGGCCTTCTTTGTCCTTGTATTCTGTAAATACCATTTCCCGTTCAGCCTCACGCAAACGCTGAATAATAACTTGCTTCGCGGTTTGAGCGGCCACTCGGCCATATTCTTCTGGTACGGGCAATTCAGTGCGGATTTCCTCACCCTCAGCTGCATCTTTTTTGATCTTCTTAGCATCCGCTAATAAAATTTCCTTTTTTTCGTTAATTTCTTCCTCGCCTTCCGCTGGACCAATCACTACTGTTTTCACGTCAAAAATCCTGGAGCCGCCAGTTACGGGATCAAACTCTACTTTGATATTTTGATTAGGCTCGCCAAAATCCTTACGATAAGCACTAGCTAAGGCCTGTTCAATTGTTTCCACCACGGCAGACACGGGAATATTCTTCTCGTCGCAAATCTGCTGAATAGCCATTAAAATTGGGGATGTTTGCATATTGAATTGTTATTTAATTGT
>LCEZ01000028.1 GCA_000995845.1 Parcubacteria group bacterium GW2011_GWD2_43_10 | reverse complement strand
TAATCGTTCCTTTAATAGCTTTAATTATCTTATTGATATTAGTCATATTAAGAGGTTGGCATAAAATAAATATGTTAAAGAAAAAATTACGTAAAGAGGTCTTTGAGGCTGAAAAAACGGCACATAAGGCTTTTGCTGATTTGCGGGTGCAGGTTAGTGAACAAGTTAAAATATTGCAACGAGCCAGCGTTCGTCGCAAGCTCACTCGCGAAGAAAGTAAAGTATTAAAAGAACTTGGGGAACACATAGATACTGATGAGCAGTCAGTTATTAAAGAAATTGAAGATATAGAGGATCAAGTTAAGTAGCATAATTTATACTGATTAGAAAAGTCTGGTCCTAAGTATTAAGTGGCGTCTTTTTAAAGGCGAATTTGGTCCTCCCGCCTAGTATTGAGGTTCTAGTGTCGTCCAGTGCCCCATGACCCCAACTTATTTTAATTAGCTTATGTTAAAAATATTAATACCTTACAAAAATGTATTTTTAGTATAAGATGTATATGTAGTTTGATGTATTTTTTAGAAAAGTAATTTTTATGAACAAATCATCAGAATTGATAAATAACTCAACCAAGCTTCATAGTTTGGCTAAAACGGTTAGCTGGCGCATTATTGCTACCATGATTACTTGGGCAGTGGTGTTTTTATTTACTGGAGAAGTTCAAGAAAGCACAATTATTACATTGTCCAGCGCCACAATTTTGATGGTTGTATATTATTTTCATGAACGGTTTTGGAATTGGATTAGAATAAAAAAATCCATAAAAGATACTTCAAGTGCGCAGTAATATTAAAGTATTAGAAGGATGAACTTTGTGAGCACTACCGGTAACAGTACCCAGTCTAACAAAGTTCGTCTCCCCACTTAAAATTGAGGTTCTAACATCATCCAGTGCCCCGAGCTCTGCAAAAATACCCAAGCGTAACTTGGGCATTTTTGCATACCATTAGTTATGGTTAGAACCAAAATTGAATTCTCGGTAAATATGATATAATCAATTCATGATGAGATTCCCGATGTCAAAAGCAATTCTGGTCGGGGGTGTGCTAGTGAGCATATTCACGAGCGCGATTTTTGTATCCTGTCATTCCATGACAATTACCAACGCCGACAGTGTAGGTAATTTCCTTGTCTTACCAATCGCCCAAAGTCTTAGCGAACCCTGTTGCATGACACAGGGTGGTAATTATGATTTGCACTCCTTGCCACTCGCGATAATTACCTCGACCACCACCTCACAGAATAGTATTCCCGGAGTTGCTAGTAGCCCCATTTGGATCCACGCCGCAGTTATGGAGGGCCTGCCTCTTAAACAAGAGCCATACCTTGGCAGCACTGCCGAGGTGCCACTCTATAACTATCTCACAATTTTTGTAGCACAAGGTCTGCTTCAGCCATTGATTTACAGCGCTGCCCAAGCCAGCGTTTGATTTCGCTTAAGCTAGCTTATAGCTAGTCAAGCGAACTTTACTCGCTGGTTTTTAGTTTGTAACTATAATTAATTTTTAATCTATGACCACATCTATCACTCCCCCAGACACCAATATAAGCAGTATAACTTCAATAACTAAACAGAGTATATTTGCAGGTTCATCTCCTAAGTTAACGTTTATTATGGGTATTGTCAGCGGTGTTGCCGCCGTTAGTCTTGCTGGTTTTGTGCTCGCAGTTTCTTACGGTTTGTCAGGTAACATACCAGGAGTCAAACAGCCTGTGGGGACTAGTGCGCCCACAGCAACAGTTGGTGCACCTGTACCTAATCAACCCGCAGGACCGCCAGCTAATGTCACTATTACCGTGAAACCCGACGACCATATTCGCGGGGATGCTAGTGCACCTATAACTCTGGTTGAGTACTCTGACCTTGAATGTCCATTCTGCAAGAGTTTTCACCCTGGTATGCGGCAGCTAATGCAAGAGTATGCTGGCAAGGTGAAGTGGGTATATCGCCATTTTCCACTTTCTTTCCACACCAACGCACAGAAGGAAGCTGAGGCAGCGGAGTGTGCTGGTAAATTGGGCGGTAACGAAAAATTCTGGGCGTACATCGATAAGATATTCGAACGAACTACTTCCAATGGTACTGGTTTTGCTCTAGATGCACTCGTGCCTCTTGCTAAGGAACTCGATTTGAATGATGCAAGGTTTAAAACTTGTCTTGATACTGGTGAGTTTACAGCTCATGTCCAACAGGACTTACAGGAAGGAGTGGACTTCGGTGTAAATGGTACGCCGACCACCTTCGTCAATGGACAGCCGGTTGAGGGGGCAGTGCCATACGAGCAGCTTAAAGCGGTAGTCGATAGTTTGCTCAAATAATATCTACGTATGATACGAACGGTAATAAAGGCTTTGGCTGTAACTTTTCGGCAATGGCGCTATGGGCTGCTTGCTTTGTTTGTGGCCACATTACTACTGTTCATTGCAATCTGGTTGCCAAATCTGTCATTCTTGTCGTATTTATTCACTAATTCTGCGTTCAGTTGGGCAACCAGGCTCAGTATACTCGGCGGCTCACTCGCGACGCTACAGCTAAATTCAACCCCCATTAGCCGAACCATTCTGTTTATCCTGGTTGTGTTTGCCGGTGTGAACGTAAGTTTGTTGGTGTACTACCTCAAGCGACGCCTCGCCCTGGGGCGAGAGATGGGCCTGAGCCTCACAGGAACTATTCTTGGGCTCGTGGGTGTCGGCTGTGCTTCATGTGGTTCCGTAGTGCTCACGTCCATCTTCGGGTTAGGGGCAACCGCAGGTTTTCTCTCGCTGTTGCCACTCCGGGGGTTGGAGTTCGGTCTCATCAGTATCTTTTTGCTAGCCGTTTCTATTACCCTGATATCAAGAAAGATTATTGACCCCATAGCATGTCCTCGGAAGCCATAGTTTCTTCCATCTCTTAATTAACCATTTACTAAATTTCTATGAAACAATCCAAATACATTTTACTCTACTTTGGCGCTCTACTCCTGTTGGTGGGTGGGGTAGTGGCGGTGAGCACGCGTCATGAGCGCATACCACTTGATGAGAATACGTCAGGCCTTGGCGAGACAGCGGCACTTGAAGAACTCCCAGAAGCGCAAGTGTCAACCGTGGTGGAGCTTAAGAACGGTGGTACTTTTGACCTTGCTGCCAGTTTTGTGCAGAAAAAACTCGGCAACCGTTCGTACCGCATGTTGGCGTACAACGGCTCAATCCCTGGGCCATTGATTAAAGTTAGCCAAGGTGCGGATGTAACCATAAACTTCAAAAATGGTACGGACATGAAGACCCTGCTCCATTCCCACGGTGTCCGGATGGATAACGCTTTTGACGGCTCGCAGACAACGCAAAAAGAAATGGAGCCCGGAGAAACTTTTGCCTATAAGCTGAAGTTTCCAGACGCAGGCATGTATTGGTATCACCCCCATGTTCGGGAGGACTATGCACAGGAGCTCGGTCTGTATGGCAATTATCTTGTAGTACCTAACGACAAGGATTATTGGTCGCCGGTCAACCGTGAGGTTGCTTTATTCCTTGATGATATCCTGATTGAAAATGAAAAAATCAATTTGAGCAGGCAAGGGGCCGACCATACGCTCATGGGCAGATTTGGTAACATAATGCTGGTCAACGGCGAACCGGATTACCGACTCGAAGTGAAGAGAGGTGAGCTCATACGTTTCTATGTTACCAACGCGGCCAATACCAGGACGTTTAATTTTACGATTCCTGGGGTCAAGATGAAACTTGTGGGCGGCGATGGCGGTGCGACCGAACGCGAGGAATGGAAAGACGCCGTTATAGTCGGGCCTTCGGAGCGTTTAGTTGTAGAAGTTTTATTTGATAAGGAGGGGTCTTTCACGATTCAAAATAAAACCCCTGATAAGACTTACGCGCTCGGAACGGTTTCAGTCTCTAGTGATTCCGTCGCGCTATCCTATGCAGAACAATTTGTAACGCTCCGTACAAATACTATTGCAGTTAAAAGTATTGATCCTTATCGTCAGTATTTCGGTAGACCTATTGATAAACGCCTGACCATAGGAATAGACCTGAAGGGGCAGGGGAGCATGATGGGTGGCGGGCAGCACATGATGATGGGTGGTATGATGATGGATAACAGCATGATGGCCATGCCCGTAAGTAGTGATGGCATTGAATGGGAAGATGACATGGCAATGATGAACCAGGGCTCCACTAACCAAACCCTAGAATGGAAACTGATTGATGAAGATACCCGTCAAGCCAACATGGATATTGATTGGAACTTTAAGGTAGGCGATAAGGTGAAAATCCGTATCACAAACGATGCCAATTCCGTTCACCCCATGCAACACCCCATTCATTTCCATGGTCAGCAGTTCTTGGTATTGGATCAGAATGGGAAGAAGGGTGACAACCTAGTGTGGAAGGACACAGTACTCATTCCCGCGGGGCAGTATGCGGACATATTGCTTAACATAACGAACCCCGGTGACTGGATGGCCCACTGTCACATCGCCGAGCACCTGGAGAGTGGGATGATGATGAAGTTTCAGGTTGATTAAAGGTTAGTCAAGTTGTGGATAAGCAGCCTTGACCTTTTCGTTTATCTAGCTATAATAGGGTATAGGGGTATACCCTATTAAGTATTAACACCATAACTATGCTCGACCAGAAGCTTAAGAAACGTGCTATCCACCGCGCTAAGATTATAGCCGGTCAGCTACGGGGACTGACGCAGGCAATTGAGAAGGAGGAGTACTGCATAGAACTCCTGAACCAGTCGCTCTCCATCCAGCGGTCCTTAAAGAGCTTGGATACCTTACTCCTACAGAACCATCTCAAAACTCACGTGCGGCACCAGATGCAGCACGGTGGTGAGGATGAAAAGGCTATTACTGAACTCCTTAAGATATACACCTTATCCAATAAGTAGCTACAATTATGGGAAATTTTTACTACGGACATATGTTTGGTTGGGGAATATGGGGTTGGCTCATGATGCCTCTTTTCTGGGGCGGGATTATTTTGCTCGTGGTGTGGTTAGTACGAGAAGTGGGTGGGTCAAGCTCTAACCAGCCCAACCGAGCACTTGAGATTCTAAAGGAACGCTACGCCAAAGGTGAAATCAATAAGGAAGAGTTTGAAGCTAAGAAGAAAGATTTATCAAACTAATGTTTAACCAACAACACTATGGAGTACAGTTACACCAAACGGGTTGATCTGCCATTCAACGAAGCAGTGGAGCGCACCAAGGCCGCTCTTGCCCAAGAGGGTTTTGGCATACTGACCGAGATTGACGTTACAGCCACACTCAAGCAGAAAATGGGAGTTGACTACGACGATTATGTTATCTTAGGCGCTTGTAACCCACCGCTTGCCTATAAAGCGTTGCAAGCTAATAGAGCGGTTGGTTTGTTTATGCCTTGCAATGTGATTGTTTATAAAGATAATGGAAAAATATTGGTGTCAGCCATGCGTCCCACAGTTGCACTTGGTGTAGTCGGGGACACGACGTTACTTGAGATTGCCCAGGCGGCAGAAGAAAAATTTATAAAAATTATAGCTAATATTTAATTTATTGATTTATGCTCTCACTCAAACGATACCGCTGGTTGTGTGTTCTTGGGGGTGAAGTGCTGTACACCCTATGTATCTTAGGCGGGTTCCTGCCGCTCAGGAGCCAGCGCGGCACCGAGCTTCACCATGTCCTGCTGGAAACGTTGCCCGGCTTCATCTGGATTAATTTCGGTAGCGTGCTACTTGGAGCCGTTTATGTATTCGTGTTTGCCTGGCTGTTCGGTTCGTATATGGTCTGGATGCACAACTCAAGCTTGGTCAAATCTGAAAAGTAGTAGACATACTTAAACCCTAATTTTTCCTTAAGCAAATAATACTATGGAACAACTTTCACTAAAAAAATACGGATGGAAATGCATCTTAGGTGCAGAGGTGTTCTATGTGCTCTGTTTGATCTATGGTGCATTGCTCCCAACGCGGGTATTTGATCTTGCACAAGCAGGAGCGCAACCTATCAGTCCTAACCAAATACATCATTTACTTTTTGAGCTCATTCCTGGATTTACATGGATTAATGCCGGAAGCGTGATTTGGGGTGCGGTGTTCTTCTTCATTGTCGCCTGGATATTCGCTTGGTACGTGGTGTGGATGCACAATTCCAGCTTGGTTAATAAATAGGTAGATTGCTAAGTATGACAGAATTCCAATGTAAGATATGCAAATTGAAGTACCAAGACAAGGTAACTGCGGAACAATGTCAAACGTGGTGTGGCACGCATAGCAGCTGCAATTTCCATATTGCCAGGCAGGCAATAAACAAAGGCGAAGTGGAAGCTGGTGAGCTTGCCGATGAAAGGTTTGCCTCTAATCAACCTAGTTAATCAGAATTTTATGCACAATCACGGAAATTCCAATAATACCGGCGGTCACGATTCCAAGATGATGTGGATGATGATGCTGGCGTGCCTTCTTCCCATTATTTTTCTAGTGTTCATTGGCGGGGGAGCCGGTCGTAGTTCTATTTGGTGGCTGCTTGGTGCCGGGGCGATTATGCTAGGCGTGCATGCTTTTGCTATGCGTGGTCACGGTAGCCACAGCCATGAGGATAACACCGGTGCAGGTACGGCTGGTAATCAGCCAGCAGTCCCACCTGCCATTGCTCAAGCTGATTCCAGCATTCAGCCCCAACAGCCTACGGCGGGCCCCAGCACTACGAAGGACGGTCATAAACACGACTGTTGCTAATTATGTCTAGCCGAAACCAAATCTTAACTGCTGCTGCGCTCGGGCTGCTGGCTGCCGTAGCGCTCCTCACCCTCTATGCGGTAATCGTTGTCGCCGTATCGGGGTGGGTGTTTGCCGAACAGCAGTTCAGCGCCACCTGGTACTTTGTCGTTAGTTTGGCGCTCGGTTTTGGTGTTCAAGTTGGGCTCTATACTTACCTCAGACAGAGCATTACGCAAAGGCATGTGGGCGGGAGAGTAGTAGCTGTTTCGGGCACTACTTCAACCACCGCCATGCTGGCTTGTTGTGCGCACTACCTAGTGAACATTGCTCCGCTGCTCGGCGTAGCTGGTGCCATCAGTATCGTTGCTCAGTATCAGCAGCAGTTATTTTGGATAGGGATGCTATTTAACCTGGCAGGTATTGCGTACCTCATGTGGAAGCTCAGTCAGTTCAAAAAACAGATGGTGTCGAGAGCTACCGTCAGCTAAGAATTACACCATGCCCAAATTGTTCAAAACTATTTATGTGTTCCTGTTTGTAGCGTTGGTAGTGCAGCCGCATGTCGTCGACCATGTGTCGTTCGTACCCAAAGCGTATGTGGAATCAATTGTTACGCTGGTGATTATGGGGTTAGCCTATAGCGCCTACTACCTGCACCGTCGTGAACTTGCGAAACGTGAGCATAAGCGCAGAGAACTTGAAGCGGCGTTGGGGTTGTCGGAGCAGAAACTCATTGACGCATTTCAGTACATCGGGTTTATTAATCGCCGGCTACCGCTACTAAAGAATCTGAGTAGCGACCTTCTATCCCAGGGTAAATTCAATAGCCAAGGTAAGAGGACTATTATTCACAGCTTATTGGGTGTGGCTACAAGCTCAATTACCAAAGTGGAGTGGGGGTTATTACGCTTCATCGACGTAGCCTCGCAGCGTACCATAAAAGAATTCTTTTATCAGGCAAGTCTCAAGGGGGCGTTTATACCTAAAATCAGCAATAAGAGCCTCGTGCAAATGTCTACGCCCGGGTTCCAAGCTACGATACATGTGGTACCAACATCAGACCATCAGGCAGAGGTGCGTGGATTCCTCGTTGTGCCACAGTCAGCGGCTGAAATCCGCAGCGAATACTCGGTACTGCAGGCTATAGTTGATCAGGCGCAGCTCTTCTACCGTTACCTGTATGTTTAGTTGACGTTTATGGCTGACTCCTTGCCTCCCTATGGCCTTTGGCCGCTTGTCATAATAGTTTCGCTGGTGCTCATTTTTATTGCGGCCAGTTTCATGCGACCTAAAACACCCTGGGATTGGCGGGCACTCGGCGTGTTTTCAGCCTTCATTGTTGCCCTGTTCACGGAGATGTACGGCTTCCCGTTAACGATTTATCTGCTCTCCGGCTGGCTTTCGTCCCGATTCCCCGGCATGGATATTTACTCCCATGATATGGGCCACCTGTTGGAGGACCTCTTCGGCTGGGGCGGCGATCCGCACTTTGGTCCGTTCCATATTGCCAGCTATATCCTGATTTTTTACGGCTTTGGGCTCCTCTCGAAGGCCTGGAAAGTACTTTATGCGGCGCA
>LCEZ01000027.1:939-14124 GCA_000995845.1 Parcubacteria group bacterium GW2011_GWD2_43_10 | reverse complement strand
TATTACCCCTTTGGCGCCATCAGGCTGGATGAAAAAGCTGGAACTTTCAGTGAACAGCGTAAGTTCGCTGGGCAGGAGTATGACGTAGATACAGGCCTCAGTTACATGAATGCAAGGTACTATGATGGGTTGGTGGGCCGCTTCATTTCCCAGGATCCGCTGGAAATAGTTGGTTTCCAAACCACTGACGCAAATAAGTTTGTCCAGGTGATTTCCAATCCCCAAAACTGGAATACTTATAGTTATGCCTTAAATAACCCATTGATTAATGTAGATCCAAGCGGACTCTATACAAGAGCTGTTCATGGAACTCTACCTTTAGAAAATATTTCGAACGCTAGAGCCGTTTGGCAGGATCCAACGAACCCATTAATTCAAAATGCATCTCAGACTTTTAATGAACCAGCGGAACTTTTTGAGTGGTCTGGTGGAGATAATCACTGGGAAAGGCTATACGCGGCAAGCCGTTTGGCAGCAGAGATAAATGCGCACCCATTTCAACCAGGTGAGCAGCTAAATTTGGTGACACATAGCCATGGTGGAAATATTGCCTTTTTAGTAAGTCAAATGATAGATAGAAAAATTGATAATCTTGTGACTTTTGCACTACCAGTTAGGTCGGACTACCAACCAGACTCATCAAAAATATCTAATATGGTTAATCTTTATAGTCAGGCTGATTTGCCCTTATTCAATGTCTGGTTTATTAGGCAAAGCTTTTGGTGATATGGGCGAGAAAATGGGTAATTATCTAGGGTTAGGCGAGTTTGGATTAGCCGGGTATAAGGTACAAGGGGCAAAAAACATTGATGTCACACGTTATTCCTGGAATCCATTTACTGCACATACGAATGTTTGGCAGAGTACTAAGGCGTGGAATCAAGGCGTTGTACCGAATATTATTAAGTAGTTGGTGTTCTTGATTAGAAATCTTTAATTTTATGGAGAAAGAAATATTTAAGAGGTGGTTTGGCAAAGACCCAGCCCTTGTTTTCTTTCAAGTGTTTTTTGTATTCGGAATATATATTGCTTATGCTAGTTGGCTTAAGAGTTACATCTGGGAGCCAGTTACATATATCGTATTTAACCTTCCTATAGGGTTATTTTTAATTCGCAATAGCATCATTATTCTGAATGATAAGGAACGATCAATGACACAACTTATGGCGGCTAGGATTGGGATTTTAATATCAATAATGGTGCTCTTGCCGAGGGTATTATTTATAACGATTGCGATGCAATAGAAAAGTTGAAAGTGAAAACAGGAAAGCCCCCGTCTACTGGTGGGGCTCTTGTTATTTAATAAACTATGGGGTTACACTAGGCTTAGTAGCGGTTCAATTCCTACCACTCATGTAATTATGTATGAAGTCAAGGAGCAAATTGAATATCTAAAAAAACGTCTTACTGAGTTAATTAGTCTTTGCGAAAGAGAAAATACACCTGAGGTTTCGGGTGATGTTCGAAATATAGCACAAGCTATTATAACCAGGTTGAATAGGTTGCTGGATAATATTCTTTTCCTTTATTTTGTAACAAAAGTTAAACCCGCCGTATCTGAGAAAATGGCAAATGACTATGAAAAGCGAGTTCTGTTTCCGCTCTGCAATAAACCTTCTGATTTGATACCTCAACTAGCTCGCTTTGGGGCAGGGAACTTAAATATTAGCGACCCAGAAATTTATTCAATTATTGAACAGAGTCAGCCGTATAACAATATAGATAGCGTCCTTAGTTATTTACGAAAGTACTCCAATTTAGGTCATAGAAAGCTGATTGCTCAAAAAAAGTCAAAAAATATTAGTCTTATACTGGGTGATGTTATCAAAATTAGTGACCAAGCAAGTGTTACTATGAACAATGTTTTGGTTAATGGGATTCCGATAAATCATCTTAAAATTGATAAAGGTGCAGTAAGCGGTAACCTTGATGCACGATTAAATCCCAGAGTGGAAATACAGGTATCTTATTTACTCGAGGATGACGGAGTGGATGTTTTGTGGCTTTGTCAAAACTCGCTTGTCAAGATCGAAAAGATAGTGGATGACTTCAAAAAAGCTTCCTAAGTTTCAAGGTATAACTTAGCCAAATTAAGCTCCACGAATGTTCGAACATCCATCCTTCGTAAGAGCTATGGAGGGCGGGTCGTTCCGCAAGCTTTCTAAGAAATTGTTACACTAGTCGAATGCTATCAGCATTAGTTGCCAATTTTAAGGTTTTGTGGTAGCATTAACGCCAGCAAGTTAGCTTTGTTTTGGAGATATAGTCGAGTTTCCTATAACCAACGCACTTCGCACATTACTAAGTCTTATATTTACAGTTACTATGACAGGAACTATCAAGCGTCTCACCGACAAGGGTTTTGGATTTATCCTCCCGGACGGTGCCGACAAGGATCTGTTCTTTCATTCGTCCGCTTTGGTGGGGGTTACCTTCACTGAGCTCGCGGTTGAAGACAAGGTAACGTTTGACACCGAGCAATCCGAAAAGGGTCCTCGCGCCGTCAACGTTAACCGCGCCTAAGAACATCCTAAAAAACTCATCCGCCTTTGGCGGGTGAGTTTTTGTATACCTGGTTTCAAACAAAAAATAACCTAACTCAAGTAAGTTTACACTTTCACATTTGCCTAAATGAGAAAGTGATAGTATTCTACCAGTTAGTATGAAATCCGTTGAACGTGTATTAAAAGCCTTGGCTAATCGGCGTCGGCTTGCTATAGCAGTTCACCTTAAGCGCCACCATGAGGCTACGGTGGGTCAGCTAGCTGCGCTTCTCAAGGTAAGCTTTCCGACTGCTTCGAAGCACTTGTCAATTCTGGCGGCAGCCGATGTAGTGGAATACGAGCGTCGCAGTAAGGAGGTGTACTACTATCTAGCTGATGATATTCCGGCTGTAGCCAGTGCCATACTTAAGTATTGTTAGTTGTTTTATTATTTTCTAATTTGCCTAAATGAGAAAATGATAAAGACGTAGTTTGTACGTTGGTTTTTGGTTTGAGGAGAAGTATTGTTTTGATGGCTATTTGTTATGTACTTGACTAGCACTGTTACATTTGAGGTTATTGAGCGTTATATAAGTAGTAGCTAAATTAACAAAAAGGCAATTTTTTGGTATAGTAATCTAGCAATGCCACGGTTGTTTTCCATAAAAAATGCGTTATTTTTAATCCCAAGCTTAGCCTTGGGTATTTTCATTTGGCAACCATCAGTGGCGCAAGATAATGAGCTTTGTTCTTTTGCCGCGCGTTGGCAAGGTGGTCAAATCTCCCGCTACACTTGCACGGCGCGAGTGAGTGGTGCCGAAGTAAAAGCTTATCTTGAATCTCAGTCTGGCATTGAACTGGTCTCGCCCCTGCGGCTATATAGCATCAGCCTGATACCAAATGACACTTATTATTCCGAGCAAACCAGTTATTTGAACCAAATAAAATCCTACGAGGTTTGGGATAAACCCATGAGTGATTCCTTGCGCCCGGTGATCGCCGTGCTTGATACTGGCATAGATATTAATCATCCGGATCTGTCGCCCAATATTTGGTTTAATCCCTGGGAAGTGCCCGGCGACAGAATAGATCAGGATCAAAATGGTTTTGTAGATGATCAGTACGGTTGGGATTTTATAAACAACGTACCCGGTGGCACACCTAAATTAGAAGAAGGCTGGATAGAGCTAGCAGTACAGCATGGCACGATTGTGGCTGGTGTGGCCGGGGCCGTAGGTAACAACGCCCAAGGCGTGGCTGGTGTGGCTTGGAAAGCGCGGCTAATGCCGGTGCGCGTGCTGGATAGCAAAGGCGTGGGCGATACGGTCACGGTCGCTAGAGGTATTGATTACGCTATCCGTAATCGCGCCGATATAATTAATCTTTCTTTTGTTGGCTCTCTTTCTGATCCGGTTTTGGAAGATGCTATTAAGCGGGCTTACAATGCTGGCATTTTGGTGGTAGCGGCCGCGGGTAATGAAGCGGCCGTCGGGGTGGATATGAATCTGGTGCCGCAATACCCAGTGTGTGACGATGGCCCCAATGGTGAGAATTTTGTGATCGGTGTGGCCGCGGTGGATGCAGCCGATAGGCTGGCTGGCTTTTCTAATTATGGCTCTAAATGTATAGACATCTCCGCGCCCGGCACCGACATTTACAGTACACAGTATGTTAATGCAGCTGAACCTAAACTCACTAAGCCTTATGGCGGGTATTGGAGCGGTACCAGCGTGGCTGCGCCCCTAGTTTCTGGTTCGCTGGCTTTACTTAAATCAGCTTACCCAACTTATTCAGCTTCACAGCTGCGGGATATTTTAATTGCTTCCGGCGACCAGATTGATTCGCTGAACCAACAGATTTATCGCGGCAAGCTGGGGCGGCGTTTGAATTTACGGCAAGCTTTTGAGCTGGCACAAAGTTCTAATTTTTCTGCCAAAAGCCCAGTGATCGTGGCGCCCTTAACTGGCCAGGCCGCGTATGTATCCACTTATGATATTTCCGGCGAGCAGTTAAGCCGATTTTTAGCTTACGATCCCAGATTTTTAAAAGGCGTGAATGTGGCCGCGGGCGATGTGGATGGCGACGGTCAGGTGGAAATTGTGACGGCGCCGCGCCAAGGTGGTGGGCCGCATATTCGGGTATGGAATTTGCAAGGCCAGCTGGAGTCGCAGTTCATGGCTTTGCCGGAAAATTTCCGCGGCGGTTTATCTTTAGCGGTGGGTGATATCACGGGTGATAAAAAAGCCGATATTGTTTTAGGGATTGGCCCCGGGGGTTCTAATTTGGTTGGTGTATATAATACTGAAGGTTATAGGTTGCACCAATTTGTGCCTTACGATGAAAAATATGTGGGTGGCGTGAATGTGGCAGTGGGGGATTTGGATGCTGATGGCTTTAATGAAGTGGTGGTCGCACCGGCTGGTGCCAGCCGCTTACCAGTAAGGATTTATGAACGCACTGGCGTAATGCGCCGAGAGTTTTACGCTTGGCCTTATACTTTCCGCGGCGGGGTGAATATAGCCATGGGTGATACTGACGGTGATGGCATGGCTGAAATTGCCCTAGGTGCGGGTACAGGCGGCGGGCCGCAAGTTAGATTATTCAATCGCGATGGCAAACTCTTACAGCAATTTTTTGCTTATGATTCTAAATTCCGCGGCGGGGTGAATGTGGCGGTCGGGGATTTGGAAGGCGATGGGGCATCAGAAATTATCACCACTCCAGGCACTAGCGGCGGCCCTCATGTGCGGGCGTTTAATGCTCGAGGGGAAGTGCGCACCCAGTTCTTTGTCGGCGATACTAAATTCCGCGGCGGCTTAACGGTGGGCGCGTTCCATTAATATGTCTGAGGTCGCCCAAGCTAATATTGTCAGACGTAAACTGGTGGGCGAGCTGTGGCGGTTTTTAACGATTGGGACAATAAATGCGACGGTAGATTTTTTAGTTTATCTTTCTTTAACGCGCGGCTTTGATTATTGGGCCGAGCATTATTTGCAAGCTAATTTTTTTGCTTTTTTAATAGCGAATTTCAATAGTTTTATCTGGAACAAATTTTGGACATTTAGTGCCCGGCAAGGCAACCCCTTTCGGCAGTATCTTGAGTTTTTAAGTGTGTCCTTGGTGTATTTAGCCTTTATTCAGGCAGGTTTGTGGCTGCTGGTTTCTCGTTGGGGCGTTTTTGATCTAGTCGCCAAGGTAGTGGTGATTGGTTTGGGGATGTTCGTATATTTTGTGGTCTTGCGGCACTGGGTTTTTTGGCGGCCACGTAAGCCTGAGCCTAGGGTTTGAGATTAATCTTAAACTAAGCTAAAATTAAGTAAGATAATTTAAACTAATAATCATATGCATGCTCAGCAAGTTTTAGATAGACCAACTGCTTTAGTCACCGGCGGCGCCGGTTTTATTGGTTCGCATTTGTGCGATCAGTTGGTGAAAAACAGGAACGTAATTTGCGTGGATAATTTTATTACCGGGCTGGAGGAAAATATTGATTTGTTACTACAAAACCCTCATTTCAAATTCATCCGCCATGATCTGACGGAACCTTTGGATTTAGCCAGTTTTCCAGAATTGGATGTTTTTAAAGTTAAATTTCAAGGGGTACAAGAGGTTTACAATTTAGCTTGCCCCACCAGTCCGTTGCAGTATAATCGTTTGCCCTTAGAAACATTAGCGGCTAATGCCGCTGGTACCAAGAATGCCCTGGATGTGGCTTTTAAATCAGGCGCCAAAATTGTGCACGCCTCCACCTCGGCTATTTATGGCGAACCCACTGATGGTAAACCGTTCACCGAAGATTATTGGGGTTATATTGATCCCGTAGGCCCGAGGAGCTGCTATAACGAAGGCAAGCGTTTTTCCGAAAGCCTAGTATCAAGTTATGGTTCAACTAAAGAAATGCAATTTATTATTGCCCGAATTTTTAACACCTACGGACCGCGTACTAAATTAAATGACGGCCGAATGATACCTGATATGGTTAATAAAGCTATCTCTAATGAGCCCATGACAATTTATGGCTCAGCTGATGATATTTCCACTTTTTGTTACGTTTCCGATATTGTGGATGGTTTAATCAAACTGATGGAATACAGCGGTAGCGGCATTTTTAATCTTGGTTCTCATGAGCAGTATAAGTTGGGTGATATTGCCAAACTGATTATGCAATTAGCGGATGTTAAAGTGCCGATTGAATCAAAACCCGCGCCGCCCTATTTAGCCAAGCAGGGCGTACCAGAAATAATAAAAGCCAAAGAAACAATTGGCTGGTTCCCTTTGATCTCACTGACAGAAGGTTTGCGGCAGACGGTTGATTATTTTAGAGCGCATCATAATTTAAAGCCTTTAGGTTCGGTTGGGCCGGTGTAGTGATGCCTGAGCCAAAATATAAAAATCAAAACGACAAAGGTCAAGGCCACTTTGATTTTTAATTTTTTATTTTTGCAATGTCCCGGGTATTAGTTACTGGCGGTGCTGGTTTTATTGGCTCACACTTAGTGGAAGCCTTACTTCGTGGCGGCTATCAAGTTACGGTGGCGGATGATCTTTCTCAGGGGCGTAAAAGCTATGTGCCCAAAGCTGCCAGTTTTCGGAAAATTGACGTGCGCACAGCGGCTTTTCGCGATTTAATTAAGGATATTAGGCCAGAGTATGTTTGTCATTTAGCCGCCCAGCGCAGTGCCGTGAATTCACGTATTAATCCCGGGCGTGATGCTGATATTAATATTATTGGTACAGTTAATGCTTTAGTTGCGGCCGCCCAGCCAGGTTTAAAAAAATTCTTGTTTGTTTCAAGTGCGGCAGTTTATGGCTTAGCTCGGGATTTGCCCACACCCGAGCAGGCTGAGCTGCAGCTATCATCACCTTACGCTGTTTCCAAATACGCGGCCGAACAGTATGTAAATTATTACGACTCCAGTGGCCAACTGCCAGCTGTAATTGTTCGCCTGTCCAATGTCTACGGGCCCAGGCAAGATGCTTCCAGTGAAGGCGGCGTAGTGGCTAAATTTGCGGCCGCGCTAGTTGCCGGTAGCAGTTTGACCATAGAAGGCCGAGGTGAGCAAACGCGCGATTTTTTATATGTGACGGACGCTGCCCAAGGTTTAATGGCCGCGCTATTAACAGGCCGCGGGCTTTACAATCTAGCTACAACCCAGGAAATATCAATTAGGGAATTAGCCGTTAAAATGGGTGAGGTGGCGGGCACTGTACCCCATGTTAGTTATTTGCCCCTGCGGCCAGATGATATTAGCCGCAGTGCTTTGTCGCCGGCCAAAGCTAGCCGCGACTTAGGCTGGCGCGCGGAAACACCTTTAACTGATGGATTGCGGCAAACCTTAAAGTGGTATAAAGAATTATCATGAAAGTATTTGCTATTATCCCAGCGTTAGAAGCCGTCAGTTCAGTTGGGCGCGTAGTAGAGGGACTGAAAAATTATGTGGCTGAGATTGTGGTGGTGGATGACGGTTCAACTGATGACACCGCCCAAGTAGCGCAAAAGACTGGGGCACAAGTGCTGCGGCATTTGGTTAACCGCGGTTATGGCGCAGCGTTAATCACTGGTTCAGCTTATGCCCTGGCGCGCGGCGCCGAAGCCATTGTACATTTTGACGCTGATGGGCAATTTACGAGCGCTGATTTGCCAAAATTATTAGCGGCCTTAAAGTATGGCCAGCCGTCGGCGGCTTTGGGCTCGCGCTTTTTAGGCACGGCAGTTAACATTCCGGTTTTGCGGAAAATAATTTTAAAATTAGGTATTATTTTTACCTGGGCAACTACTGGCTTAAAATTAACTGACGCGCATAACGGCTTGCGGGCGTTTACGCGCGAAGCTTGGGTGAAGTTCAATTTAAAACAAGATAGAATGGCCATTAGCTCGGAAATAATCCAAGAGATTGCTGAGCATAAAATACCTTATATGGAAGTACCAGTAACGGTTACGTATACAGCTGATACTTTGCGCGGTTCCAAACAAGGGCGAATGCCCGCAATAAAAATAGTGCGCGACCTGTTTATTGGTAAATTTTTACGCTAAACTAAGGTTATGACCTTTATTCAAATTATTTTATTAGTGCTGGTTCTAGTGATACTTTGGCGCCTGTACCAGCGCTTGGCCGCGGGTGAACTAACCAGGCGGGAGTTTGTAGAGTGGTTTTTGCTGTGGCTGTCAGCTGGCTATTTGGTAATTGTTCCGGAAACTTCCTCGTATTTAGCAACAGTCGTCGGAGTGGGGCGAGGCAGTGATTTGGTGGTGTATTTAGCAATAATCTTAGTTTTTTATCTTTTGTTTAAGATTTTTTTGCGCCTGGAGCGCTCGGAGCGCGCCTTAACTACTATTGTGCGCCAGCTGGCGCTTAAAAACACGGAAGATAAAAAAGATTCTAAAGAATAATCTATTATTTTATGTTAGAAAATATTTCAACTAAATTAAGGCCATACTTACCGCTTTTTTTAAGATTAGGCTTGGGGTTTATTTTTTTCTGGTCAGGGCTTTCTAAAATCGTTTCGCCGGAGAGCGCGATTGGCGTATGTACCAACCGTGGTGAAGCCATTGATTTAGTCAGCTCGCTCGACCCCACGGCTTTTGTCTGGGTGCAATCGTATTTGGAATTATTTTTAGGTGCCGCGCTTTTGCTGGGGCTGTGGGTGCGCTTATCAGCCTTGGTAGGGGTTATAGTTTTCCTGCTGTTTTTTGTAATTTTGGATTTTGCGCTGGTATGGAAAAACATAGGCCTGCTGAGCGCGGCTTTGGCTTTACTCGCCAGCGAGTCCGATAAGTTCAGCCTGGATTCTTATTTCAAAAAGAGGAGAGTAGTAGAATTACGTAATTAGTTACGTAATAAGTTACGCAAAAACAATCACTCGTTTTAGTGGTGTTTTTGTGGTAAAATTACAGCTGTCAATTTATGCAAACAGCTATTGTTATCGTTAGTTTTAATGGCCGAAAGTGGCTGGGCCAATGCCTTAAATCATGCCAAACTTGCGCGCCGGATGTGCCGATTTATGTAGTGGATAATGCTTCTACTGATGGTTCGGCAGAAATTGCCGCTACTTTCCCGGAAGTTACTTTATTACGCCAGGAATTGAATCGTGGATTTGCTGGCGGTAATAATGCCGGGCTGCGAGCTGCTTTAAATGATGGGGCGGAAGCAGTGATGTTATTAAATCAGGATGCTGTATTAAGTGAGGGATGTTTGCCGGCGTTGGAAAAATATTTAGCCGAACATCCACAAGTTGCCGGAGTGCAGCCAGCTATAATGCTACCTGACGGTAGGGTGAACTCACTAGGTAACAGTTTTCATTTTTTAGGTTTTGGTGAATCTGGTGGTAGTGGTTTAAGCCTGGCTGAGGCACAAGCCAAGTTGCCGTGGCTCAAACATAATACTGAGCCGCCGTATCTTTCTGGTGCGGCGGTGTTGCTGCGAGCTGAGGCCTTGAAGCAAGCTGGTTTATTTTATGAGGAGCTGTTTATGTACCATGAGGATTTAGAATTATCATTAAGGTTGCGGGTAGCTGGTTGGCAGCTGGCAGTGGCGCCGCAAGTTAAGGTCATACATTTTTATGAACCGGCGCGTAGCCGTAAACAATATTATTATATGGAACGCAATCGTCTGATAGTTTGGTACGAAGTGTTTTCTTGGCGTACAGTGTGTTTGTTACTACCAATATATTTGATCGCCGAACCCATATTGTTACTAATGTCGGTAGCGCAAGGTTGGCTGGGAGAAAAGCTACACTCTTATGGATATTTTTTCCGCGCCGGTAGCTGGTTGCACATTATGGTGGCCAGGCGGCGTATAAAGAGACTGCGTTGCGTTTCAGATAAACATCTAATGGCTTTGGCGGCGGCGCGAATATCGTACCAAACAGGCCCCACAGCTTTTATCACCCGTTGGTTTTGGAATCCGTTATCAAGCCTAGCCTGGGCTGTTTTTAAACCATTAATTCGCTGGTAGGTATGGCAGGAATAATAAATATAAATATTAAATTAATTTTTCCCACTTCTCTAGAGAAGTGGGGCCAGAGTCACCGCCTCGGTCTTCAGGTCGGCAGTGCTCGTGGTACTAGCTGGCTGGCGCTATGCTAAGCGGCCACAACACGCGACCAGCCGGGCGCTGGTACCACTTGCGCTCTGTCACTCCCTTCCGACATGGCGGTATTGAAGAAGTAATTTTTAATTTTTAATTTTAGTTTTTTCATCCTACACTACTTGATATGCGTATTGCCATGTTAACTTGTGTTTACCCGCCGTATGGTGGTGGCATTGGCGAAGTAGCCCGTCAGTACGCTTCTTTGCTTACGCCTGAGCACCAAGTAACAGTAATTACGCCTCACTATTACCCGGGTATGACTTTTGTTAATACGCCTGGAATAAGTGTTAATTCTCCTCGGCCATTTTTAGCTTGGGGTAACGGAGCTTGGCTGCTTAATTTAAAACATCATTTAAAAAAATTTGAGGCTGTGCATCTGCACTACCCGTTTTTTGGCGTGCATGAGCGGCTTCATAGTTTACCAAAAAGCATAAAGTTCATATTGACTTATCATATGTTGCCCCAGGCTACTGGAGTAAGGGGGGCATTAATGAAATTTAGCCGGCAGTATTCTAATAAGCGTTTAGCTAAGCGGGCTCAAGTGATGACAGTAGCCACGCAGGATTATTTAGATACTGTGGTATTGCCGGAAATGGGAGAAGCGGATAAGTGGCAAGTGGTGCCGTTTGGGGTGGATGACCGCTTTGGGCCAGGAGAGCCTTCAGAAAAATTAACCAGGCAATTCAATATTCGCTTTGGCGAAACAGTAATTTTATTTGTGGGTACACTAGACCAAGCTCATTATTTTAAGGGTTTACCTATTTTACTTGAGGCGGTTAGTAAATTAAAAAGCCAAAATTGGAAACTGATTGTGGTGGGCGGCGGCGGTCTGCGTCATCATTATGAGCAGCAGGTGCGGTCTATGAAACTTGGCAAGAAAGTAGTTTTTGCCGGTTATGTGCCAGTAGGGGAACTGCCAGAATATTATCGCTTAGCCAACCTTTTTGTTCTGCCATCAATTAATGAAGCTGAAGCCTTTGGTTTGGTGGCTTTGGAAGCAATGGCTACGGGAATTCCAGTAGTAGCCTCGCGTCTGCCAGGAGTGAGAGAATTAGTGCAGCACAGTGAAACAGGATTATTAGTTAGCCCCAGTGATTCCTTAGCTTTAGCTGCTGCTCTAGAATCATTAATTTTATCGCCAAGTGAACGGCAGAGGCTTGGTTTTAATTCCTTAAAACGCGTGGAGGCTAATTATCGCTGGTCAGTGGTTGGCCGCAAGCTTTTAGATATTTATCGGGCTTTATGACCCGGTAGTGAAACTTTAAAATATGTTTTATTACGTTTACGTTATTCAAAGTGTTCGTGAGGGCGAATTGTATATAGGTCGTACGACAGATTTGCGAAAGCGTTTTAGCCAACATAATAGAGGAAGTTCTCCATCTACCAATCGTTACACACCATGGAGACCCATATATTATGAGGCATGCTTGCATAGACTTGATGCTGAACGCAGGGAGCGTTATCTTAAGACAAGTCAGGGGCGTAGATTATTGAAACGCCGAATTAAAGAATACTTATTTAAGTCTAAGCAATTTAAAGTTCTACTACCGGGATGAAAATATTATTTTTAACCAATCTTTATCCGCCGTATGTTAGGGGCGGAGCTGAATATTTAGGGACTCAGGTGGTAGAGGAGCTGGTGCGTCAAGGGCACCAGGTGGCGGTGGTGACTTCAGTGCCGTGGCGCAGTGTAAAAAAACTAAAGCCGGAATTACGAGAAGAAGGCGGGGTTCAGGTTTACCGTTTTTATCCGCTTAATTTTTATCATTATTTAACCGCTTCCAAACTGCTTTATCCAGTTAGGTTACTTTGGCAGCTGATTAATTTATGGAATCCACACACTAGCCATGTTATAAAAAAAATTGTTCAGCAATTCAAGCCTGAACTGGCTATCAGTTTTAATTTAATGGGTTTAGGATTTAATGTACCCCGCGTTTTAGCAGTCCTTAAACTTTCCCACATCCATGTGCTTCATGATGTGCAATTATTGCACCCTTCCGGCCTTTTTATGTGGGGCGAATCGCACCGCACCCTGCCTATGAAAATATATCAAGCAATCACCAGCTGGTTGTTTGCACCTGTAAAGACTGTGGTTTCGCCATCAAGCTGGCTTTTGCAAGAGCATATTAGGGCTGGATTATTTACTAAAGCAGAGCAAAAAGTTCTACCCAATCCAGTACCGCCGTTTTTAGCTTTGGCTCACACCAAAACCACGGAAGCACCTTTGCAGTTATTATTTGTGGGGCAATTTGAAATACATAAAGGTGTTTTTTGGCTGGTTGAAACTATTAAACAAGAGTTGAAGCAGCGTAATTTTGTCTTGCATTTGGTGGCTTTGGGGCAAAAGCCGCGCGTAACTGAGTTGAAAGCACTGGTGGCTGAAGACAAAAGATTTGTGATTCATGATATCATCTCGCAGACGGAAATAGATGAACTTTATCAATCTAGCCATTTATCCGTTATTCCTAGTTTGTGCTATGAAAATTCACCGACGGCAATTACCAAATCACTGTCTGCCGGCACGCCAGTGTTAGCTGTTAATTTAGGCGGAATCCCTGAGCTGATTATTGAAGATAAAACTGGTTGGCTGTATTCACCAGGCGATAGAGCCG
>LCEZ01000027.1:0-928 GCA_000995845.1 Parcubacteria group bacterium GW2011_GWD2_43_10 | reverse complement strand
AAGCTGGTGCTTAAAACACCCAGCCGAATTACTGCAAGCTGGCCTTATAGGTAGCCGGGTTTTTGCGTACAGGACTTTGGAAAAATATGCGGGTGATTTAGTTGGTTCAAATGTAGTTGAGCACTAGAAATCGTAGCGGTAAACCGTAATTCTGCCATCAGCTATTTGCCACCAAGTGTCGGCTTCATCTTTAGCGACTTTACTTAAGGTATCGTAATCAGCCCAATAGCGGTTAAGCACTAAGAATACTTGCGATATGCCTAAATCAGCCGCTGGAGCAATAATATCGCGTGTGGGTAAACCTCGCTCGGCGGCATTTAAATAAACTTGGTAAAGCGGATTAGTGCCAGTCGGTAGCGGATAATAGAAATGACCTTGATAGTATTTAGAAAAGCCGAATTCATTAACCGCCGCCGCCGCCACCGCTTGATTAGCCAGCACCACATAAGGTGAATTTTGTGCTTCCTGTTCTATTAGTCTGACTGCAGCCATATCATAAGTTGTAGTGTTATAAGCCGTATCACGGTGCCAAATATCAAGCCGCGGGTAAGTTAAATAAAAACTAGCAACTAATACTAAGCTCCCGGCTAAAATCCAAGAGGTGTCATGCTTAAAAAGTGGTAAGATTTTTTTAGCCAGCCAGTAAAGCCCTAATATTACCAAAGGCCAAAGTAACAGCAAGGTTATATCCCAAAGCCGGATGGTGTAAAAGTCTTGTTCATTCGGCGGCAGGTTGGGAAAAGTGAAAAACAGGCTAAGTATTAAAAAGCCGATAAAAGGCAATATTGCCACTTGGCCAATAAATTCCAAGGGTTTGTAATTTTTCCGTGCTAACCAATAACCAATGAAGGCTAATATTATAAAGATCAAGGTAATAGGTCGGCCCCATAAGTAAATACTATCAGGCAGATCTATAAATCTTGGTAAA
>LCEZ01000026.1 GCA_000995845.1 Parcubacteria group bacterium GW2011_GWD2_43_10 | reverse complement strand
CTGGTTACAATACAAGCTCCGATAATTGTATTGCTGTAGTGGTGCCGAACGGCGGCAGTGCTACCTGCACAATTACTAACGATGATATTGCTCCTACCGAAGGAACAATTGAGGTTTGTAAGTATGAATCTGAGCTACTCAGCTTTGTTGATAAGATACGGAATTTCTTCGTCAACACTGCATACGCCATTACTCAAGCGGGCTTGCAAGGCTGGACCATAGATATAACTGGACCAAATGAATATGAGGCATCGGATGTAACTGATGAAACCGGTTGTGTGCAGTTTACAGATTTGCCGTTTGGCACTTACACGGTTACAGAAGTACCGCAGCCCAATTGGCAGCCAGCCAATACGCAGGATGGAAGTATGGAAGTTTTGTTGGACAGTACGTATGAATTAGTGGAATTCTACAATACCTATACGCCTGAGTCCGAACCCCCGGTTTCTACCTTTGACGATGAGCGCAATCACCAGATTATTACCACGGAAATAGTTGAGCTATCGCTTACGGGTAATTCAGAAGATTTCCCGAATCCAGGTGGTTCGGGTGTAGCTAGCGCGGAGATGGGGATCTATCGCATAGTCGATGGCGAAACCGCCCAGGGAGAAGGATTCTTTGGGGAGCAATCAGAAGGTGGTTTCTTCGGCACAACCTGCAACCCCTTGCCGCAGGATGCCGTACAGATCGAACTTGTTCAATTAAGCTTGACCAGCACAGGCGACCCGATGGTGGTTACCTGGGCGCAAAATTTCACGCCTGCGGATTTGGGTGTGTATTGCGCCATTGTGCACGCGACCGATAATAACGGCAATGTAGAGAACACTGCTATTGCTGGCCCGTTCGCCTTTAATCCTCCAGCTCCGCCGCCTCCTTGTACGGTTAACTGCGGCGGAGGCGGTGGTGGTGGCGGAGGCGGTGGTGGCAGCCCACTAGCTGACCTTAGTTTGACCAAAACAGTTGTCGGTGGTGATCCAACTTCAACTGGCACTGTCTTCAGCTACACAGTCACTGTAAGTAACTCCGGTCCAAGCAATGCGACCAACGTGGTAGTAACTGATGTTTTACCAGCCTCAGTTACGTACAGCAGTTCCACTGCTTCACAAGGCTCTTATGACAATGCAACTGGCAAGTGGACAGTTGGTACCTTGGCAGTCGGCTCCAGCGCAACCTTACAGCTTACGGGCACTCTGGTTGCTGGTGGTACTACTACCAATTTTAGCAGCGCAATTTCTAGTGAGAACGATCCTAATGTTTCCAATAACACCGCAACTTATACCTTTGCTTTAGGTGGTGGAGTAACTCCGCCAGCGCCGCAGGTGTTAGGTGCGCAAACTGAGCTGCCTCGTACTGGCGGCATGCCGATTGGTGGTATGCTGTATCTCTCCTGGTTAGCACCATTCTTGGAGCGTTTCCGCTTGAGAAAGATAAAGAAGTAAAATAATAAGAGTTAAAAGATGCTCCGCCCGTGCTGGCGGAGCATCTTTAGTATTATCTTACTATCACCTTCAACAAAACCCTTTTTCCTTATGAACCCTTTCGTACGAAAAGGTTCATAAGGGATTTAACCAGGAATATGTTCAGTGACGTGCCGGCGTCGACATCTTTTAGAGGAGGAGTTTTAGCAGTTTGGTTACCAGCGGTTTGGCTTCGTCTTCAAGCCGGTAGAGCACAAATAGTCCCTGGCGATTTTTGGCAACAAAGCCAGTGTGCAGGAGCTGACTTAGGTGCTTGTTGGTCGATTTGACGGAAAGCCGGACTTTGGCAGCTATTTGATAAAGGGGGAGCGGGGCTTGGCGATTGAGGAGCAGTAGTATCTCCAGGCGTTTGCGGTTGGCTACGGCGCGGAAATGGCGCTCCAGTTCGGTTATACTCATATGATTGATTTAATTAAAAATAAAGCCCATTTTATTATATACCTTTTCGTACGAAAAGGTATAGTATGGCTAAAACGGAATTAGCGCTACTGCGGGCCTTGCCAAAATAACGATTTAGATATAAGATGGGGCCAATAAAAATAATCATAATACAAACAATATTGGGAGAAAAAATGGAATTTGTCATTTTAATACTTCTTTCTTACCTCTTAGGTTCAGTCCCGGGTGGCTACTTGATCGCTAAATTAAATAAAGTTGATATCACAAAAGTTGGTAGCGGTAATATTGGCACTACTAATGTCTGGCGAACCCTGGGTCCAAAATGGGGAATAGCAACTTTTTTATTTGATGCTGGCAAAGGTTTATTAGCTTTAATTCTTGTTAATATACTTTTTAACCAACCAATGGTTGGTTACTACATTATTGCCGGCGCTTTAGCAATCCTGGGGCATTTCAAATCAATCTTCTTGAAGTTTAAGGGAGGCAAAACAGTTGCTACCTCACTCGGGGTGATAATCGGGCTAATAATAGTAAAGTTACTGCCAATTTGGTTTGCGGTAATAATAATTGGGGTATTCTTATTAACTTTATGGCGCAAGCGGGAAGTTTCCAGAGCATCAATGTATGCTGCCATAACAGCAGTTATTATCAAGTTAGTATTTTATGGCGGCTTTAATCAACAAAGTTTTGAGGTAACCATATTTATTATTGGTATATTGGTGCTTATAATATTTACCCACAGGGAAAATATTAAAAGAATACAAGAGGGAATTGAAAGAAAAATCTAATATAACCCCATTCGTAAAAGAATGGGGTTATTTAATTGTTACTTAACGGTTTAACAAGTGAGAAGTATACTTTATTACATATGGAACCATTAAAAGCTTTGGCAGATAATTTTGTAGATCCCAGCGTCAAGCACCATAAGCATGCTTGGTACGCCTGGACCGGTGCGGCTTTGGCTTTGCTCGCCGTAGCTTCGGGCTTGTATTTTTTTGGTAAAGTCGCGGAATACAAACCAGAAGCCAGAGCCGTTTATTTTAACCCGAGCTTAAAAGCAATATTAACTTACCCGTCAGCTTGGTTGCCTGCGCCTGAACCTTTGGATGGTGATGGCTTGCCACGGCGTTTTGAGGGCAATGGCGGCTGGTTTGAAATTGGGGCGACTTCAGGTGATGGGGTAATTTTAACCGAGATTGCAGCTAGCTTGAATTCATCCACCAGTTTACCTTTCGGGCAAAATCCAAAAATAACCACTGCCCAAATCGCGGGTCAGCCAGGTGTTCTTATTCAGCCAACACAGCCTGGAGTGAGGCAGGCCGCGGCCGTGGTCACTTACCCCCAGCCAATCCAGGCTGGTTTAACCAGTTATCGTTTTTTAATTTTGAAAATGGAAGTAAGCCACATGACTAGTTTGTTGAACTCTTTAAGGTTAGTGGAGAATTCTACGGGCGAAGTTCAGGGTTTGCCTAATATTATGGTTTATCTGCCACCTCAGCGCGCGGTTATTAGCAGTCCGTTTAGCGTTAGTGGCATTGCCCGAGTATTTGAAAATAATGTCAGCCTGAAAGTTTTGAATACTAAGGGTCAATCAATCTGGACTGGATTTGTTGCGGCCAATGCGCCCGATGTTGGCACTTGGGGCGGTTTTTCTACCACTATTGATCTGGCTGGGGCAGAAGTAGCTGTTGGCGAACGGTTGGAGCTTCAGGTGTATCAAAGTTCAGCTAAAGACGGCAGTGAGATAGATAAAGTAAAAGTACCATTGCAGCTTCAGGCAATTCAGCCGACTAAAGTGGTGGAAGTTTATTTTGGTTCAATGGCGAGCGCCGGCGAGGATGAATGCTTGAAGGCTATGCCATTGGAGAGGCATGTGCCAGAAACAAATGCTCTGGCGCGAGCGGCCGTGGCTGAATTGTTAAAAGGGCCAACCTTGCAGGAACGGCAGGCAGGTTATTTTACTAGCTTGCCGCCAGATGTAACTATTAATCGGTTAGCGATTACCGATGGAGTTACTGAAGTAGATCTTGTGGGACGGTGCTTGGTGTCAGGACGGTGCTTGGTGTCGGACGGTGCTTGGTGTCAGGCTTGCAAACTTGCATTCTTGGCAAATCCGTCCCGAAGTTGATTCATCCTCTCTGCTGTTTTGCTATCCTTTTTCGAACGTTCAACCAGTCGACGAACAGCTGAACTCAACGAAGTGACGTCGCGACCGATTTCACGGCCTAGTTCCGTCAGTGTTGCATCAGAGAATTCGAGAATCCCCCAAGCGGCCATAGCACGCGACCAGCCGGACGTTCACGCGTCTTCCGCTCTGCTCTGACACTGCGACAGGGCGGCAAAAATTATCCGAATTTGATATTCTATCTATTACCACTGATACATCTCATCCGCCCACAACCGGAGCGCGTTCATGGCGTGTTCGGATTCGGCGCGGGTTGGTGAAGTAAGAATAGCAGCGCAAAGCCGATGGCCGCCTGGTGTGATGATGCCGGCCGCCATGTGATATTGGGTTTCAGTTAGGTAGCCGGTTTTAGCTCCAAAAAAACGTGAAGGGTTATTGCGTACATCATAAACCGTATGTTGTACGGTTTTTTTATTGCCTAAGGCAGTAGTAAAACTTACAGAAGGCGAAGAGCCATAAAAAGATGCTATAAAATCTGTGTAAACATAGCAGGCAGCCAAAGCTAAGTCGTGCGCCGTTGAGGTGTTATTTAATGATAAGCCTGAGGGCTCATCAATAGTTGTTTGGGTCATTCCCCAGGCAGTAGCCGTTTGGCGCATCGCTGAAATAAAGTCAGCGCGACTGAGGCCAACAGCCCGACCAACACTTACGGCCGCGTTGTTAGCACTGCCGATTAGCATACTGGCAAAAGCTTGCTCCAAAGTTATTTTTTCGTCAGTCTCCAGTTTTAGCAAAGAAAATTTATCGTACTTACCAACATAAGGTCGCAGTAAACCTTCGTTGTCATCCTCAGTGAAGCTTAAGGGTGTGTACCAATTAGGTTGGTGAGCAAGCACAGTGCCAGCTGATACCATTTTAATCAGGCTGGCTGTGGGCATGACGGTTGATTCTTGGTGATAGTAAAGTGGTTGGTCGCTGGTTGAATCAAAAAGCGCGGCGGCGCGGAAAGGGAGCTCATCAAGATCATATTTTTCTAAGTACCAAGCAGTAAAATCCTGATAAGAAGAAACAGGTTGAGGAGCGGCGGGCGGCTGGGCGGCAACTGGCTGCAGAAAAAACTTTGGTAGCAATAAAGCCGACAGCGCCAGCAGATAAATCGTCAGTTTGATGAATTTGAACCTAGACATAGGGTTTTATTATAGCATACGATGGCAAATACCCGTTTAAAACTGGTCAATTAGGCGAAATTTAGGTATAATATTTGTATTAAAGCTTATTTTCGCGTTGAACAGGGGGTGTTCAACGCGCTTTCATACCTAAGACTATGCTTTTAAAAATTCCATACTATCAAGACGCCGGATTATTGCTGGTGCGAATTGGTTTAGGCGCTGTTTTTATAATTCACGGCTGGCAAAAATGGCAAAATTTAGATGGCGTGACCAATTTTTTTACCGGTCTTGGCATACCTGGCTGGATGGTTTATTTAGTGGCGGCCACCGAACTGGTAGGTGGGGTGGCAGTTTTGTTTGGCTGGCTGGCTAGATTTTTTAGCTTAGGGTTAGTGGTGATTATGGTAGTGGCCATAATCTCGGTTAATTTTAAAAAAGGTTTTGTCGGGGGTTATGAATTTGATCTGGTTTTGTTGCTCATGGCTTTGGCTATAGCCCTGGCTGGTTCTGGGCGTTATCGCTTAAAAATCGCCAATTGGAATAATCACCAAATTTGAGGTATGGCCAAGTCATCAGCTGAGCTGAGAAAAGATTATATTCAGGATAAGTATGTCATCATCGCGCCCAGGCGTTTAGATAGGCCGCATGGCAGCGATGTTAATTTTGATTTAGCTTCAGTCCATCAATCGGTAAAAAAAGAGCATTGCGTTTTTTGTCATCCGCGTTTTAAAAGTGAAAAGGCTTTGTTAATAATTGGCCCAAAAGAGAACTGGCAAATTAAGGTTGTAAAGAATAAGTATCCAGCCGTAGCCTTGGATAATAAAAAGGCTTATGGCGTACAAGAGGTGGTGGTAGAAACGCCTGATCACAAGAAACAACTTGAGGAATTAACTGTAGCCCAGGTAGAAAAGATTTTGGAGGTGTATGCTGCCAGGACTAANNNTGGAATATATATTAATTTTTAAAAATAACGGTGGCCGGGCCGGGGCTTCGCTGCAGCATGCTCATTCTCAGATTTTTGCCACGGGCTTTATTCCGCCGCATTTGTTGGACAAATCACAGCGAGTGCAGGCATATAAATTAAAGACCGGCCGTTGTGTTTATTGTGATGTTATCAAAGAAGAAAGTAAGGGCCCGAGGCGCGTTTATGAAGATCAATATATATTAGCCTTTACGCCCTATGCCTCACTTTATAATTATGAGATTTGGATAATGCCCAAGCGGCATTTGGATAATGTAACAAATTTAAATCCGGCCGAACGATTGTCATTTGCCCGTGTTTTGCATCGGGTAGTTGGTAAAATCGTGCACCAGCTCAACCTTTCTTACAATTATTATTTTCATCAGGTGGTGCATGACGAGGATCAGCACCTGTATATAAAAATAACCCCGCGCGGCAGTGCCTGGGCCGGGGTGGAAATAGGCTCAGGAATTGTAGTTAATCCGGTATCACCAGAATCAGCCGCTAAATTTTACCGGGGCGGCAAAAAGTAAAACCCCGTCGTGGATTATTGGACGGGGTTTTTATATATTGTTGTGATTGGTTTTCAAGTTGGCATGACCTTTACCTTAGCTAGCTTGAGTTTAAGGCAGAGCTTTATTATATTGGCTCCAAAATCATGCTGGCCGAACCACCAGTGGCCGGAATATCTATGATGGTCGTGGTGATTTTGCTCACCGATTACGATCCAATTTAACCAATAAGGCAGATTGCGACTGTAGTCACGTGTTTGTGCATCGCGCTCATCGGCTGAGTGCCCGAGGCCATTTACGATCCCACCAGATAGGACCGTCCACAACAGCAACAAGGCCCAGAGTAAGAGCCCCAGCAGAATGCCCCATGGGCCGAATAAACACCAAGCTAAAGCCACCTGACTTAAGGGTAGAAGTACAAAAGGCCCTAAGTAGCGAGCCCGACTGAACCAATAGCGTTCCAGCCAGTCTCGAGGTGCACGCCCCTGCTCAATTATCTTAGGTAATCTCGCAGCTTTGAGATAGTAGGCATAGTTCTTGATGGTGATGCCAAAGCCATATGGGCAAACCTTGAGGACGCGGAGCATAATCTTCTCCCACCAGGTAATAGGCAAGTGTCCAACCAAATCCGGTGCGCATATTACACCATGCTGGTGAGGCGAATGGGGATCACCCGGTAAGTCTGTATGTGCATGATGCACTATGTGTACACCGGTCCAGCCTTTGACTAGAATTCCATTCCAAAGCCAGATAACAAAGCGCATGAAAAACTGGATGACCCAGTTAAAGTCGACCGCTCGATGGGTCATGGCACGGTGCAAGTACAGGGTAGTGCTGATATTAATTAGAACGCCCTGAAAGTAGAGCGCAGCCAAGATAAAGAGCAGAGCCGAGCCTGCCCCTAATATAGTTTCCATGATAACTCCTAGATTATTTTAAATGATCATTATTATTAATATTTACTTTAACATTAGCAGAGTGGAGAATAATCAGCTACTTGAGATGAATACATGGGTGCTATAATTTAGATATGACAAACAAGTCAAAAGTTGAGCGCTTAGTTCGCTTAGCCAGAGCGCAAGTGGGCAGGCCCTATTATTATGGCGTCAAAGTGACCGCTCAGCCGCGTATGTTTGACTGTTCCAGTTTAGTGCAGTGGCTTTATCAAAAAGGTGGCATTAAGCTACCCCGTCGCAGTTTAGAGCAAGCGGCTCAGGGGAGGTCCGTTAGAAGAAGAATAGAATTACTTCAACCAGGTGATTTATTATTTTTCACTGGTGAGTATGGTCATTATGACCCAAAATACCCTCAAGGTATTGGGCATGTTGCTGTTTATGTGGGCGATAAAAAAGCCATTCACGCTAAAGGAGTGAATGGCAATGGTAAGGTTAAGGTGGTGCCGATAATTAAACTCTGGCGTCGTCCTGATTTAGTTGCAATTAGACGAATTTTTAGTAGCTAAAATATAGAAAAAAGCCAAACCGCAGTTAAGACCAGGCATTGCACCAGCATGCCTTGATGCCAATTAAGAGGATGGTTTGAGGCATTATGAATTCCAAGGTGAAAATTTTGGAATGGTTTTAGCCATTTGGTTTCAGTAGCAAAGTAAATTCCTTGTAGAACATCTGGTAAGAGCGCGCCAATTAAGCTCCAGATAAAAGTAGAGGTATTAACTGTTGGCCCAACCCACAGGAAGATAGCCACAAAGCCCAACAAAATTAAACCATCTAAAGAAGCGGCACCGAACATCCGTCTAGCGGTTTGGCCGCGGGTGAAATGTGCTTTTAAAAGATGTTCGTCACCATGGGGTATAAAATCCAAAACAAAATGAGAAGCTAAGGCCAGTAAAAATGCCACAAACGGGTTAGGAACGGACCTAGCTATTAGCATGGCAGTGGTGCCGTGGACTGTTAGGTACATAGGTAATAAAAATAAGATTTAAGATAAGCTGTAATTATTGTAGCTTTTAGAGCCAGGTAAGACAAATCAAAAAACCGCCTCCTTTGTGGGTGGTTTTTTGAATAAATTAGCTAGTTTATTTTACATAGCCGACGGCCTTGGCTGACTGGGACTGCTCATAGTCTCGCAGACTTTGCAGGTTTTTTTGTGATAAACAAGTTCATAAATAGCCGCCACCCCTACCAGGATATAAATTATTCTTGATATCATTGAATTCATACCGCCAAAAATTTGACCAATATCCCAGCTAAATAAACCAACCAAGAGCCAATTCAAGCCGCCAACAATCACCAAAATCCATGTCACCATATGAAGGCCCTTATTATGACCCATCATAATGCTCACCCCCTTTCAATTTAAGTATTGTATATCATCATTATAACATATAACCCCATGGATTTACCCATGAGGTTATATGTTCTGGTAGCAGGCCTGCCTGCCGCAGGCAGGGGTGGAATCCCCCTCCGGGCCGGGGCTTTGCGGCCATAGGCAACGCGTCAGCCCGTCTCAGCGGCTCGAATACAAGCAGTTGTATTCTCGCTTACGCTTCGACCCCACGACCTAGGGCTTACTTGCCCCACCACAATTTCTGTGAGTACATGGTAGCGGAGGGTGGACTTGCACCACCGACCTAGGGCTTATGAGTCCCTCGCTCTAACTACCTGAGCTACTCCGCCTCGTACCAGATATTCTATGTGAAATTGTGGCGGGGTGAAAGTCCCTCGCTCTGTGCCCCGAGTTTACCGAGGAGTAACCTCAGCCCGAGGCTGATCCGCCTTGGGCGGAAACTGCCACCCTACGAGTGGTCACCCGAAGGGTGAAGCTATCCTGCCGTACCTTTCAGTTTACAACGCATGGCCCAATTTGGGCCATGCAAAAATTTCTTGGTTGCGGGGGCGGGACTTGAACCCGCGATCTCCTGGTTATGAGCCAGGCGAGATGCCACTTCTCCACCCCGCGTCGTTAGCTCTCGCATAATAAACTAATATATAAAATTTGGCAAGCGGTAACTTATTTTTGACCAGATCACTTAGGAGTCTTTTTTTCCATGGCGTCTAACAGATGATCCACCCATTCGGTTATCGGTTGCGGATTCAGGTAGAGTTCATTGTGTGACCCTTTTACGGAAATAAAACCATCTACCAAACCAGAGTTTACCATTTGCTGCACGCGCTCCATCGGGAAGGCTTTGTCTTGAGCGCCGTGGATAATTGAAATGCCATGTCCTTGCTGTTTGAGCTCCGCTAATAATTCCGGTATTTGATAATTGACCATAGCCATTACTTCCTCCCAGGTCTTTTTTGGATCGCTGGCAATGGCTTTCATGGCTTCCCAAAAAGCTGTGCCGATTTTACCCAGATGGTTTGGTTCATGGAGCAGAGCCTTTACGGTTTGGCCGGCAATATCATGGGAGAAGCCGCTCGCCAGACGGGAAAAAGAATCTTTACCGGTAAGGCCGGCCGGGGAAACAAGCACAAGGTTTCTAAACTTGTCCGAATTTTCTAGGGCGGCGATGGTAAGAAAAATACCAGCCTCTGAATGACTAACTGCGTCCACTTCGTTTAATTGTTTGTGCTCTATTGATTGCAGTAGGGCGGCCGTTTTTCTTAATTCCGCCAGTGGGTAATTACGGCCGGTCGTTTTTTCTATCTCAAGCCCATGCGGTGAATTAGGTAGGATTACTCGTCGGCCCAGTTTGGCCAAGATGATCGCATTCTCTCGCAGAACTTCTGGTGTTGCCGCCCAGCCCGGAACCATTACCATTGGCACCTCAGTTTTAGGCTGAGGTGGCTGCAGGTCAACAATTTCTAGTTTTTGTTGATCAATATCTACTATCTCGGGATTGTCGTACTGTTGCTCAAATAGCAATGAGAGCTCAGCTTCATTATTTGATTGTTCTATTTTTGGTTGCTCGGCTGACATAGGTATATAGATCACAACTAGTACTAGAGAGCTAATAAGGTTTTTTGGTGCCGGAGGAGGGAATCAACCTCACCTCTCGTCCGCCCGTCGGCGTACTCGGGTTAGCCACCGCCTTGCGGTCCGTTACTACTGAACGGACATGGCTTCGGCGTTCGCTTCCCTCGTGCGAACCAAGTAGTTGGTTCACTCTTGTAATAATTTGGTGGGCGAGGAGGGAATCGAACCCTCAAGAGCTTGCGCCCACAGGTTTTTGAGACCTGCGCGTATACCAGTTCCGCCACTCGCCCAAGTTGTTAAAATCTCGACACCAGTCTTGAGCAAAAAGTAGAGGCTCGTGTCGGCCCGGGCAGTTTTTGACTGCCCGTCAAAAGCTACACTATTTCGCTTTTGACCCACTCGCCCCTAACTAAAAGCACACCCAATCATAGTTATAATAACGTAAATTGTCAAAGCGTGTTTCAAAAAGTATAATTAAGGTATATTTATGCCAATAACTATAGCGCTCGCTAACCAAAAAGGTGGGGTAGGCAAGACCACGACCGCTGTTAACTTGGCCGCTTACCTCGCTCGTGCCGGCAAGCGAGTTTTATTAGTTGATTTTGATCCGCAGGCCAATGCTTCGGCCGGCCTGGGTGTGCGTTTAGCTGAAGGGGATAAACATGTATATCATGCTTTGATTGAGCCGGACAAGGCAATAGATTCTGTAAAAGCCTCTGCTTTAGAAAGGTTGTGGCTAATGCCAGCTCATGCTGATTTAGCCGGTGCGGCTGTAGAATTAGTGAATGCTGATGAGCGCGAATATCGTTTGCAAAAAGCTCTAAGCAATTTATTGCCTGATTATGACATTGTTTTAATAGATTGCCCGCCTAGTTTAGGATTATTGACCATTAATGCCCTGGTCGCAGCAGATCGGGTATTAATACCATTGCAGGCAGAATACTATTCTTTGGAAGGCCTAGGACAATTGCTTAATACTATAAATTTAGTGCAGCAAGGATTGAATCCTAACTTACAGGTTTTGGGGGCATTTGTTACAATGTATGATGGCAGGAACAGATTAGCTGGTGCCGTAGTGGAAGAACTTAAAACTCATTTTCCTAATAAATTATTTGCTACCATGATTCCACGCAATGTTAAGTTAGCGGAAGCACCAAGTTTTGGCCAACCTATTGCTTTATATGATTCTCATTCACGCGGGGCTGAAGCTTACCAGGCTTTAGCTCAAGAATTTTTAAGTTTATTTGAACAGCCGGCTTTATAGTTATGCCCAGTACAATAACAAATTATATTTTAGCCACTTTTCTAGAAAAGTGGCACAAAAGTCGCCACGCCGGTCTTCGTGTCAGGCAGTGCTCGCCGCCTTCACTGGTTCCGCCTATGCGCCAGCAGCTACAACACGGTGGTACCGGGCGCTCAGGCGTCTTCCGCTCTGTAGCTGACACTACGACAGGGCGGCAAAAGAGTATTTATTCAATAATCCATAGTTTTGATTTTTGATATTTGCTTTTTGATTTTCTAAGTATGGCAAAATCATTTCAATTAGGTAAAGGTTTAAGTGCACTTATCCCGAGTAAGCGGATAGGAGATGAGCCAAAAACCAGTGTTAGTGAAACTGTTCATGTGCAATCAGTGCCAGCCAGTGCCTCTAATGTGCAAAAGATTTCGTTGCAGCTGATAGAACCCAACAAACAACAGCCCCGTAAACAATTTGATGAGGCGGGCTTAAGTGAATTAGTGGCTTCTATTAAAGTGCATGGGATTTTACAGCCGTTGGTGGTTACACTTTTAGCCAATGGTCGCTATCAGCTGGTGGTGGGGGAAAGGCGCTGGCGAGCCGCTCAACAAGCCGGGTTAACTGAAGTGCCGGTGATAATTCGTCAAACCGGGGAGCAAGAAAGATTGGAATTAGCTTTGGTGGAAAATATTCAGCGACAGAATTTGAACCCCTTAGAAGAAGCGGCGGCTTATCGCCGATTACAAGATGAATTCAATTTAACCCAGGAGCAAGTTGCCAAACAGGTGGGCAAATCCCGTTCCCAAGTAGCTAATATTGAAAGGCTTTTGACCTTATCCCCAGCCATTCAGCAGGCACTGCAGGAGGGGCGAATTACCGTCGGGCATGCTAAAGTAATATTAAGCTTACCTACACAGGCTGAGCAGGAAAAGTTTTTTGCCTCAATAGTTCGGGAAGGCTTACCAGTGCATTTGGCTGAACTTAAGGCCCAGGGTGTGCGTGTTCGCTCTCACCAGCGTCGAGTTGGCACAGTTTCACCAGAATTAAGGAATTTGGAACAGCGGCTGCAGGCTAAGTTGGGCACTAGGGTAAAAATCCGCGGTACGCCCCAGCGCGGGTTGATTGAAATTGTTTTTTATTCACAAGAAGAATTAGCTGACTTAATGAGTAAGCTAGATAGATAGAACCAAACTAAGCTATCAAAACAACGAACTCGTCCGGCTTTAACCAATTTAGGACGGGTTTGTTGTTTTGGCTTGACGCCGGCTAAATATTTTAGCTAGGCCGCCTCGTTTTTTCTTGAGGAAAGATTTTATATGAGTGCGCGCCATATTGGTTTTAGCAAACTTTAGCCAATCTTCCGCTGGGCCGGCGCGGTTTTTATCCACGATTATTTCCACTAAATCACCGCTTTTCAGCATCGTATCCAGTGGGCTCATTTTTTCGTTTATCCGCGCACCGGTACAGCGGTTGCCAATATCAGAGTGAATATAATAAGCAAAATCAACCGGCGTGGCATCCTCGGGCAAATCTATAACGTCGCCTTTAGGCGTAAATACAAAAATCCTGTTCTGGAATATATCCAGTTTTAGGCTATCCAAATATTGTTCATTATCAGAAATTTCTTTTTGCCATTGTAGCAGCTCCGTAATCCATTTTAGTTGTTCTGGTGGCAGTTTAAGCTCGGCTTGGCGGCCTTCTTTATAATGCCAGTGAGCAGCAATACCATATTCAGCGTGATCATGCATCTCAGTATCTCGGATTTGGAATTCAACAATTCTGCCAGCTTCGCCAAAAACAGTGGTGTGTAAACTCCGATAACCATTAGGTTTGGGCTGGGCGATGTAATCTTTAATGCGTCCAGGCAATGGCTTCCATTGGCTGTGCAGTAGCCCCAGCACATGATAACAATCAGCTTCATTATTTACGATAATGCGCACCGCCACCAAGTCATATACCTTTGAAATATCCATATCCTTGCGTTGTAGCTTGCGGTATAGCGAATAAAGATGTTTCATCCGGCCGTGAATTGAGATAAACTTAACTCCATTTTTTTGTAACAGCTCTTTGAGTTTTTCAATTACTTCATTAATATAAGCCAGCTGATCTTCCAATCTGGTTTTTGATTGCTTCACCACCCAGGTGTATTCTTCTGGGTAAACATAGCGGAAAGCCAGATCCTCCAATTCACCCTTAAGTTCGCCAATACCTAAGCGATTGGCAATAGGGGCGTAAATTTCCAAAGTCTCGCGGGCAATGCGCTGTTGCTTGACTGGCGGTAGCGAATCCAAGGTTTCTAAATTATGCAGCCGGTCAGTCAGCTTAATAATAACCACCCTTACATCTTCAGCCATAGCCACAAACATTTTGCGTAAATTTTCAGCATAACGTTCCAGGCCGCGATATTTTATTTTGCCCAATTTAGTAACGCCCCTAACTAACTTGCCAACTTGTGGGCCAAAATTCTTTTCCACTTCTTCTAGAGGGATGGCGGTATCTTCTGGCACATCATGAAGCAGGCCGGCAATTATAGTATCTTGGTCCAAGTTCATTTTGGCTAAAGTGAGTGCAGTCGCTAGGGAGTGAGTAATATAATCCGTGCCATCTAGCCGTTTTTGCCCGGCATGTGCTTTATTGGCAAAATCATAAGCCAATTCCAACATAGTTAGATCCGCCTCAGGATTGTTCTGTAAAACCAGGTTTTTTAAATGCAAAATTCAAATATCAAAAATCAAAATGGATGAATTTAGGCCCGAATTACGCATGAAGTTCTACGATCATCCATGCGCCCAAGCCTAGCAGAAAAAGGGATTTTTTTCAAGGTAATAAAAAAGGACAGATTTTTTAATCTATCCTTTTACAGAATTATCCAGTTGCAAAAAAAATATATTGTTGGTTTGGCATAGCCTAAGCCGAAATACTTTTGGCCGCTAGAAAAGAATATTTCGCCTCCTAGCAGGCTAATATTTTTACCTTGGTTTACCCCACCTAATTTTGTTTGCAATATCAAAGTAGGCAGTACTAATGACAAGTTTATCCGAGGCGAAAATTCCTCAGAAGTGTAAAAGAGTATCTCGCTTGTAACTCCTGTACCAATTTTTTGCCGCCAGCTCAGGCCCATTTTTAATGAGCTAAAGTATAAGCCTGGGCCTGGTTGAGCATTAGCCCCATCAAAGTAGATAGTTGGTTCAAAGTTGATAATTTTATTTTCTTTAGGGGCCTTGAGATCACCTGGTAGTAAGAGAAGATAGGAACAGGCGTAGAGAATAGGTAGGGAAAGAAAAACTGATTCTTTTCTTACTTTGGGCGGTGGATCGTCGTAAATGATGCCATTCACCCAGCCAGCTGGTGTATTTATCATCCAGTTGGCATCGTTATTGCCAAGACCGTAACGCCAACGCGGTTCATTGCGCCAACCGTAATATTCACCGTTAGGTGCCTGAATAGGAATACTAGAATTCACAAAAATCCAGTAACCCGCATGTTCAAGTACACTCGCGAGCGTAGCTTGACTCAGGAAAAGCAAACCGCATTTCCACAGATTGTTGTCTCCATTCCTGAGGCCATACTCTAGGCTAGAAGCTACCAGTAGGCCGGTTATGATCTCACCATAACCATGACCCCCCATCAGCCCTGATCGCCAAAAATTCTCATAGTGATTATAGCGCTCTGCCCACCCGCCTTTTAAAGACGCATCCATAAAACCTATGGTAAGTACATTTTTGGTTTGGGTGGCGAGATGAGATAAACGGTTATCGGACAGGTTAATATCGGGCAGATAATCATTTAAATAAAATGACCATGACCTTAAGAATTCTGATTTTTCTGATACGGAGAAATTAACTTTTCCACCTTGGTGAAGCGAGTAGGTTCTAAGCATCGCTGATATAACCAGCCTGTGATCCATTGGGATTGAATCAGAGGTGGTTTGCGACAAGGCAGGGAAGGCAAGGCATACGATAAGTACTAGTAAGTAACGCATTTTTACCTCTAATTGTTAAAGAAAAAGGTTATTTATTATGTATGCAATTTTACATACTTTAGCTCAAATTTTAAAAAAGTCAAGTTTGCCTAAACCTAGCAGAAATAGGGATTTTTTTCAAGGGAATAAAAAAGGACCCCAATTTGTGGAGTCCAGAATTTTTTGCTGCGTTTGTTGCTATAGAGCAATATATAAAATAACGCTGATTATGACTGCGGCGGTCCAAAGCCTACAGTATAAACTATAACAGGAAGTTCTTTCCATTTTAATCCCTTCATGCCGGGAATACAATCTCATTTTAATTCTCCTTTGCCCGTATTAGCCCACGGCGCCGGGGGATTTTTGGGTTTTAAAAAATTTATTGTATATATGGCTCAGCGTAAAGAGAGTCGGTTGCGTTAGGTTGCACGACAACTCTTACTAGCGTTCCAAGTTTAATCTTGGAATTATTAAAGAATACATTAAGCTCACATCCGTTATCTAGCCTTTGGGCGCCAGCCTGGCCAATTCCTTGGCCCCATACTGGATTATCAGTGACTATGCAGTACACTGTTGTTTCCGATTGTTCGGTTGATTGTGAGAGTATATTTATTCCCACTATTGTCATGATACTGATAATAACTACGGCACAAGCGGTTAATAATAGTTGCTTGTTCATTATTAGTACTCCTGTTTTGTTTTTGATTAATTTCATTCCCACTACCCTGAAGGAGAATTAGTATACCTTTGCCCCTGCCTACCGGCAGGCAGGCGAAGGCGATATACCGACGAACAGACTTGAGCGGATCACTAGTTTTCACCAATGAACGGCTGTGACTATTTGCTTCTCCCCTCCATAGGATGGTGGGAACGAAGTACGACTATTGAGCGCTCCGCGCTCATCCGCCGTGGCGGATGGCTGACGAAACAGCCATTGTTAAAGAACTTAAATAACATATAAACATAGCGCATTTGGGGGATTTTGTCAAGCCTTGAGGAACAAGGCTTAAACCAGCGCTAAGTTGATATAGTTCTACATTAGTCATATGTTGGTTTATGCTCATTTTTTTGTTGTCGTCAAAAGTGTCCGGCCGAACCATTTTGACGGAGATAGTAGCACATCACATGGCAATACTGCAGGTGGTATGTTTATGTCCGGCCGGACAT
>LCEZ01000025.1 GCA_000995845.1 Parcubacteria group bacterium GW2011_GWD2_43_10 | reverse complement strand
CCGGTTGTCAGGGCGGCACCAATAATACTAATTTGAGCGAAACCAACTCTGATTTTGGCAACAATGGCACTTGCTGGCGTTTTGTAAGCCGAGGTTCTGGTGACCCGTATTTAGGTCAAGGCGGCGGTACTCCGCAGTACTACGAAGGCACCGATACATTTGAACGAGCTGGCCCTGCCTTAGGCAGTAACTGGAACACTAGTCACACCGCCTGCGTGCCAGAGATATTTAATAGTTCTGATTTTGGTGGTGGCTCTACAAATGTGCGTTGTCTGGCTACCTGGACTGCGGCAACCTTCGGCAATGATCAATTCAGTGAAATTACTATTACTTCTTTTACCACCAATGATCAGGTAGCAGCAGTGGTCAGACTTAGTAACGGTGATAACTTCTATGCTTTAGTTTCAGATGGAGCTTCATTCTTACTTCGGGAATTTGTTGGTGGTAGTGGAGCAACTTTGGTTGATCTGAGTACACCGTACCCCGTGGCAGGTGATACCATTCGTTTGGAAGCGGAAGGTAGTACCCTCCGTGCCTACCGCAATGGTTCATTGCGTGGTACTACCACTGATACCTCATTTACTTCCGGTGCTAATGGCGCGTACACCTTCCGTGCTGATCAAGGTCCCACTTCGCGCATTGAGTACTGGCATGGTGGTAGCTTGAATGTACAGGGTGGTGGTTCGGGTGGCGTTTCCTGTGAAGGCTCCAGTGGACTTTGTGATGACTTTGAGCGGGTATCTTTGGGTAGTAACTGGACAGTTGTTGCCGGCACGCCCCAAATTTACAGTAGCTCTGACTTTGGTGGTGCTACGGCAGATGCTTACAACCTGGTTTATTGGAGTGGAAGTAGCTTGAGTAATAATCAGTACAGCGAAGTTATTATGTCTGCCTTACCCGCTAGTCATCAGGTCATTGCCGCGGTCAGAGTCGCTGACGCCAGTAATTTCTACGGACTGAGGGCTACCACTACTTCGTTTGAGATATTTAAAGTTGTTAGCGGTACACCTACAGTGCTTTTGGACTTAAGTACTCCGTACCCGACTGCCACTGATACCATTAGGTTGGAAGTTTCAGGTACAACACTTAAAGCCTATATAAATGGCGTATTGCGTAACCAAACCACTGATTCATCTTTAGCTTCCGGTTCTCCTGGTGTATCAGTTTATTTGAGCGGTGGTACACCAACTAGTAGAGTAGAGCTATGGCGAGCCAGTAGTGCTAGTGAATCAGGTGGCGGTGAAGGTGGCGGTGGGGGCGGCGCTACGCCGTAAGCAATTCTAAAATAATCACTGCCTGAAAATATATTTGATTACAATACAAATATATTAAAGAGTATATATTCAAATATCCTACGTCAAAAGTGTCCGGCCGGACACTTTTGACGTATTAGGTATGGTTTGCTAATCTTTAATGCACTATGAATAAGCGATCATCACAGCCCTTAACCAAAGTTATCCTTGCTTTAATACGTGATTTAGGTGAGTCAGTGGTTGATTTTGGGAAGCTTTGGTCAGCCATCGCTTCAAGATATGGCTCAGCTTATGGTCGTGGTGGTAGGGGATATGTAGCCGAATTAAAGAAGATTCATAACCAAGCAGAATTAAGAAGGAAGTTAAGTGAGCTTCAGCGTCGGAAATATATAGATATTCATCGAGTGGGTAATAAATTCAGTTTAGAGTTGACTGAAAAAGGTAGGAGTTATAATCAGGCTCGTACTTGGCGCGAATCATTACCCCATCGTAAAGGCTGGTTTACTGTGGTTGTATTTGATATACCAGAGCAGATGTCGGTCGAGCGCCGTTTGTGGCGGAAGATGTTGAAAGTGGGAGGTTTTAAAAAGTTGCAGCAGAGCGTCTGGGTTAGTCAGCTTAATTCCTATGATGTGGTAGCCAACTTCATTAGAAGCGCTAAGGTTGGTAAATGGGTAAATGTATATCAAGCTACCGATTTCCTGATATCCCCAAAGTAAATAATTTAAAGTTTATTATACTACGTCAAATATGTCCGGCCGGACATATTTGACGTAAGTTATAATAGTAAGATATGAGGTGCTTGCAAATTCTGGTGGGCACGGTAGGATGTAGGCAATTAAAAAACGTATTATTAACAATTTAGAGGTAATAAGATGATCTTTACAAGATTAGCAGCCTTTGCTGTAGTTGTAGTTTTAGGCATGCTTGCCTTGGCATTAATTATTAATGCTTCCTTGGAAAATAAATATGATGAGCGCTTTGCTCGCTTAGAGTTATCACAAGATAACCAGAAAAAGTCACAAGATAGCCTGGCCCGCCGGGTTGATTCAAAACCTTGGCAGTTACACGCCAATGATACTGTGATTTTCTGTAAGGTAGCTTATCCATTAGCTGATCGGGTATTTAGAGAACGTTTGCAAGAAGCAGTTTTTCATTTTCGTAATCTTGATGGCTGGCTTTATGATAAATACCAAAAACTTGGCAGGTATCAGCCCATGATTGAATCGGCTTTATTAGCCGAGGGTTTGCCTACAGATCTGGAATATTTATTTGTTCAAGAAAGCGGGCTTGATCCAGTTATAGTATCCTGGGCTAAGGCTGCCGGATTACCACAATTTATTATATCCACTGCGAGGGATTTTTATCTGGCAGTTAATAGTTTATATGATGAAAGGAAAAATCCAATCAAATCAGTTAAAGCGGCGTGTAAGTATTTAAAAATACTTTATTCCTATTTTGATGATTGGCCCTTAGCCTTAGCTTCATATAATCACGGTGAGAATGCTGTTAAAGCAAAACTTAAACAGCAAGGAGTGTCGGACTTTGTTGATCTGGCGGTGCCAAAGGAAACATATTATTATGTATTTCGCATTATAGCCCTGAGCTATATTTTTAACCGTGATATTATGGATCTTAGATCATGGTTAAAACAAATGGATCCTTTACCCAAATCACGGGAAGAATACATGGTAATTAAAAAACCAACCAAGCTCGTAAATCTTTGTCAGGATAATAACCTAGACTATGATACTTTTAAACTGCTTAATCCTCATCTAAATCCGGTATTATCTCCCGGTAAGTACCCAGTAAACAAGCCGATCATTATAGCCCATGATAATTTGAAGGAACTAAATTTTCATTTGATTCCTTTTATACCTTACCAGGCTAGTCCTATGTAATAAATTAATTAATTGAAATTATTCTAAAACCCCTTAAAGACCCAGTCTTTGAGGGGTTTATTCTTGACGCTTTTTCCCGTCCATGTTATCATATTTTCACAATTTAATGGCCACAGACAGTAGGTTCCGCCCCAGGCGGATTAAGCCCAAATTGGGGGCCTGCCGAGGCAAAAATGCCAGCTTTATTGGCAAGTGCATCGTCTGTGGTTTATATCCACAGATTTTTTAATTTAAATATATATATGGCAAAAACACGTGCGGTTAAAGAAAGTTCGGTCGCCCGCCTAACAGATAATCTGCGTCAGGGAAAGGGGATTGTGTTTGCTGATTTTACCGGATTGCTGGTTAAAGAGTTACAAGAGATGCGCCGAGAACTTAGAAAAGCCGGTATTTATTATGAAGTGGTTAAAAGAACATTACTAAAGCGCGGTTTAACTGATGCTGGCTTTAAAGAAGTGTCAGTGGATAAGCTCGCTGGCAGTATTAGTGTGGCGGTCAGCCCTGATGATGAGGTGACCCCTGCTAAAACAATTGTTGGTTTTACTAAAAAGTTTGATAAGTTAAAGGTTTTAGGCGGAATCTTGGGGCATAATTATGTAGATGAGGCGAAGGTGAAAGCTTTGGCGCAGCTGCCAGGCAAGCAGGAATTACTCGGGCAGGTTGTTGGTTCATTAACCGCACCTTTAACAGGCTTAGTTAATGTACTGCAAGGCAATTTGCGCGGCTTAATTCAGGTGTTAACTGCCATGCAAAATGCAAAGAGCAAAATGTAAAATTATTACTATTTTTAATATTTAATTTTTAAATTTTAATTTATTTATACTATGTCTGATGAAAAAAAGATAGTTGAAGTTCCGGAAAAGTTTCAAAAGCTCGTTAGCGAGATTGAGAAACTTTCCGTCATTGACCTGGCTGAGTTAGTCAAAGTCTTGGAGGAAAAGTTCGGCGTTTCCGCCGCCGCGCCAGTAATGATGGCCGCCGCTGGTGCCCCAGCAGCTAGTGCCGCCGCTGAGGAAGAGAAGAGTACATTTAATATTGAGCTGACTGATTCCGGTGCCACCAAGATAAATGTTATTAAGGCTTTACGCGAAGTCACCACCCTTGGGCTTAAAGAAGCTAAGGACATGGTTGACGGTGCTCCTAAAATGGTGAAAGAAGGAGCCACCAAGGAAGAGTCTGAAACTATTAAGAAAAAACTGGAAGAAGCCGGCGCCAAGGTAACATTGAAGTAAATGTTAATAAAAACATCCGCCCGCGGCGGATGTTTTTATATGCCTTCAATACCTTAACTAAAACCACGGCTGTAAAACCGTGGAGTTTCATTTGTAAGATTATCTGGTGACTGGAGCAAGAATTGGCACCCGGTAAATAGTGTTGCCCGAGAGCACATATAAAAGCTTATTAACCCCATCAATCGCCACGGCGGTAGTAGATTCTAAGGTTGGCAAGGTAATTTGAATAATAAGTTTGCCAGTTTTGTCATAAACTACCAAGCGCTTATTATTTTTTTCCCATAAGTAGAGATAATCAGTGTCGCTTGCTGTATATATTTTTGTAATGGCATTTAATGGCGGATTAACTGGCGCGATGTTGAAATCTTGCTTAAGGCCACGATTATATTTTTCTACACCAGTTGCAGTAGCAACATAAATGGAACCATCTACAATTAAGCTTATGGCATTAGGCAATTCACCCTGGGACGAGCGCAACCAGCGGGTTGGTGAGGCTAGGGTAGTGCCCTGAAGCCCGGCGCGCCAAATTGTACGGCTGGTTTGGCTTAAGTAATAAATGCCACCTTGATACCAACCGCCGTCTTGTAGTTCCAGATTTTGTGTCAGCACGCTTATTTTATTAGTACTAGCAGTATAAAGTCCGGTTTTATTATCTTGGTTAATTAATAGTAAATCATTTTGTAGGGGTATAGTTTTGGTGGTGTTACTAAGTTCACCTGGCAGTGAAATAGTATCCTTTACCTTGCCATCCGCTGACAAAGTTAGTAGTTTGTCTTTTGAGCCAATGACAATTATCTGATTGCCCAAAGCTGCTAGTTGACCCCAAGATTGATTGTTAGTAGGCGCTGGCAATTGACTCCACGCCTCAGGATTAGTTACTTCGTTTAAGTACTGCAGCCGGCGAGCCAGCAGACTTAGATTTGCCTGCAAAGCCTGCCACTGTTCTTGGCGAGAGGAGGTATTATGGGGTAGTTGTTCCAGTTTCGCTTTAGCCTCGTTAAATAGTATTAAAGCTTTGTCATGATCGCCATAAATTAAGACGCCTTCAATTTCGGCTTGTTTTTCAGTAATCTCAGTAACTAATTGATTATAATATTCACTATCCACTGATTTAATACGATTCCGGCCAAGATTTACAATACTTTGTGAGAAAGCCAGCAATATAACTAAGCCCAGCAGCAAGATTGCGCGTTTAGACTTGGCTAACCGGCGCCATTGGATAATTTTAGCCTCCAGCCACCAGGCGATTGTCACCTTGGCGCTTTCTCGGCTACCGAGCCAGGCCAAGCGCTTAAAACCGCGGCTGATCTTACCAAAAATTAGGGTTAAGCCCCCAGCTGGCTTTTCTTTCGTACTAGTTATTGGTTTAGTCAGCCCGGTGCTTTCAGTGGTGGTAAATTTATTAGCTGTAGCCTTACCTCGGGTAAATTTGCTTTTCAGGTAGGAGATTAACTTAGGTTGCAGCAATGAATCAGTTTGAGCCTGGGTATTCAGGAGATGGCTAATTGATGAATCAGTACTTTCAATGTCGCTAGCCAATGACATCTTTAAACATATTAACCCCAAGGGCGGGTGGTTTTTTAATTGCAGCATGTATCTTTCAATTTCGCGTAAAGCCTGTCCTGGAGCCCGGTCTGATATCAACTGCCGGAGGCGATCCCAGGAAAAATAATCAGTTAAAGCTGGTGTGGCCAAGAGCAAATTTTCCCCAGGTATTAACTCGCCGGATATTAAATTGTCAAAAGTCCCGCTTTGTTTGCGGCCGCGGTGCTGGCTGCTGGCAACCAGTACATTGTTAAGTTTATTTGGGCTGATAACAAAAGCATCAATTAAACCCAATTCAGCCAAAGCAATTTTTTGTCCCGACAAATAAGCTAAGAGCATTTGGTAGCGGGGCGAGAGGGGATTGCCCAACAACCTTTCGCTGCTGGCTAACTGATTATTAATCGGTACAATAATAGTTTCCAAAATTTCATCGGCTGACTGGGGCATTAATTTAACTTCCTGCCAAACTCGTTCAATTTCCCCATTTATTTTTTGCAGGAATTCCTGCCTGGTCTGCGGCGCTAAATTCAGTTCAGCTAAAAAAAGCAGCATACCCCGAGGCCCGGGCCAAACTGTGGCCGCCACATGTGCTTCTCTTGTGGGCAAGGCTAGGGTCGCTACTTTAGTGGTTACAGGAAATTTATTAGTGGTCATGGTGCTTTACCTTCTTTATATAGTTAAGTATACTATAGCTGATTATGAACTAACACCTCACGCCTTGTTTCAGATTAAATTATTGGCGGGAGCTTTGACAATAGCCTTTTTCAAAAAACATGTTAGAACAGCTCTTTGGTTCCAGAACAAGAGTAAAATTACTGCGGTTGTTTTTAACTAATCCGACCACACCATTTTATGTCAGGGAAATCAGCCGCAAGGTTGATGAGCAGCTTAATTCGGTCAGGCGAGAATTGGCGAATTTAGCTAGTTTAGGCATTGTGGAAGCCACAGCCGAGCAGGATAAAAAGTATTATCAGCTGAACACTGGCTTTGTTCTAGCAGCTGAGCTCAAGGCAGTGATATTGAAATCTCAGCTGTTAATGGAGCAGGATTTGATTAAGAAAATAAGAGAATCAGGCAAGGTTAAGTATTTGGCCTTAACGGGCATATTTACCAATGCCAAACAGCCCTTAACTGATATACTGGTAGTAGGCAAGGTTGATCGGAGTGTGCTAGTGCGGGCGATTGAGCGTTTCCAGCGGGAAGTAGGCAAGGAAGTTAATTATACTCTGCTATCTTTGCGTGAATATAACGAACGCCGGGGCTTGGGGGATAAGTTTTTACTAGGCATTCTCAATAGTCCGCAAATGGTAGTGGTAGATGAATTAAACGAACCTTAATAGTATGATTACTTTATGTACCTTAGGCGCCAAGCCTCGCGCCTTCAAAAATCCTAATAGTACTGACGTTAAGAAGTTTTTGGCGAGCAAAGAAATTACCTGGACTGATTTTACTTCTCCGACCAAAGAGGAGGCCAAAGTCTTAGCTGATGTTTTTAAGCTTCATCGTTTGTCCATTGAAGATTGTTTTGATGAAGTTCATTATCCTAAAATAGAGCAGTTTACAAATTATCTGTTTGTAATTTTGCATACCCTTGAAGCCGACAATAAATATCAGCCAACAACTGAGGTTGATTTCTTTATTGTTGGCAAACATTTAGTCACTGTGCACCAAAAGTCGTCACGCGTTTTGGAAATTGCCCAGCAGCACCTGTTGTCTGGAGCCATGCAGGGCATAGAATCTGCCAGCATGCTTTTTCAGGTTTTAGCCAGCCGTTATGTGGATGAATATTTCCCGATGTTGGATGAATTGGACAACGCCATTGATGCCATGGAAGATTCTGTTTTTAAGTGGAACAGGCGCGGCGGCGAAATGGAGAGTACAAAATTGATTAATCAGTTTTTAATCTCCAAGAAGAAAATTACTACTCTTAGGCGTTTACTAACACCGCAACGGGATATCTTCTCTCGGTTATCGCGTAATGAGTTTAGTCAAATTTCAGCGGGCGCTTCAGTCTACTTCAGAGATATCTACGATCGGCTTTTCCGCATCACGGAAATGCTGGATTCCTTCCGTGATGTTTTGTCATCAACCCTGGAGGCTCATTTATCAGTGGTATCTAATAGGTTGAATGAGATTATGAAAGTCTTGACGATTGTGACGGTTATAATTTTGCCGTTAACGGTTGTAACTGGAATTTACGGCATGAATTTCCGTTATTTACCAGAAATATATTTTCATTGGGGATACCCCTGGGCATTATCGTTAATGGTAGTAATTGTTATAGCCATGGGCTGGTATTTTAAGCGTCGTCGCTGGTTATAATTTGTGGCCGGAAAAACTAGCAGCCAAATATATTTATATATTGACGGCGTCTCTAGCCGTGATTTGTTTATTGCTTTAATAAATAAGTCTGGGCAAATAATCAGCCAGCGCTTAATAAAGAACGGCAGCCGAACTGAAAAATTATTAACCAGTTTGGTTGAATTTATAGGCAAACCCCCGCAGAAGTTAAAGGGGATCATAGTAGTTCAGGGAGGGGGCAGTTTTTCCCAATCGCGCCTGGTCTGCACCGTTGCTAATACTTTAGCTTATGCTTGGGGAATTAAAGTGGCGGCTACATCTTCATGGCCCAATACTGAACAGGAACGCGAGCTAGCTCATTTGCGTTGGCAAAAGATATTACAGCCGGTTTACCGCGGCCCAGGCGTTGGTTAATTGGTTTTTTAAAAAGTGTTTTAACCACAGACATTTGTCGGTTTGTTGATTGATAATAATTCTAGCATTTCATTTGGCGTTTTTCCATTTAAACCACAGTGTTCAAGGTTGTTGT
>LCEZ01000024.1 GCA_000995845.1 Parcubacteria group bacterium GW2011_GWD2_43_10 | reverse complement strand
GAATTCGGTAACCCCCTCCACTACTCCTAAAATAACGGCATAAATAAATTCCATACTACAAATACTTAAGCAGGGCGTTGTAATTTATAAAATCAAACAGCTGGTAGGAAAATTGCAGCCATAAGCCGAATTTATCGGTTAAGATCAACACGCCCATAAATACGAGCAAGGCCCCACCCATAATGGAAATGATAGGTAAATATTTGCCCAGCTTATGTAAATAATTAGCAGATGCCCCGATTGCCCAAGCCACCAGTAAAAACGGCAAGGCCATGCCTAGGGAAAATACGAATAACAACCCTGCTCCTGATAAAGCTGTAGCTGTGTGGGAAGCTAACAGTAAAACCGAGGCTAAGATGGGGCCAATGCAAGGCGTCCAACCAAAAGCAAAAGTTGCACCAAACAGGAATGAAGCACCTCGGTGCCCTGGTTTTAAGAATCGCTCTAAATTAAATCGGTGTTCAGCTAAAAGCGCCGGTAATTTTATAAGACCCATCAAGTACAAACCAAAAAACACCACCACTATTCCGCCCAAACGCGCTAGTAATAATCTGTTGGCCCCTAACCAAGAGCCGAGTGAGCCAAAAACACTGCCTAAAATTATAAAAACCAGACTGAAGCCAACAACATAATAAAGGCTGTTGATAATAACCCGCTGTCTCAGGCTGGCTGGCAATTGTGGTTTTTGCAATTCCCCTAAAGACACGCCGCTGATAAAAGCGATGTAACCAGGTACCAGCGGCAAAGTACAAGGGGCGAGAAACATCAGCACCCCGGCAATAAAAGCCGGAGCGATGAGGGCTGCCACGCTTAAGCCAAAATCCATATTGGTTATTATACCTTATAGACTGCGTAACTTCTCTAGAAAAACTATTGGCAGAGGGTACATTCCTACTTCTCTAAAGAAGTAGCGCAAGAGTCGCCGCACAGGTCTACGTGTCAGGCAGTGCTCGCGACGCTCACTGATGAATGCTATGCTGAACGGCCACAGCACGCATTCATCGGACGTTTGCTTCGCTTCCGCGCTGCACTGCCACTTCAACATGGCGGCAAAAATATTGATTTCTGGAGCCTGAGTGAGGACCTCAGAACTTGCGTGTTTCAGGTCGCTCCGCATAGCAAGTTCGTTTGTCCTCACCATGGCGCACTCCTCCATAGCGTGCCAGGGGTGGGAGTGCAGAGGGTAGGGGGCGGGCATCGCAACTCTGAGCCCCCACCCTCTGCGACAAAACTTCTAGAGAAGTAACAAATACATTATTACTGCGCTGGCTCTATGGCTGGCCCAGCTGAGCCAGCAGATGAACTACCCGAACCTGTAGCACCTGGTTCGGTCATGGGCACGGCCGGCCCGCCTGCCGGCGAGGCAGGCATTATCCTAATTGGGCCATCAATTGGGTAACTGCTTTGCAAGTATTCTTTAACTAGAGGTATCACCACTTGCTTTGGCAGGTAAGCATAAGCTTCCGTAGGCGGATTCAGAACAGGGAAAACCAAGGCGGGCAAGAATAATTCCTGATTTTCATTGTTCAGGTAAGTCCAGTAGTGCATGTAGCCTAACTGAGGCGTGCCTAACTGCAATTCTGTTTTTTGCATGCCATTATCAGTTTCTGGGTACATCAACGGCACGGGGTAACCTTGATTGCCGGCAGTGACATACTTGAGTAAGGCATCAAAATCAGTTTCAGCTTCATAGGAAGAAGATTGGTACTGCTGGCTGATTAGATTCCAAACATCCGACACGCGATTGTAACGCACATTAATATTTACGCCCATACCAGCCTGGTTGCCGCCGGATTCATACACCGGCTGGCCATTTACGAAAAATGGATAAATGATAGTTATTACATCCGGCACATAAGCCTGGGATTTATCAACTGTTTGATTGTAGTACACGCGCCATTCATTTTGGACAAAGGGTTGGCCATAGTTGGTAGTGCTAATACCATGATCATTCAGCCAACTATTGGCTAAACTAATTAGTTCAGTATCAGCTGGTACATTTTCCGGGGTTAACTGCAAACTCTTATAGCAGGCCTCGTCGCGGCAATCATTGAATGGCTGGGGCCAACGGCGCCAATTAGAGAAAATATTGACGTTGCCCTCCACAAAATCAATAGTGACAGCATAACCAAACTCCTTATCTTCCATGAAAGTGACCTGGGAAAGGTTAGCCCCGGCAAAACTATCCAACTTGATATTGCCCGTGTCAAAATTCCGCAAAAACCCAGCGTTAACCAGCTGGCCGGAATTTTTAACGCGCTTAAAAACATCCACTTGAGCCGGTAGATCGCTGATTTTTTCTCCACTGTAAGTATAAGTGTAAGCCGGGTAGGGATAGATCATGGCTCGGTCGCCGCCGCCTAAACCAGCTGGCGCCGCGCTAATGGTAGATGTCTCATTAAAACTAACGGCCGAAGAGTCAGCTTGAGCTGCCAGAGGTGCAACTGGCGTAGCCATTTTTTCTGCACTACCTGCACCTAAGCCAGCAGTTGGATTAACTCCAGAAGTTGTTGCTAATAATGAACCAAAAGAGCCAGCGGGCAGGCGTGAAACACTGGGTGTGAAAGTGCCAGTTGGCGCTTTAAAGCGGCGTAAAACACCGGGCATACTGGATACTAAGATAAGGACAAAGGCTATAACTGCTACCCCGGTCAACATAAAAGGCTGACGCATGAATGAAGCGAGTTTTAACCAAACTGATAAACTGTTATTTTCTGGATTGATAGACATAAGTTCTTGTTCCTTGGCATTAAGTTTAAGTTTTAGAGTAGCAACAAAGGCGGCTGACGGTTTAATATCTGGCTTGGCCTGAATAAGCTTTAAGACCAGCGGGGCTAATTCCGCTTCCCGGCTCTTTAGCTCAGGCTCCAGCTCATAAAGCTCTTGCAAAATTGTGCGAATAGTCTCAGACATAAAACTAATTTAAGCTCCCAAAAATTAATAAGAGAGTAGCGGCGGAAACACTGGAGCGTAACTGCTTTAAAGCGCGTGAGGCTGCCATTTTCAAAGCCCCTTCACTTTTGCCGGTAAGCTCAGCTATTTCTTGATAAGACAAACCTTGCCAAAGGCGCATGATTATAAGCTCGCGAGTATCCGGCTCCAATGATTTAAGATAAGTTTGCACTTCTTGTAAGGCCAGACTAACCTCAGTTTCCGCGGCCACATTCTGCCCTGAAGCCAAATTGAACACTTGTTCAATATCAACCTCCTGCTTGGTAGTGCGATAATGATCTATCACCGTATTTTGGGCAATGCGGTAAAGCCAGGAAGAAAAATTGCCTCGAGCCACATCATAATCTGCGATATGCTCCAGCGCTTTCATGAAAGTAAAAGAAGTTAAATCCTCAGCCGTTTCTTGATGGAGGGTCTTAAAATAAACAAAACGATAAATCTTCTCTATATAGCGTTCATAGAGCAGGGTAAACTGCGTTAACTCGCCTGTTTGGCAGGCAGCAATGGCTTGTCGTTCGGCTTGGTCCATGGGAATTATATTAGCTTTCCCATTTTAGCCTGAAACAGCCGTCTGTAAAAGAGCGAAGCTTTAAACCAGATAATGACCAAAAAGGTCGTAGAATCGATCAATTAGCCAACTCACAAAATTAAACAATTAATTATTAGATAGCGGCTGTCCTCCTTAGCTGTCTATATATGTACAACGAAGCCGCATTGCTTTAGTAACAATTACACTCTACTAGGAGATAACCCGAGAACCGCTGATACAATAGACTGAAATGAGCGTTTAATCTATAATAGAACCCTATGACAAAACTATTTCTATCAGCACGCTGGTTAACTCTAATTGCACTTATAATGCTCCTGGGAGCAGCTTGTACTCCAATAAGCCAACCACCTGCCAGAAGCCAACCGTCTGCTAGTGAACCCACACCAGTCTCAACCGAGCAAACAAACAATCAGGCTACTATCAATAACACCCCTCAACCAACCGGGGCTGCCTTAGACTTAAGTAATAAAGGTCTTACCAAACTACCTTCGTATGTACTGGATCGTACTGACCTGACAAGCCTTGATATTTCTTATAACAAATTAACCGGTGCCTTGCCAGGCGAAATAAGATTTTTGAAAAATCTTAAAACACTTGATATGAGTTATAATCAGATGACAGGGCTTCCAGCTGAAGTTGGCCAACTGAGTGAACTGACTGAGCTTAACTTGTCTTACAACCAATTTACTGGGTTGCCGTATGAGTTGGGTAATTTGAAAAAACTTAAAATCCTGAACTTAACTGGCAATGCTTACGCCGAAGCTGATTTGGCAGTGATCCTGCGTGGGATCCCAAACGTCAGGGTGATCAAATAATTTATTTGCCCAAAGCGGCAATATCATCCGCATAGCCATCCGCCAGCTCCAGGACGCTGTTGCCATAAAAACTATAAGCCGGGTTGGTACCACCGGAGAAATAGCGCATAGCCGCTTTCCATTCGCCGTCGCGGGTGCCATCAGCCCCATTGGCTTTTAACATTATGCCAGCCGCCACAAAAGCATCCCTGATATCCCACGGGTTGGCGGGCGAATGGCCAGTAAATGCGCTCACCCGCGCTTTGTAGCCTTGCCAAGTGGAAGGGATAAATTGCGCTGGCCCCATCGCCCCACCCCAACCAAGTTGTGAGCCGTCCTTATTGCGCATTGGGCAAGAGACTGGGGTTTCATCTGGATTCATACCTAGTTCTTTGGTGATGGCCAACCAAGGCTCATGGTCACGTGTCGGCTTCATAATTACGCGCCAGCCTTTGGCCGGTGGATCACCCGGCCGATTACAAGTGCCAACATTTTTACCTAAATTAGATTCCTGAGTTAACACCGCCAGCAAAAAAGCAGCCCTAACACCAGTTTGTTGTGATACCCAAGTAGCAATGTCCACGGCCGCCCCAAAGGTGATATTCTGGCTGACACCTAAAAGCTGATAAATTCGGCCGCGAATTTCAGCCACGCGCTGTTTGCTGACGGTAATTTCTTTTTGATATTCGCTTTCTCGCCCCTTTGTCTTATTAAGCAAAGTATTTTGTTCATTAACCGAACTGACCAAGGTTTGCTGCTGCAATAAAGTTAAAGATAATAAATTCTTATTATCGTCCTGCTGCTCGGCTAAAACAGCGGCCTGGCTCTCTAACTGCTGTTTGGTAACTTTGAGCTCCTTCATTAAAACCTGCAAACCTTCACTCACCTGCACATAAGCCTCCAGATCCACCATCATGTCGGAGAGTTTCCCGCCTAAAATAAATGTGTAGTAAAACGGAAAATTATCCCGCTGATACATTAACCTAATATATTCGCTTAACTGCTGTCGCAGTTCGGTAATCAAAGATTCATGCTGAGCAATGTCATCCAGGGTAACGGTTATTTTCTTCTCCAGGTCAGAAATTTTTAAATTAGTCGCCTGTATCTGCAAATTTAGTGCCGCCTGCTTGGCCCGCAACTGCCTAATTTTATTCTGCAAGGTATTTTTTTCACCTTTGATCACGGTCAGCTGCTGCTCGTATTCCTTTATTTGCTGCTCAATCTCCCTCAATTCCTGCTCCAAAGCCTCGCGGGCCGCGGCTTTTTGCTCGCCGGTTTGGGCGTTTACTAAATAAAAAGGCTGGGCTAAACAGCTTGCCAACACGACAACTATAATCAAGGCTTTGTTAATTACTTTTACCATACCTACTATTATAACGCATTTATATATAATATGATTTCACTGTTTAATAAATTAGCTAGCTACTGGCTTGACAAACTGGCATATACCACTAAAATAGGGCAACTAAACAAAACAACCAAAAAATAAACAAGGAGCCGTCATGGACAGTCAAATAGATCCTAGGATCATTGAAACAAACAATTTACTCATAAGCAGTGATAATGGCGTAGCTCAAGTGGAACGGATATTCCCCTCTTCCACTGCTAAAAATAAGTGCAAAACCGAGCATGGTACAGTAATAGTGGCTGAAATGTTACACGGCACTATCCCAACCGGGGAAATGGTCACAATTACCTCAGAGGGCAGAGAAATTACCAAAGATGTTGTGGTTAGAATTGAAGAAAAATACTCTGAAATCAAAATAGCTAGCGCCAGCCATAGTGTAGGATTTTGCCTACAAAAAAGTCGTTTAAAAACAATAAAAGAAGCCCTTAGGGCTTAATTAGAATTTTACGGCGGAAAAACTTTCCGCCTTTTTTATTTATAGAAAAGCCGCTCTAAAATCAAGGGCGGTTAATTTTTATCGAATTTTATAATTTCTTCATCCTTAATTAATCTAAGGACTTCTTGCAGATGTTGCCGGGTCGGATCGTGGTCACTCTCACAATTTGCTAAATCTTTAGCAGCTTGATACAGCGATATATGAGCACACTCAGTTTCAGGAACAATATACTTAAGTCCCAAAGTAACCGCATTAGTTAAGCCCTTGGCCTCTAACAGCAAAACTAATTCTTTTACTTTGGTAGTGTTCATTTTTCACCTTTTGTTTTTCTAATAACAGACTGTCACTATTTTGCTGATTAGTCAATTCAAAATAAAAAAGCCCTTCAAGCCGAAGGGCAAAATTTAATAGTCTGCTTTTTTTATTTTAACATACGGCTTAATGCCAATTAGTAAAAACAAAATGCCAATGGAGGCACCAACCACGCACCAACCGAGAAATCGGCTGATTTCACCTTTTTTCTGTTTCATTATTCCCTCTTTTGAAGTTACTTGTTTATTTAATAAGTTATTTCTATTTAATAATCCTTTATAGTATAGCATGGGGGGGTTGTCAAGATATATACTTAGTTACCCCGGTGGTATTTGCCAAGAGGAGTGGCGAGAATATAATAAGAGTATAAGTAGGTTAAACCTTTAAACAAAGGGGGTGAGGCTTATGCCAGAAGAAAAATTAATCGGTAAAGTAACCCACATCTACGGCAAAATTGGAGTTGCTATTATTAAATTATCGGCGCCGTTGTCGGTCGGACAAAGTGTGCGTTTTCGGGGAGCCCATGATGACTTTAACCAAACGATTTCGGATATGCAGTATGATCATCAAGCCATAAGTCAGGGTGCGGCCGGCCAAGAAGTGGGCGTGAAAGTGGAGGCTAAGGTGCACGAAGGCGATCAGGTATTTTTGGTGGAATAAAAAAATAAATAGAATGAAACTCCACGGGCTTACGCCCGTGGTATCTTTACAATACAAGCTGCGCTTGTCCAATAGTTGAAACTATTGGAGGTGCCACTTTATCCACGCCTTTACAGGCGTGGTTTTAGTTAAGGTATTGAAGGCATATAAAAATCGTCCCGTTGATGCGGGACGGTTTTTTGTATAAGTGTTAATTTATTCCTCTAATTAATTGACACAAAACCACTGGCGTGCGATAATACGTTGTTCTATGACTGAATCTCAAACTATTTCTCCAAGTTTTTTCGGGCTCGGCATTGCACCGCGCCTTTTGGAAGCTTTGGACCGCCTCAAACTTACCATACCAACTTCGATTCAGCGCGATGCCATTCCTCCTTTAATTGAAGGCAAGGACCTTATTGGTATTGCTCAAACTGGCACAGGAAAGACACTGGCTTTTGCCATACCTGCTATTCAACGGCTGGCGAGTATAAAAGGACAGGCCTTAGTGCTTTTGCCAACTCGGGAACTAGCCCTACAGGTGGATGAGGTCTTCCATAAACTCGGCAGGCCTTTTGGCTTACGAACGGCCGTACTCATTGGCGGGCAAGATATCAAAAGGCAGTTCTCAGCTATCAACAAACGCCCCCACATTATTGTGGCTACTCCCGGCAGGCTGATAGATCATTTAGAACAAAAAACCATCCACCTTAATGAGGTAAATACGCTTGTTTTAGACGAAGCTGATCGCATGCTAGACATGGGATTCCTTCCGCAGATAACCCGCATATTAAAAGTTGTGCCAGTAAATCGTCAGACCATGTTGTTCTCCGCCACCATGCCGGAAGATATCGTGCGTATTGCCGCTAACTACATGAAACTTCCGGTCAGAGTGGAAATTGCTAGACCGGGCACTGCAGCTGACAAAATTACTCACGAATTATTTGTTATTACACGGGAGGCTAAGAACCTGCTGCTTGAAAAATTACTGACTGATTATCGTGGTTCAACGCTTGTCTTCTGTCGTACGAAATTCAACGCCAAAAAAGTTACCCGAGCAGTACAAACTATGGGGCACCGATCAGCTGAGATTCACTCCAATCGTTCATTAGCCCAGCGGCGTGAAGCCTTAGATGGTTTTAAATCCGGTCGCTATCGCGTGCTGGTAGCTACCGACATTGCCGCCCGCGGCATAGACGTCACTGGCATTGAACTCGTAATAAATTACGACCTGCCGAGCAATCCCGGGGATTACGTTCACCGTATCGGCCGCACCGGGCGGGCGGGATTAAGCGGGCGAGCCATCTCCTTTGCCACGCCAGACCAACGCAGTGAAGTGCGGGAAATAGAAAAACTCGTACGGATTATGTTGCCGCCTTCCCGACTTCCTACCTTTCCTCCGCGCCAACCGACGCAAATGGGTGAAAAACATACAGCCCACCAAACTCGGGGTGCTCAATATTCTCATAGCGGACACAGCCGCCGCCCGCCGCACCGACAGTATAGATAAAATCATTGTTAAACAATAAAAAATAGTGAGCATAAAGCTCACGATTTTTTATTTGGCTCTCTCCCTGCGGGAGATAAATCTATCGTGCCTGTCCGCCTAGGGCGGAGAGGAAATTAGAACTAAGAGTATGGTGAAATATATTACGGTGGGCTAATTACCTCTTGAAAAGATATGCACATCCGAGATTGACTTTAGTTGCCAGAAGAGTATACTAGAAATATACACGCCCCAGCCAGCCGCAAGGCCCGTTGGGGTTCTTCTTTTTTTCTGCTAAAATTAGCCTATGCTAAGAATACTATTTGTAGACGGCGAGAATTTCAAGGGCAAAATTAAGTCTGTATTCAAAGAGGCTGGTAAGGACAAGCTAGTTTGGCATGAGTACGATTTTAAGGGCTTGCTAGATAAAGTACTTACCGGTATTGAACTAGGCCGACGGGTATTTTACTTTGGTCGCATTAAAGAACACAAGGAGAGCAAGGAAAAATCCCGTCAACTTATTGAGGAGCAACGTTTATTGAAGACTCACCTTGAACAGCAAGGGTTTGAAGTTATTTTACGCGGGCGCGTACGCGGACATATGGAAGATGTGGATGGTGGTAAAAAGGTGTTGGTATTTAAGGAGAAGGGTGTAGATGTGAGTATTGCCGTAGATATGGTAAGCACTGCCTGTGATAAAAAAGCTGAGGAAATTATTGTTGGCAGCTCTGACTCTGATTTGCAACCAGCCATAACTGAGACAAAGTCGCGTGGCGTACGCTGTATCTATCTCGGCTTTGAGGCAGATCCTAATAAGGGTCTATCGTACACAACAGGGCGGACAATTCTGATACGTAATTCTGAGGTATTTGAGTTTGAAAAGTTAAAAGGTAAATTGCTGTAAATTATTCTAATAGTTTTAGGAAGTTCTAACCTTCATTTGCCCTATACAAAAAACACCAATCAATACTGGTGTTCATTGTTATAACTCTCTATAATTTCAATTTAAAGCAATATTCACTAACGTAATCCACATTATGCTATGTTTTCAACCTTATCTTGATTTAAGCCTGTAGCCGCTATCTCATTCATAACCTTTTCCATCATTTCCGGTTTTATGCTTTTGATAAATTCAGAACTATTTGGATTCAATTTTCCTTCACGTTCCAACGGATTATCGTAGTGCAGGTACGTCGCCAAGGAGATGCACGATTCAAGTCTTGACTCGACTGATACTAGGTCGCGGACTGTATACCGCGGTATGGCTACGCCCGCGGCCAGCAGAACAACGGCGCAGAGCGGAAGAATCATTTTAAGCCGTGAACTCATACCATGAGTATACTCCCCCAACGAAAAAACTTCGTGAATGCGAAGCTTTTTCGTTTCCCAATCGAGCAGACCTATGGCACGACGTATCTAGGTCACTCGATAAAAAGTCTTTGGCTCCGGCGCTACTAATCGAACCCGTCTTGGTCTAGAACCAAAAAGTTCTTAGATAAGCGAAATTGTTCTTGGTAGTTTAGTTCGATTCCTTGAAGCGTATTAAGAGCACCCTACCACTGTATATCACTTATGC
>LCEZ01000023.1:18120-19805 GCA_000995845.1 Parcubacteria group bacterium GW2011_GWD2_43_10 | reverse complement strand
AACTGGTTTACAGCCAGTCCCGTTTGACCACTTCGGTACCCACCCTAGAATCGCTACTATAACTTACTTAATGAGCAGTTAATAACGACCTACTCCTTACCATGGAGTTGCGGCATTTACCCCGCCACCTCTGGAGCCGATGGCCGGAATTGAACCGGCGACCTACTCCTTACCATGGAGTTGCTCTACCAGCTGAGCTACATCGGCATAAAGAGGTGGCGGGGCCAGCTGACCCAGAACTATAAGGCTTCACCTTAAGTACTGGGCCTGGCTACAACGGCTCTGGAGAGACGCATCATCTTTTTACAAAGTTGCTCCCTGCCCCGTTGTAAACGAGCTGAGTGAGTTCTACTGCGGGGTACCTCAGCCCTCGGCTGATGCGCCTTAGGCGCAAGCTGACCCAGAACTATAAAGCTTCGCCTTAAATACTGGGCATGGCTACAACAGCAAGTGAGGAAAAAGAAATCACTTGTGAGTTATTTTTCCGAACGCCGCCGTTGTTTAGCCTACTAACAACGGCCAATAATTAATCAACGCTTGCTTGTCGGCAGTCCAAAATTAGTGCTCCGCCCTTTTCGGCTTGGCTTTTTGGCTTTTTGTTTTTGTTCAAGCTCACGGATGGTGCGGGCAAATTCCGCTATCTTTTGGTTTTCCGGATTAGCTTGCTTTAAAGCCTCCAAACCATCCCTTGCCTGAATTAGTTGCCCATTCAATATACTGACTTCTATATAAAAGTCAAGGATCTTAGGGTTCTGCGGTTCTATTTTTTTAGCCTCTTTTAAATATTTTAAAGCCTCAGTATAATCGCCCATCTGACATAAAATTTGAGCCAACTCCATCCTGGGCTGGGCTATGCTGGTAAGCTGAAGAGCGCCAATATACTCGTCCCTAGCTTCCTCTAGCCGCCCCTGGCCAGAAGCGACCCTGGCTAATCCTAGGCTGGAGGTGGCAGCCCGGCCATGTTTTAACAAGAACTCATAGACCTCGCGAGCAGCCTCAAAATCGCGCTGGTCCAAATAAACTTCACCCAAGCCCTGATAAGCTGATAATTGATGCGGGTCTAATCTAATAACTTCCAAATAAGCACTTTCTGCTTCGTTGTATTTCTCCTGTTTTGTGGCCTCTTCGGCTTGTGCTAAATAATCAGCCATTGTTTTTTGCGGTGAAGTACGCTCGGCAATGGTTTTTTTTAAGAACTCCTCCAACTCACTAAGTTTATGCGTTATAGATTTTTCTGGCGTTATCTTGGAATTGCCAGGTTTTGACCAAAGAGCTACCAGGCGTTGTTTGTATTTTGCCAGCTGGCGCTTTAAACGATTTAATACCAACTGATATCTGACTTGCTGTTGTTCAAATTTACCAACTTCACCTGGGTTGGTAATTCGCAGAATCGGGATTTTACGAATTACCAAAACCACTAAGGCGATAATGCCGCCAACAATTAAAAAAACAAGTATTGAGTCTAAAGCCATAAACTAGTTCTGTAGCGCTCGCAATTTTTCTTCTACTACCACAGTTAAAGCTTTGACCACTGGAGCAAAAATCACCCGTGGGTCATATTCTTTTTTCTGCCGGGCAAGTTCCCATCTTAAAGCTGCTAAATAGGCCAGCCTTAGTTCGGTATCAATATTAACCACCGCCACACCTAACTTGGCTGCTTTTTTAAGATCAGCTACCGGTACACC
>LCEZ01000023.1:0-18001 GCA_000995845.1 Parcubacteria group bacterium GW2011_GWD2_43_10 | reverse complement strand
GTTAAGTGCACAAATTTTTTAGCTTGTTCCGGGTCTGTCATTAAGTTCTTGGCGGCTAATAGTTTTTTGCCAGCACGCATTGGCACTAAGGCCCCCACCTCTCCCTGCACAGCCACTTTACGCCGGTGAGCATATTCAACCACTTTACGGGTTAGGCTAATATTATCGGCAAATGATAAGGCCGAGCCGTCTATCATAACTGATGAAAATCCGGCTTTTATGGCTTTGGCACAAATATCAAAATTTTTTCCATGATCCAAATGAATCCCTAAGGGCACGCGGCCGGCCGCTTCCTTAGCTGCGGCTTTAACTAAAGAAACAGTTGTTTCTATGCCTAAATAATCAACTGTTTTTTGGCTGATTTCAAAAATTGTCGGCACACCAACCTTATTAGCCGCTCGCGCTATCGCTAAGGTTGTTTCGGCATTAATTGTATTAAAAGCCACGGCCAGCCGATGCTGCCTATAAGCCCCTGTAACAATGCGGCCAGTAGATACTAACATTTTATAATTTATTCATGAGATTAATAAAACGCTTGGCTTCCAAACTAGCCCCGCCAACCAAAACTCCAGCTAATAAACCTTGGCCAACAAAATTATTTATATTTGTCGGATCAACACTGCCGCCATAAATAATCTTTACCTGCTTATCAACTACACTGGGAGAAAAGAAATCCAACAAAGCTTGATGAATAACCAAGGCGGTTTCGTTTGCTTCTTTTGGCTCCACCGCTTGCCCTGATCCTATTACCCACACCGGCTCATAAGCAATCACCAGCTTTAATCCTGGGGCTAAGGTTACACCATTCAAGGCCGCGGTTACTTGACGGGCGATCACTAAATCTTTTTGGCCAGCTTGCCTTTCGGCAAAAGTTTCACCAACACACAACACTGGGGTCAACCCTTCCGCTAATGTGGCTAGAACTTTTTGCTGGATTATGGCATCAGTTTCTTTTAAAAACTGACGCCTTTCTGAATGACCAATGACTATATAGGAAACACCTAACTCAGCTAAAACCCGCGGACTAACTTCACCAGTATAAGGCCCCAACGGCTTCCAAAAAACATCTTGCGCCCCCAGGCTAATATCTTTTTTCTTCAAAACCTCAGCTACCTGCGGCAGGGCGGGGTAGGTTGGGCAAAGCGCCAACTCTAAGTGCTCTTTTAACTTAAATTTAGTAAAGGCACTGCTTAAATTCTTGGCCAAAGCCACACTTTCTGCCAATGATAAGTTCATTTTCCAATTAGCTACCACCAGTGGTTTTTGTTGAGTTAATGGCATAAATTTATCCTCCCTTATCTCTTATTTTAAAATAATTTTTATTACAAAGCCAGGGCTGACTGAGTTTGCTCCGTGGCATCTTTATTGGCCTCGCTGGCTGCGATCGCTTGATTCAAATTATCATCTTTAACAAAATTTTCATACTCCGGCAATTCTTTAACAGACGATAATCCTAAATACCTTAAAAAATCGACCGTAACTTGATAGCGCGGCAAGCTGGCCTCACTATTTACCGGCTCCACTAAGCCCCTGATCATTAAATTCCGCAAAATCAAACTGCAATTCACTCCCCGCACCTGCTCTAGCTCAGATTTAGCCAAAGGCCCGCGATAAGCCAGCACGGATAAAGCTTCTAACTGCGGCCTGGTTAAATCTCCTAACTCTTCGGCTTTTATAAATTCACTTACCAAATCAGAATGCTCGGGCCGAGTAGCCATCACCGCCTCGCCTTGGTGCAAAATAATTTCTAAACCATGTTCACCGTCTCTTAATTTTTTTTCTAACTCTGTCACCGCTGCCTCAACATCACCTACTGTAACCTTTAAAATATCGGCTAATTTTTTTAAACTTAAGGGTTTACCAGCAGCAAAAAGGATACTTTCTACTTGGGCTATTATACTGGCACTTTTACTTGACGATGACATAAATTATTCTGGACGAGACAAATTAATATCTTGAAATAAGGCTGACTGTTCAGCAATCAACTGACGCTGTTTAACTAGCTCCAATAAAGCCAAAAAAGAAACAATGACTTCGGTTTTATCTTTAGCATCTTTAATTAAACTTTGCCAATTTAAATGAGCCTTATGCAGGATCATTGCTTTCATTGATTGAATCTTCTCGGTAATTGAAATGGCTTTTTGTAAAGTAACTTGTGGCAGCCTGATAATTGGTTCCAAAGCAGCAATTACTCGTACTAATGCTTGAGTTAAACCCTGACTGTTTAAATTTGGTGGTGGCCCAATTAGTTGATCACTCTTTATAACTAAGGGCTTAGGGCGCATCCAAGCTATATGCCTAGACCGCCAAAGTTTATCTATGGCCTTACTTACAGCAATAAACCTTTGATACAGCCTAAGTTGACGCTCCAATTCTTGCGCTTCTTCCTCTCCACCAAGGTTCAGCGATGGCAGCAGCAAGCGGGATTTAATTAGCAAAAGCTTAGCCGCTACTACCAAAAAATCAGCCACTTCTTCAGGGTTTAATTCCTCTACCTGCTTTAAATATTCAATGTATTGATCCGTTACCTGCGCTAGGGAAACTTCAGTAATATCAAGCTCCTCCTGCTCAATCAGTTGAAGTAGGAGATCCAGAGGACCAGTAAATTTTTCAAGCTTTATCTCGTAGGCCATTACACAAAATTTTTAACCTTGCCGTTTTTTGGAAAAGTTAGCCAACTTGCCCTCAACTGCCTTTAGCAAATCCTTGGTCTTCATGTGCACTGATTCTTCAAAACTGCCAGCTTGCACCACTGTCTTTTGCGCTTTCATTAAGGCTTTATCAATATAAACTGGCAATTTAGTCATCACGCCATGAAAGGGCGATAAGGCTCCAGCTGGAACTTTGAATAACTTAACCATTACATTCTCCCGATCAATCTCAACCTTTTTAGCTCCCAAAACTTTTTTCAAAGCTTTAAAATCAACCTGGCGCGAGGCGGGTAACACTAAAATCACATGCCCTTTATCAACCTTAACTACTAAAGTTTTAGCCACATCAGAAAGTTTCTTCTTCAAAGTTTGAGCCAAATCATAGGCCGTGTAAACCCGACGGTGTTCCAGCACTTCGTGTTTTACTTTTTGTTTCTTTAAAAAATTAGCCACCTTGGCCGGTATTTTCATGTGACGCATATAATTTGTGATTAAAATTAATTATTTTCCGATGTTAGTTATCATATCAAATATTGGCACATCAAATGACTGCAATATGATTAAAAAAATTATAATCAGCGCTCCCCACAGAATAATTTTAAATATCATACTGGTTATCAATTTGAGCATGAAAGCCATTATCACGGCTGCGCCTAAACCAATCGCCCAAACTGGCAAGGTTCTATCTAGCATATTTACATAATTAGCCGGTAAGTATTTAATTACCACCTGGCCAATTTTAGTTAGCCAATCCAATACTTGTTCCATATTATTTTTTATTACTTCTTAATTTAAATGGGAAAGTTTGCTGTTCGCCTAATAGCTTGCGGCCAACCCGTCGCCCTTGAGGTAGTAAACGCACTTCTTTAATGTACCACTTCTCGGGAGTTCTAATACCATAACCGACCATTAATCCCTTATCAATCAGGCTTTCCAGACTTTTAGTAATTATATTTACCATATCCCCCGCCTTGGGCTTTTGTTTCTGGGTCTCATAAAACTTGATAAAACCGCTTCGCCCTATCACTCTAGCCGATGAGGTATAGCAAGCTTTCAGGATGAATTTTTGTAAAGGGGAAAGCCTCATAAATAGCTACATTTTAAGCCCCAGCTCTTTCAGCTGTTCCTTGGAAACTTCATCTGGCGCACCCATTAAAGGATCTCGCACGTCGCCAGTCAAAGGAAAAGCAATAGTCTCTCGAATATTTTTTTCTCCACATAGTATGGAGACCAATCTATCTAACCCTGGCGCAATACCACCATGCGGCGGCACTCCATACTGGAAAGCTTCAATCAAATGAGCAAATTGCTTCTTCTGTTCCTGGCTGAACCCTATCAAATCCCAAATTTTTTCCTGGATCACCGGATCATGAATTCGCAAGCTACCACCGCCGACTTCCAAACCATTCAATACTAAATCATGTTGGTACGACCGCACTTTCCCAGGTTCAGTATCGAGCAACGGCAAATCCTCTTCTTTAGGCCTGGTAAACATATGGTGCGATGGTGCCCACTTACTATTACCTGAACCATGAAAAAAATCTTCAGCGCTCTGTTCGGTAAAGAGTGGAAAATCAACTATCCAAGCAAATGCCAGCTCATTAGTATCATTCTTATTTTTTCGCAAGTCTGGTTTATCAGTATTATATTTTTTCATCACGTCAAAGTGTTTTAATCGCGGCCAGGGTGAAAATGTAAGGTGCTTTTCCGGAAACAATTTCTTCACCATAGTGGTGAACATACCCTCAGTAAGTTCCAAAACATCGTCTTGGCTTACGAAAGACATTTCCATATCTATCTGGTAAAACTCTCCAGGACTCCTATCAGCTCGCGCATCTTCATCCCTGAAGCATGGGGCGATCTGGAAATAACGTTCAAAACCAGCCACCATTAAAAGCTGCTTGTACTGCTGTGGCGATTGGGGTAAGGCAAAGAATTTACCCTTATGAACACGCGACGGCACCAAGTAATCCCGCGCGCCCTCGGGTGTGGATTTGGATAAAATCGGTGTTTGAATGTAAACGAATCCTCGGTCCGTAAGATAATCAATAACGTAACGGATAACATTGCTCCGCTGCTTTATATTCCTCGCCATACGTTCGTGCCGTAAATCAAGGTAACGATATTTTAACCTTAGTTCTTCAATTGCTTGCCTGTCTTCATTCTCAATTTCAAATGGAGGAGTTTTTGCCTCGCTTATAATTTCCAGTTTTTCCGCCAATATCTCAACTTTACCAGTGGATAATTTATCGTTTTCACTACCCAGCTTTCTGGCCTGTACTGTGCCAGTTACTGCCACCACATATTCCGGGCGAATTGCTTTAGCTGTTTCAATTGTATTGGCATCTGCTGATGGAGGAATAATAACCTGCATCAAACCACTCATATCCCGCAAGTCAAAAAACACCATCTTGCCAAGATTACGCCTAACATGCACCCACCCTTTGAGCACCACCTGCTCGCCGATTTTATTTATGGCTTCTGAAATTAAAATTCTATTCATAAAATATTACTTTAATTGCTGGCAATCCTCAGGACAATATAAAGCCCCACAATCCTCACTTTCCTCTCCAGTATATCTATCTTGTTGTGTGGGAGTGCACTTTTCAAACGGCTCACATATATTATTGCCGCATTTAGTAAATATTTCCACTGTTTCACCATCAACTGTGTAAATGCCACTGCGGCGCTCACCGCCTATCCCTGGCAAATAAGCATTTGATTCAACACCAGACTGGCTTTTTACACTGGTTTGCATTTCATCAATCCAGTTGTACATAAGATAACTTAATCCACCAATAATCGCGACTGATATTAGAACCATTATCAAACCAAATCCTCTTGGGTTCATATATCAAGGTCTTAACCTATTAAGTAGCCTTGGGAACGGAATGGATTCACGCACATGCTTTAAACCGCAAATCCAAGCGACCAGTCGCTCTAAACCCACGCCAAAGCCAGAATGCGGTACACTGCCATACTTTCTTAGATCCAAATACCACTGGAAATCGGCGATATTTAACTTTTCTTCTTTCATCCGCGCCAAGAGAGCATCATAATCATCCTCACGCTGGCTCCCACCAATAATCTCACCATAACCTTCCGGCGCGAGCAAATCGGCATTGAGTACTCGTTTTGGATCAGCTGGATCGCGCTTCATATAAAATGCTTTCACTGCGGCTGGGTACTTTTCCACAAAAATCGGCTTATCATAAAGCTCAGTTAAAAGCGTTTCGTCATCAGCGCCTAAATCATCCATATCTTTTATATCACTGCCGCGCTCGCGCAATTTAGCAATCGCTTCCTTATGAGTCAGGCGGTAAAATGGCGGCGCTACTCTTTGCAAAATAGTAGTGTCTCTTTCCAGAATTTCTAGTTCTTTTTTATTATTCACCAATACCGCCTTGACGATTGTGGCAATTAAATTTTCCTGAATTTTCAAATTTTCCTCGTGTTCCACAAAAGCGGCTTCCGCGTCCATCATCCAAAATTCAGTCAGGTGCCGTCGAGTCTTACTTTTCTCGGCACGGAAAACTGGACCAAAATCAAACACTCGGCCGTGGGAAAATATAGCGGCTTCAATATAAAGCTGGCCAGATTGAGTTAAATAAGCTGGTTCACCAAAATAATCAATGGAGAAAAGTGTAGTTGTGCCTTCACATGAAGTTGGCGTTAGAATCGGTGCGTCAATTTTTATAAAACCATTAGCATTCAAATGAGAATAAATCGTATTGATAATAGTGTTGCGAATCCTCTGAATGGCCCATTGCCTGGAACTACGAAGCCACAAGTGTCTGTTATCAAGTAAAAAATCAGGGCCGTGCTCTTTTTTACCAATCGGATACTCAGGCGAAGGCGCTACTAATTTAACTGATTTGGCCTTAATTTCATATTCATCTTTCTTTGGGTGCTTGGCGACCGTACCGATTATAATAGCCGAGCTTTCTATAGTCAAAACTTCCATGGTTTTTAAACTATCCTTATCTACTTCAGCGGCATCAACAATTACCTGCACAAAACCAGCCCCGTCCCTAAACTCCAAAAACCATATTTTACCTGATGAACGCAGGTTTGCTACCCAACCCTTAAGCGTAACTTCCTGGCCTTCATGCTTAACTAATTCACTGGTAAATACTTGTGCCATAACGTAAAAAATGTACCATTTTTGGCTGAGTTTGGCAAAAAAGCTTCCATCTAATAACTCGAATTTTTACTGCAATTATGCTATGTTTAGCAAGCAAATAATATGCTATTGAAAATAGTTGAACTAGCGAAAAAAATATTCTGGAAACTATTTGATCCCTTCTTTCCAACAGTCAGAGACGCTTGGGTAGCTATGGGCTTGATTAGCCACGATATTAGGCAACCTTATTTATATGGCAAGCTTAAGACCGATAAAACTTCCCAAGATTTACGTAAATTGCTGGAAACATCCGGTTTTACAAACGACTATGTCGCCTGGGTAGATCCAGATGAAATTTTGAACATGAGCAAATTAGTGGATGAAATATATCAGTACCACGTAAGGTTATTTATTGATAACGAAGTTCGGGGTCACCATGAATTCACGGCTGAGGCACACCCTTTCAAACACCTTTATGATGTTGGCCTATCTGACGGCTCAACTTATTTAAAACCATTATTAACTGAGCTAGTAGAAGAATTGCCTACCCCGGAAATTTCCTTACGCAGTACAACCCAGGGTGAAACATCCTGAGCTGTATAAAAAGCTTGGACTAAATCACTCCTAGTTAAAATGTTGCCAGTTGAGTGGCGGCTATTTTTTCGGTACAGCGGTTCAACTACCAAGGGTGGGCCAGCTTGGTCATAAAATTCCAGGGCTTTTTTTATTAAAACCACTCGTTCGCCTTCGGCATTATCCCTACCCAATAGCCGCCAGCCAATACTTTGTAGCCATATAAAAAAATGCATGAATAGTGGCAAATCACAGCGACTGCATTTTCCTTTTAGGTGCCACATACCCGGTAGAGTAACATCGCTCGCTCACCCAAACGGGCGAGCGTGAACGAAATTAGGCTAAAAATTAAAGTTGCTATACTTACCATAAGATTTATATGAATGTGAACAAGACGAGCCCGAGCGATGTTGTCATACCGGGCATGCTATTTTTTCCTCCTATTCCACTCGTCTTTAACTTGATTAAATGTCTGTCGGCGCTGTTCGCGACTTACTAATAGTTTCCAAATGGATGGCAACACGGAAACAATGATAATAAACAATAATACTGGTAGTAAATATTTATCTATACCAGGAATAGCGTTACCCAAATAATACCCTAAGGCGGTTAAACCTACAGCCCAAAACAGGCCACCTGTTACATTATAAAGTAAAAATGTAGGATAATGCATTTCGCCAACGCCGGCTAAAATCGGCGCTAAAGTGCGAATACCTGGCAAAAACCTGGCTAAAATAATGGCCTTACCGCCATGCTTGGCATAAAAATTCTCCGCCCTGACTACATTATCAGGATTAAAAAAGAAAGACTTTTCCCGCGTAAAAAAACGCTTGCCTACTCGCCGGCCAAAAGTGTAACCTACACTATCACCAGTAACAGCCGCCGCAAAACACAACAAAATTAAGGGCACTATGGCAAAAATGCCCTGTGAGGCCAAAAAACCAGCGGTAAAGAGCAGGCTGTCACCTGGAAAAATTATGCCAACCAATAAACCTGATTCGGCAAAAATTATGGTGAATAAACCAATATATCCAACTGCAATAATAATTGATTCAAGATCCATAATTATTTCAATTCTGCCTTAACCCATGAGGCAAAAGCTGGTTCAACTTCGATTTTAAGACTGCCAATAAACGGTAGCTTATCGGTGTGTAATTTTTTCACCAATCGTCTTAGCCTGGGTAACTGCGCAATTAACAAAGCGCCTCGAGCAGATTCGGTTTTGCCTGAACGTGGCGGCCAGAAATACTGGGTTAATTCGCGCTTGAATATATCAAAACATGAGGCTAATCGCGCCTTTAAACATGCTCGGCCAATACTTTTAGCCTCTTTGAGGCTATTACAATTTACCAGCACCCAAATTACATTTGCCATATATTTATTCTAAACTAGCTGCCTCTCTAGCCCAAGTTTCAAGAGAATTCCTATCCTCAAGCACTTCAACTGGTACTTCATAATAATTTTTTAAGACTTGCTTATCTGACGGCGCAAATGGTTTCATACCGGCAATCTTATATCTCTGACTTGTCATATCGTCGGTTCTAAAATACAACTGCGCATCCGATATTATACCAAAGAAATTTTTTCCTAAATATAAACCATAACCTGAAAACATCGGCCGGCAATGAACTTCAGGTACAGCTGATAATTGTTCCAAAACATAATCCTTAAAAGTATCTTTTGGCACCAACTAAGTTATTACAATGTATCAACATCCAACTTACACTTGCCATGTTTATTTGCTTGCCCGACCAGCTGTAGCTGTTTCTGAATCTTCAAAAGTATAGAAAGAATAACCTTCAAACGCATCATAAACTTCATCGCTTTCCTCAATCTCTTTTTCTTTTTTATTAACCAGAGTCAAACCGGCCTTTTCAAAAACCTTAAATAATTGCTTAGGCTGCCAACTCCAAGCATTACCATACTTTTCAGAAATAATATCAGGTTCAGCATTAATAAAATCATCTTCTCCACCCACACCCTGCCACTCCCAAACATCTGCCAAAACCACCCGGCCGCCTTTATTTAGTCGCTGCTTAAGATTTGTCATAAAAGCCAATGTTTCTTGTTCACTTCTGGTGTAAAGAGAAAAAGGTAACATTATATTATCATACGTTCTGCCGTCTAACATTTCACCTGAACCAATTTTATCCATCTGCTCAATCGGATCAGCTGTAATTATATCTGGTTTTCCCTGATAATGGCTGAGGTCATATAACTTAGATAATAACTCCTCGCCGCTATAGTTACTCTTATATTTTTTATCATAACTAATCACTGTGGCTAATTTTTTAAGTACCTCAATATCAGATTGTTCCACAACTTTTTGTTCACCAATATTTTGTGAGGCTTCTAATAATTCAGTATTAACTAAATTATTTTCTTGACTGAAATTTATAATAGTTGAATGATCCTTAATTTTGGTAGCTGCAGGTAAAATACGAAAAATAGTATCAGGATCAGCGCTGATTGTTAAAAGAGAACCTTCTTTAAGACCGGTATTAATACTATCATTAATAAATTTCAAATCCGGGTCTTCTAAAATTAGTCTGCCTTCTTTGTCATAAATAAAATCAGTGGGGTATTCACGATTCCGCAATACTTCAATAGCTTTATACTTACTCTCTTTTTCTGGTTTATTTTCATCATAATTTGGTATATCTGGTCTCTCAAAAGACATAAATTTATAGGGTTAATAGTTAGTAAAAAACCTTACCATACAATGGTATGATAGCACAAATATCATACTATAAAACACTAACTGTAATAATCTGTCCTTATCCAAAATTCAGCTATCAGATATAAGGTCCATTCCCTTGACAAACCGATAAATTGGAGTATAATAATCTGTTACCACAATACTGCTCTTTTAAAATGCATTATAAATTCAATCAACAAATAAAAGGAAGAAATCATGAAAAAGCAAAAATTAAGTCCTGATACTACCAAACAGCTAGAAAAATGGCTGAAACTTTTCCGGAAAAGATTCAAAATTAATAGATCTTTTTCTCATTTGGTAATTCTGGAAAGAGAACCCGGGGTTGGTAGACTAATCATTGAACCTCATGAACTTAGCAATATGGAAGTCTTTAAGGCTATAAGAAGATTTCCAGCCAGTTACATGGTATTTGATAGGCGTCGCAGTTTTCTACCCAACAAACTGTTAAACATAACATTGGATACGATAACTGATATTTCTCTATTTACTAAGGGTGATCGAGCTTATTGGATACGTGATCAGGTTGAACCCGATAATGACTTGATCAACTACTCCACCAATCAACTGGTTAAAAAACACATTACCTGCATAACATTGCGGGGGATGATGCTTTACGAGCTTATATACCATGAGGAAACCGGCCACCCTCTTAAGGCAGAAATTGACACGCTGTGTGCGGGTTCACGCACAATACATGATGGTGTTCCATGTGTAGGTTGGGGGACAATTTATCGGGATAAACCAAAGTGCGAATTATTCATTTCCCATTCCAAACTCAAAACACACGGCACAGAGTTAAGTAGTAGGCGAGTAATAATGTAATTCTCGCATCATATTATTTTCCCCAAGCATCAATGATGACTTGGGGTTTTATTTAGGCTCAAACCGTAAACACGCCGAATTAATGCAATATCGCTGACCAGATTTACCTGGACCATCAGGGAACACATGCCCGAGATGAGAGCCACAATTCTTACACCTGACTTCCGTCCGTTTCATGCCAAGACTATTATCTTCCAATAGTTCAATGTGTTCTAAATTGGCCGGATCAGTAAAGCTTGGCCAGCCCGTGGCCGAATCAAATTTAGTGTCTGAAGAAAAAAGTTTGGCCCCGCAAGCCCGGCAAGTGTACATGCCCGCTTCATGCATATTCCAATATTCACCTGTAAAGGCTGCTTCAGTACCAGCTTCCCTTAAAACATGAAATTGCTCCGGCGTTAACTCTTTTTTCCAGTCAGCTTTTGTTTTTTTAACTTTATCTGTCATAGCCTAATTATAAACAGCTATCTACTTTATAGCTATTATTTCCTCCCAAGGCAAACCAGCTTTACCAAAATGCCCATAAGTGGCGGTTTGTCGGTATAGGGGTTTAAGCAAATCCAATCGTTCAATAATAGCCCGTGGCCGAAAATCAAAATTTTTCTGAACAACTTCATTTAAAGATTCCTGTTTTTCATTGAACGCTTCCGTCATCAAGGGTTCTGCCCGACCAATAGCATAAGCAACCGACACTAAACATTCGCGTGCATAACCAGCCGCTACCAAATTCTTAGCCACAAACCGGCACATATAAGCAGCGGAGCGATCTACTTTAGACGGATCTTTTCCAGAAAAACAACCGCCACCGTGCGGTATTAGGCCGCCATAAGTATCCACCATTATTTTCCGGCCCGTGAGGCCGGTATCAGCCTGAAAACCGCCTTGAGTAAAGCTACCACTGGTGTTAACTAATATTTCCACTCCAGTTAAATCACCTAACAAAGGCTCTATTAATTTCTCCACTAAATCATTCTTTATCTGGGATTGCTCTATACCTGGAGAATGCTGGGCACCAACCAATATGGTCAAAATGTTACCGTTGGTCGCAGTAACTTCAGTTTTGCCATCTGGTTCAAGCCAAGTTAAAGCCTTGGAAGTGCGTAATTGTTCCAAGCCGCGAGCTAGAGAATGGGCCAAAACAACTCCTCTGGGTAAATATTCAGGCGTCTCATTGGTGGCATAACCGTACATAATGCCTTGATCGCCCGCACCGCCAGTATCCACCCCTTTAGCAATCTCCGGCGCTTGCTCAGCTACATGGGTTATTACTTTTATATCGTTACTATAGCCCAATTGTGTATAAATATCGTGAACTATTTTTTCGTAATTAACCGTCGCCTTAGTTGTTACCTCTCCGGCAACCACCACCAGACCATGACTGCCCATGACTTCAATGGCTACGCGCGAATGCGGATCTTGGCTCAAGCATTCATCCAATATCGCATCCGACATTTGATCACAAACCTTGTCTGGGTGCCCGGAGGTTACGCTTTCCACTGTGTATATAGTTGGTTCAAATCGCATATAAAAAATCTCCTTCCGCACTTATAGAAAGAGATAAAAGCAATATTATCTCTCTCCACCCAAGGCGGAGCTAGAAGTAGCACCTTATCCGCCACGGCGGACAGGTTGCTGAGACACTAATAACGGGCTAGTTCCCTCGTGCCTACTCTTGATAATTATTAATTGTTAATTACCCCAGCACTATAGCACAGCCCAAAATTTATTCCAATAGAGTAAAGAATGCCATTAAGGCTATACCAGCTATTAAAAACACTAATTGTAAAGCTGACTTACCAATCCTTACTTCTTTATGAAGTTCCGGTATCAGGTCAACAGTCGCTATATAAATAAACCCGCCAGCAGTAAAAGCCAATAATAAAGGTAAAAGCCCTTCAACTACTTGGCCAAACCAAATAACCAGCAATACACCGATCACAGCAACCAAAGCGGAAATAAAATTAAGCACTAAGGCGCGCGTTTTAGAAAAGCCACTATGAATTAGTATGGCAAAATCACCTATCTCTTGAGGAATCTCATGGAACGCTACCGCCATAGTGGTGGCAATGCCTAGACGCAGATCTACTAAGTAGGCGGCACCAATTATCATGCCGTCAATCAAATTATGAAACCCATCACCAACCAAATTAAGCGTGCCAACTGGATGCTTATCCTCGTCACTAATGTGATGATAGTGATGCCAGTGAATTACATTTTCCAATAAATAAAAAAGTAGCATGGCGCCTAAAATAGACAAGCCAACCGGTAATTCAAAACCAATTTCCTCGGCTAATTCAGGAAAAATATGAAGAAAAGTATCACCCAAAAGTGTGCCGGCGGCAAAACTGATAAGAACAAACATCAACCGCTTTAGTCTGTCGATCGACAAAGACAGTGTAAAAAGTCCCACAAAAGAGATGAGGCTAACAATAAAAACACTAATGAGGGCTGGAAACCAAGACATAACTGAATTATAGCAAGGCTGGTGTTAAGGCACTACTTGTATCCCGGCTAAAACCGCTTTATAAATATTCTCAGATAACTCTGGATTCTTAGCTACCACATAAAAGCGAGCGTAATTCGGGCCGGTCTTAAAATCCGTCACAATATGCCTCTCGTTGCGCCATGAGGGTTGATAAGGAAAATCAGCCACGCCATCTTTTTTTTCTATATCATAACGCTTGGCAGGAAAATTACCTTCACCCACATTCGTATCTTCGGTTGAGTGGATAGTTACAGTGGAGAGGGTTTGGAAATCAGTCGCATCAAAATAACGGATTAATACCTGCGAACGTTCTCGCGCCGTACCTTCGCCTGATAATTTAAAAACATTTAACGCCTGAATTTGCGGAATATATTCCACTTCCATGCCCCCAGGTATGGCAAAACGAATCTTAAAAATATTGCCTCCCAAATCTGATGTTGGATTATAGGCTCGTGAATAATCATCTACTTTTACGCCCTGCTCATTAAAGAAATCAGTCGGATTGATCCAATTGGCGAGTTTGTTTGGGTCTTTTTCATAACCTTGTAACCTAATTTCATCCCCTTTATATAACGCAAAATGCAAATGTTTGCGTTCGCCGTCTGTTTCTTTGGTTTTATCTTCCCCCAATGGCGCAATGTAATCACCGGCCTCAACAGCCAAACCTTCTTTTAACGGACTTTGGGCAATATCAAGATGGCCATAAAGAGAATTAATTTTTTCGCCGTCTATCTCATGCTGGATAATCACCAAGCCGCCGTAACCTGAAACTGTACCAATTTTTTTCACAACTCCTTTTGCTACGGCCACCACTGGAATCCTTTCTTTCATATCAGCAAATTCCACATCATCACCCACATGATAACCGGTAAATCTATCCTGAATATATTCGCCGTAAGTTTTATAAGTTCGCCTGGAACCGTAGCCTACGATAGGCAAAACTATTTCGGCTTTTTTCTCCTCTGGTTCACAACCAGTAGTGGGTGCTGGTGTGCTCGGCTGGCCATGCCGTACCCATTGGCCATTCTGGCACAACCAGGTATCTTCATCCCCACTCACAAAAAACCTTCCGGCTAAGCCAATAGCGACGATTGCGAGCAAACCAAATATGAGTATTATTGCCTTTTTCATACTTTGACAGGATAGCAGATTTATAAGATAAATAAAAAGCCCTGAAATCCTCAGGGCTTAAGATAATGTAATTACTTATTTATGTTTCAATAATCTATTCTCTGTGACTTAAATATGATCCGGCACTACTTGCTACCTCCATAGCCTTTTCTTTGGCTAAGCCAATATAATTCTCCGGCTCACGCATGAGCGTTATTACTTCCTCAGGAATATTTCTGACCGCTTCCCATAAATCAGCGTCGTTGTCTGCCAAATGTTTGACAGCATCAATGAGTTTCAAGTTTGCATTTTTAGCAAGAGAAACTGCTTTCTCATTAATGAGCTTATGGGCATCGCCTTTATACCCTGCCATTTGCAAGGCTATATACAATGGTTCGGCCAAAATGACATTGGCGCTCATTTTGAAGTTACGGCGCAAATTCGCTTCATCAACCGACAAGCGGGAAAGAAAGGTGGCTCCCTTGTCATTCTTTCGCAGAAGCGTACTAAGCTGCTGAACCAGATTCACGACGATAATCGGGAAATCCCGATACACACTGCTCGCCACCAAATCGCGCTGATGTTCGCTCACTAGTGTATCCAGCACTTTGCCAAATTCGTTCTTGGTTCGAATGAACATTCCTTCGAGATTTTCGAAGTTGATGGGATTGCGCTTGTGGGCCATGGTCGAGGAGCCTACCTGACCCTCTTCGAATGGTTCGCCAATCTCGGCGATTTCGGTTCTCATCAAATGCCGACAATCTCTCCCCAGCTGAGCAATAACAGCTGACTGCATGGTGCAAGAGAATAGGTAATAAGCCAACGATTCGGGTGGCAGAATCTGTGTGCTGATAGGTGCAGGCTTAAGCCCGACCTTTATGAGCACCCTTTCCTCAAATGGAGTTTGGCCGCATTTCTGCAGTATGCCCAGTCCGGCTTGGGCGTTGTAAGCACCTACTGCGCCGGAAATCTTACCAACCAGAGCAGCTGCTAGCTCATCCATTTTCTTGGTGTTGTAAAGCAAGCGGCTGAGAATTGTTGCCAGCCAAAAGCCGACCGTAATGGGCAGAGCGTGCTGCCCATGAGTGCGCCCGATCTGAACTGTGCCAGCGAACTTGGTAATTAGCTCAATGAAGATCTCCATTACCTGAACCATTGCTGGTGACACGACCAACTTATGAGCCTGCACAAACTGCATGGTGCGAGCTGTATCCAGCGGATCATAACTTGTGAGCACAACATGCAGCCACCTGCCAAGTTCTACTGGCACTTCATTCTGTGCCAGCCTTACCCATGCCCTAATATCGTGCTTGGTATGCTTTCTTTCCACTTCATCAACCAGTGTTGTCCAGATGGTGATGATACGCTGCTCAGCCTCTGGGGTAAGCAGGGCGATATCTGATTCCGGTATTACGCCGATCTCAGCCAAGACCCTGAGGCTGGCGAGCTCTACTTCACCAACTGGGCGGTAAAGCACGTCGTAACCCCAAATATCTATGAGACCCTTTGGTTGATACCGAAGGTTGCCAGGCAAAAAATTGTTTGCCATTTTTGTACTCCTTATGTTGTTTTTAATGTAAATTTGTTGATTTTATAATCAATTTTTGTGTCGCTACCTTACAAGAAAACGATTAAAAAAGCAAGGCTTGACTGGCAATAAACAGCAGGGTATAAAGTACTGAACACTTGTTCATTCCCAAAGTCATGAGAAACCAGGCCTCCTGGGATTTGTGGATGATTAATTCGTCCCCAGGTTCCGGGAGGACACTCCGTGAAATACCACGGAGGGCAGACCAGGAGTTGGTCGCCTGAGACGCCAGTCTACCCACTTATTTTTAACGCCCAGTACTTATGTACAGAGCGTTTACGGGAGCATTGGCGCTGGCGCTAGCACTCCTAGTGCTGCACTGGTTTCTCCCCGAGCTTGCTCAGGAATTATTTGAGGTAATCCTCAAAATCCTGAAATTACTTTCGGCCGCCCTTGATGGGTTAACCGAAAGCTTGCAAGCTCAATAACAAGTTTGGGGCTATTGTGTATTCAATAGCCCCTCTCTTTTTTATAAAAAATTACAAAGCTGCGTATGACTGCAAGATATCAGTAAATGTTCCAGAAGATATGGCCCTACGAATATCAGCCATTAACTTTAAATAAAACATTAAATTATGCATAGTAAAAAGCCTGATAGCCAAAGGTTCGGCCATAGCAAATAAGTGTCTCATATACGCTTTAGTGAAGTGTCGGCACATATAACAGTCACAATTTTCATCTGGAGGCGTAAAATCTTCTCGGAACTTTTCTAGCCTAATATCTAGAGTGGTCAGACCATCAATATACAACCGACCATGTCTGGCTTCCCTAGTTGGAATGACACAATCAAAAGTATCGCAGCCACGAGCTACAGCTTCAACTATATCTTGGGGTTTACCAACCCCAAGTAAATGTCGCGGGGCTTCCGCAGGCAAATAAGGTACAGCCTTATCTACTGCTTTAAGCATTTCCTCTGGTGATTCCCCGACTGCTACCCCGCCAATAGCAAAACCTGGAAATCCGAGCTCAACCATACCGCGGGCGGACTGTTCACGTAATTCAGTAAAGTTTGCTCCCTGAACAATACCCCATAATTTTTGCCCGGGATTAACAGTCTTACCATGCGACATGATTTTTTTGTGCTGCTTTATTGCCCGCTCAGCCCATCTTTTGGTTAGTGCCACTGATTCCTCACTTTTTTGATACTCAAAAGGATAGCCAGGAAAACTATCCAAAATGAGCGCGATGTCACTACCTAAGTTGGCTTGAATATCTATTGATTTCTCTGGACTCAATAGCTCTTGCCTACCGTCCATATCAAAACGAAAGTTCACACCTTCTTCTGTAATTTTTCGAGTTTTGGCTAAAGAAAAAACTTGAAAACCGCCCGAATCAGTCAAGATAGGCCCGCTCCAACCCATGAACTTGTGCAAACCCCCGGCTCGCTTTATTAAATCATCACCCGGTCGCTGCCATAAGTGATAGGTGTTAGCCAATATAATATCAGCGCCATTATCTTTTAATTCTTGTGGGGTAATGGCTTTAACGGCACCTTTGGTGCCAATGGGCATAAAAGCCGGCGTATTCACCACACCATGCGCTGTATTTATGCGGCCAACCCTAGCCTGAGTTGTTTTATCTATATTAGTAATCTCAAAATACGCCATAAACGCATCATATAACTTTATACGATTTTTTCAAATATTGCTGTAAACGCCAGAGCTCTTTGCAATACAAGGAGGAAAGACTTGTTTTGTTTATGAGATTTCTCCTTAAATGGCTCTATAATCAGCTCAAAATGTGGTAATATTAATCTATGAAACTTTGGCAATACGAAGACAAGCAACACGTAATACGGCAATTTGGCGGTGTTTATGTCTACTTAGTTATGGTTGGCATAGGACTATTTTCCGTTATAGGAACATATGGTGAACCTGATTATAAATTTCCTTTTTACCTTGGTATAATATTAGCTATTAGCGGAGTCATTCAG
>LCEZ01000022.1 GCA_000995845.1 Parcubacteria group bacterium GW2011_GWD2_43_10 | reverse complement strand
CAAAACCCTTATACGTGGGTGCAATTCCCATCCTGGCCTCCACAGTTTTTTCGCAAGCTACCCCGCCCGCCGCGGGGTATTTTTGTGATAAACTTAGGAGCGTATGGCTAAAGGACAGAAATTAGTAATTTTTGACGGTAATGCGCTGTTGCATCGGGCGTATCATGCCCTACCGCCGCTTACAACCAAAGACGGTACGTTAGTTAATGCCGCTTACGGTTTTACCACTATTTTTTTGAAAGTACTGAAAGAGCTCAAGCCGGAGTTTGTGGCCGTAACTTTTGACCGCAAGGAGCCGACTTTCCGGCATGAGGCTTTTAAAGAATACAAAGCCCAGCGTGAAAAAAAGCCGCAGGAATTATACGACCAGATTAGTATCATTAAGGATATTGTAACGGCTTTTGGCGTACCTATTTTTGAAGCCAAAGGTTATGAAGCCGATGATATTATTGGCACTGTGACCAAAAAAACAAGCACTGCCGGCTTGGAAAGTTTAATTGTGACCGGTGATTTGGATACTTTGCAATTAGTAGATGACCTTACCAGTGTCTACACTTTGCGCAAAGGGTTAGCCGATACCGTTACCTATACACCCGCAGCGGTATATGACCGCTATGGTTTAAAGCCGGAGCAATTAGTGGAATACCGGGCTTTGAAAGGCGATCCGTCTGATAATATCCCCGGGGTTAAGGGTATTGGCGAGAAAACTGCCGTTGAACTAATTAAGCAATTTCACAGCGTGACTGGTTTATACGACTCCCTAAAAAAGAATAATGCTCAGGTTAAAAAACTTTCGCCGCGCTTGCGAGAATTATTAATTGTCTCGGAGCCAGAAGCCAGGTTGGCACGCAAGCTTTCTGAGATTGTGCGCGACGTGCCGATTGATTTTTCCACCGAAGCTTGCCGACTTAAAGGTTTTGAGCTGTCTAAGATTGCTGAACTTTTTCATGCTTTGGAATTCAAATCTTTGCTCGGTCGTTTGCCGGAACTTGGCGCTAAACTTAATTTAACTCCGCGCGGTGATTCAGTTAATTCCGCTAAATCCGATGCACCTAAAGGTGAGTATCAACTTATTACTACAGCTCAAGATTTGACCTCGTTAGTAAAGAAATTATCCCAAGCTAAAGAATTGGCAGTAGACACCGAAACCTCAGGGCTTGATCCCCAGCAAGCCAAGTTGGTAGGCATTTCTTTATCAGTAAAGTCAGGTGAGGCTTATTATTTACCATCTTCTTTGTCTGATAATTCTGCCTGGACAGCCTTAGGCAAAATTTTGGCGGATGCCAAAATTGCTAAAGTGGCTCACAATGGTAAGTTTGATACCCATATTTTGCGACAAGCGGGATTAGAGCTTAAGGGTTTGAATTTTGATACTTTGGTGGCGGCTTATTTATTGCAAAGCGGCGAGCGCGGTTTGGATTTAAAATCTTTGGTTTACCAGGAATTGGGCGTGGCTATGACGCCAATCACTGAGCTTTTGGGCGAGCGCGGCAAGAAGCAAAAATCCATGGCCGATCTAACGCCGCCAGCAGTGAAAGATTATGCCTGTGCTGATGCTGATTACACTTTGCGCTTAAAAGCCAAGCTTGAGCCAGAGCTTAAAAAGCAAGGTTTGGCTGAACTATTTAATGAGGTTGAGATGCCGTTAGTTTTAGTACTTACCGATATGGAAGAGAGGGGCGTTAAAATAGACAGTTATTATTTAGCTCAGCTTAGTAAGACCATGGAGCGCGATATTTCCGGACTGGAAAAACTTATTTATAAAGAAGCGGGCACGGAATTTAATGTCAGTTCGCCTAAACAGTTAAAAGAAGTGCTGTTTAATAAACTCAAAATTTCACCAGAAGGTTTGCGCCACACCAAAACCGGAGTTTCCACCGCCGCCTCCGAGCTTGAAAAAATGCGCGGCCTGCATCCGATTATTGAACATTTGTTTCACTACCGTGAATTAACTAAGTTGCTTTCCACTTATGTGCTAGCTTTGCCGGAATTGGTAGACTCAAACACTGGCCGGGTGCACTCCAGTTTCAACCAGACAGTAGCGGCTACTGGCCGGCTATCTTCATCTGATCCTAATCTGCAGAATATTCCCATTCGGGGCGAATGGGGTGGAATTATTCGTCAGGCTTTTGTGGCTGAACCCGGAAATTTGCTAGTGTCGGCTGATTATTCGCAGATTGATTTGCGCATGGCCGCGCACCTTTCGGGTGACCAGCGCATGCTGGAAGTTTTTACTAAAGGAATGGATGTGCACGCCGCCACCGCCAGCTTTATATTCGGCGTGCCACAGAACAAAGTAACGCCTGATCAGCGCCGTACCGCCAAAGAAGTTAATTTCGGCATTTTGTATGGCATGGGCGCTTTTGGTTTAGCCGAGCGTACCGGCTTATCTAATAGCGAAGCCCGGCAATTTATTGATCGCTATTTCAAGAGTTTTGCTCGCCTTAAGGCCTGGCTGGAGGAAGTGAAAGACGAGGCCAGGAAAACCGGCGAAGTGCGCACACTTTTGGGCAGAAAGCGGAAATTGCCGGAAATAAATTCAGGAATTGCCCAAGTGCGCTCAGCCGCCGAGCGGGTAGCCATTAATTTGCCAGTGCAAGGCACGGCCGCTGATCTGATGAAAGTGGCGATGGTTAAAATTCACGATAAATTACCGGCCGCCAGCGCCAAGGCCAAGATGATTATGCAGGTGCACGATGAATTAGTGTTTGAGGTGCCAAGAGCGGATGTGACTAAGGTAGCCAGCGTGGTGAAGCAGGAAATGGAAAATGCTATAAAACTTAAAGTGCCGGTAGTGGTGGAGGTAAAAGCGGGGCCTAACTGGGCCCAAATGGAGAAGGTATAGTATGTTGCTGGATATTGTAATTCTACCATCTACTAAAGAACGAAGAAGACTAGGCTTGTTTGCTAAGCAATTAAGTAAAAGATATAAGGCTAGATATATAGTTGATAACAAGAATTTAATACCACATATTTCGTTATATCATTTTCGTACTTCAACGACCAAACTTAAGATAATTGAAAAGGCAGTAAAAAAAGCAATCGGTTCAAAAAAACATCTTAGCATTGAAGGTAAATTGATACATAAAGGCAGATATTCCATTGAGTTAATATTAAGAAAAACAGAAGCATTGAGGCTTTTAAATAAATCCATCTTGCGTTATTGTGCTCTTTTTAGAACAGGAGTGATGCCAAATACATTTGAACAAAAGATGACTAAGCAAGTTAAGAAGGCTATTCGTGATTATGGTACGGTTGGTACTGTTATTAATTTTGAACCACATGTAACACTTTTAGCTGACTTTAAAGATAAACAAGTAGAAACAAGAAAGGGTATTATTGGGACATATCGAGTAAAATTTATAGCCAAAGAGGTTGCAATCGCTGAAGTAAATAGTTGGTACCAAGTGACACGAATTATAAAAAGGCTTAGGATATAAAATTATGCCAACCAAGAAAACAACCAAAACTATTGTCAAACCTGCTTCGGTGCAACTTTGGTACGGCGAGAACCAGTCATTATTGGCAATTGAGCTATCAAAGTGGCTCGGACTTTTCCGTGCTAAGTATCCGGCGGCTCTGGTGCGGCAATTTGTTTATAATGAGGCTAATCAATCGGAATTGGCCGCGGCTTTACACCAATCAATCAACAGTAACAGTTTTTTTGCCAGCAAAACTTTTATTGTGATTACAGATTGCCTGGCAGCTGAGGCTAAAAGCGAAGTGGGAAAATTAATTGAGCAAGCCTGCTCTCAGCCGCCGGCTGATTTAATTTTAGTGCTGATTGAGACCAAGAAAATAGCTTGGTCTAAACCCTTGCCTAAAATTATAAAAAAATCAGCCGAAGCGGGAGCAGTGAAATTAAAAGAATATCTTGAATTACCTTTAGTAGAAATTGAACGGTGGATTGTAACCCAGGCTAAAGAACGGAACGGGAAATTTGCCCCTCAGGCTACCCGAATTTTAGCCCAAGCTGTTGGTAATGATTTTATAGCCTTGGATAATGAAATTGCCAAGCTAATTGCTTGGCGTGGTGATGAGGAAGTAAGATCTGCTGACATTGATTTATTAGTAACACCGAAATTAACTGAAGATGTTTTTGCTTTTATTGATGCAGTTGGCCGACGGGATATGCGCGCGGCCCAAGAAACCCTAAACCGCCAATTTGCCCAAGGTGTTAGTCCGCAAAGTCTAATTGGTTTGTTGGCTTGGCACGTGCGTGTTTTGGCCATAGTGCGCCAATCGCTCGATAGCACTGACAAACGTTTGGCCGCGCGGGAATTGGCAGAAAATTTAGGTTTGCATCCGTTTGTGGTCACAAAAGCGCTACAGCAAATACCTTATTACTCGGCCGAACGGGTAGCTTGGCTTTATGGTGAGCTTTCTAGTTTGGATGTAAAACTTAAAAGCACCAGGACAGAACCGGAAGTATTGTTTAGTCTTTTTTTAAGCAAATTAAGTGTCCTTAAACCAGCAACTGGTTCTGGCTTAGATATTTAAAAAACACCCCACCAAATGGGATGTTTTTGATATTACAAGTAAGCTACTTTTTTGTCTTATTGAATGATTTCATTAAGCGAGACTTCAGCCTGGCCGCAGTATTGTGTTTAAGCGTACCTTTTTGGCTGGCCTTATCTAGTAATTTAATAGCCTGGGAGGCTAATTTGGCAGCTTCACTGCCCTTGGCAGCAATGGCGCGGCGGGCATAACGTAAAGCTATTTCCACCCCGGATTTTAATTGGCGATTGCGGGCGGTGCGCTTTTTAGTTTGCCGCAAAGCTTTCGTTGCCGCTTTGGTATTTGGCATATAAGAAAATCAAAATTTAAAAATCAAATATATAGTAAAATGTCGTTTAGTTGAGAGCGTGCAACTAAGTTGCAGTGGGGCTATGCCCCGTACCGTTCCGTCCTGTGCGGATCTGGTTCGGGGTAAGTGTAAGGGTGTAATAATTTTTTGTCAACTGTTTAGTTATTTAACTTCTGGCGCAGGATTGAGCTTTTATATCGGTCAGCCCGATATGGCTTTAAGCGAACCAATTGGATATTCAAACCTAATACTTTAAAATCATCAGCTAAGGTAGTGGTTAAGAGAAATTGATCATAACCTAGCGCGATAATGTCCGGCTCTAATTCCCGTACCAGTTTGTAGCGGTGGCTTAGCTCTATTTGTCCAAGTAAGGCCTTGGTGACAAAAGGCAGTTTAGCGATGGCATTTAGGCGAAATTGTTCATTTTGTATCGGATGCTTACCCTTAAGTTTTTCCGAATTTTTGTCGCGCGCTACCACCACATAAAGCTCGCGCCCCAATTTGCGCGCTTGGCGCAAAAAAGAAAGATGCCCCGGATGTAGTAGATCAAAAGTACCAAAAACTAGGACACGGTTTTGTTTAGGCTCTTGACTCATAGTCATTCTTATTATAGGGTAGCATCATAAAAAAAACTAATACATTCTTTAAAATAATCAATAGCGAGGATAAAATGCTGGAAATAAAACGTTCATATGATTCCTACAAATGGGAAAATGGAACCCCTTTGTTATTTGTGACAATGGCAGAGAAAGCGGCACTAATAGAAGAACTAATTAAACAAGTTCTTGATAGTAAATATAAGTATGATTTATTGGTTTCAATTGGACAGAGTGGAATACCTTTAGGAGTAATATTCTCAAAAGTATTAGACATACCACATGCAATTTTTAGGGCAAAAGCCTATAACGAAAGTTTAACTAACCAAAGTGGAACCAAGCACCAGGTCATAGTAGCAAAACATTCATTGTTTATTGATCAAAAAAAGAATTTTACTTCTTTGCCGTATAATCTTAGCCATTTTTACGAAAATGTTTTAGTAGTTGATCATCTTATTGATTCAGGTGATTCAATAACAGCCGTGATAGAGGATATCCAAGCTAGACACCCTGGCAATAATCTATTTCATACAGCTTGTTTATGGCGAAAGAGCTGGTCAAAATATAAGGCAAATTATGTTGGTATGATTGAGTATCCTGAGCCATTGACCGGAATAATGCCTTGGATCGTGGAACCTGATGAAGTCCTAATAAAAAAACTAAGAGAAAAAATTAATCTAAACTGAAAGTAATATCCATTTCCCCTAGGGCTACCTGCGTGTAGCCCTTTTTCCTTTTTTAGAAAAATCGCCCAGTTCATTTATCTGATCTCGGATTACAGCCGCCCGTTCAAATTCCAGGTTTTGGGCAGCCAATTCCATCTGAGAGTTAAGGTCAGTGATTATATGTTTTAGTTCGTCAGGGGAAATTTTATCAAGTTTTAATTCTTTAATCAGCGGAATTGGTTCGGTGGAAATTTTAGCACCAGCCAGCCGTGATTCGCTTATCGCTTTTATAATAGTTTTTGGTTTTATTTTATGTGCACGATTGTAGTCTTCCTGGATCTGCCGGCGGCGATTAGTTTCGCTGATAGCCCGCTTCATGGAATTGGTTAAAACATCGGCATACATAATCACATGACCGTCAGCGTGGCGGGCAGCTCGGCCCATGGTTTGAATCAGGGCAGTTTCACCACGTAAGAAACCTTCTTTATCTGCATCTAAGATCGCCACCAAGCTAACCTCAGGCAGATCCAAACCTTCACGCAGGAGATTAATACCAACCAGTGCATCTACCTCTCCCAGACGCAGACTCCGCAAGATTTCCAAACGCTCCATAGTGTCAATTTCAGAGTGAAGGTAGTGAACTTTAATACCCTCGTCAGTTAAATAATCAGCCAGGTCCTCGGACATTCTTTTGGTCAGGGTAGTAATCAAGACGCGCTGTTTTTTCTTGGTGCGTTCGCGCACTTGGTGCACCAAGTCATCCACTTGGTGCTTGGTTGGTTTAATTTCAATAGTCGGGTCTAAGAGTCCCGTGGGGCGGATTAATTGTTCCACTATTTGTTCTGATACTTTTTTTTCATAGTCACCAGGGGTGGCGGAAAAATAAACCAGCCGGTTAACTTTTTTATTGAATTCATCAAAACTTAAGGGGCGATTATCAAAGGCTGCGGGCAGTCTAAACCCGAAATCAATCAGAGTTTGTTTGCGTGATCGGTCGCCAGCCAGCATGCCGGTAATTTGCGGAATGGTCATATGTGATTCGTCAATAAATACCAAGGCATCTTTAGGCAAATAATCCAGCAAAGTATAAGGCGGCTCCCCTAGTTTACGTCCATCAAAATAACGAGAGTAGTTTTCTATGCCGTTGCAGTAGCCGACGGTGCGCATCATCTCCAAGTCAAAATTGGTGCGCTCTTTCAAGCGCTGGGCTTCTAATAATTTACCAGCTTTGGTAAATTCATTTACCTTAATTGATAGATCTTTTTCAATCATATCTAATGATTCGGTAAATCTTTCCGCCGGTGCCACATAATGGGTGGCTGGATAAATATCGATGTTAGTTAAACCAATTGTAGTTTCGCCAGTTAAAATAGTCCGCTCTTCTATTGTTTCAATAACATCGCCGTTAAACCCCAAGTGTACATATTTATCTAGAGCGTCAGCTGGATATATATCTACCATTTCACCTTTAACCCGGAAAGTCCCGCGGTGAAAATCAACATCATTGCGACTGTATTGCAATTCAGCCAGCCGGCGCAAAAGCTTTTGTCGAGGGAAAGCGGCATCTTTTTTAAGTTGAATTCTGATTTTGGCATATTCAGCCGGACTGCCTAAACCGTAAATACAGGACACGCTCGCTACTATAATAGTATCGCGTCGCGAGAGGATGCTTTGGGTGGCGGCGTGTCTTAATCTGTCTATTTCCTCATTAAGCTGCGTTTCTTTTTCAATATAAGTATCAGAGGAAGGAATGTAAGCTTCTGGCTGATAATAATCATAATAAGAAACAAAATAATTCACCGCGTTTTCTGGAAAAAATTCCTGAAATTCAGCAGCTAATTGTGCGGCCAAAGTTTTATTATGGGAGATAATCAAAGCCGGCCGTTGCAATCGGGCAATCACATTAGCCATGGAAAAGGTTTTGCCGGAGCCGGTTACCCCCAATAATGTTTGATGCCTTAGGTTGCGCCTAAGGCCGGCCTCAAGCTTATCTATAGCCTGCGGCTGGTCGCCAGTCGGTTTGAAGGGAGATTTCAGATGAAATTTATTCTGGTTCATAGAGTATGGTTTATAGCAGTTGTCTCGCCCCGTAGCGTGCGAGCGTCAGTGAGCTCTGTTGCGGGGTCGCCAGTCGGTTTAAATTTTGCCTTAAGTTTGAATTCCATGCTACGCAGATAGTATGCCTCAGTGCTAAATAAAAATAAACCCAGCCTAGATAAATTTTGTTTTGTCAATAAGGTTTATAGGCCTTATAATAAAGATATGATAGCTCAAATTAAAGGCGTAATAGCGGCGGCAACCGAACGCTCGGTGGTAGTTGAGTTGGGAGGTGTTGGTTATGAAGTTTTTGTCACACGGGAGCTGGCTACCAAAATGAAGCCCGGCAAAGAGGTGACGCTTTATACTCATTTTAATGTACGGGAAGATGCCCAGGAACTTTTTGGTTTTACCGAATCAAAAGATTTATCATTTTACAAATTATTGCTAACCGTTTCCGGTGTAGGTCCTCGTTCAGCCCTTAACATCATGGATACGGCCCGGCCGGACGATATCCGCCAGGCTGTTGCCCGCGATGATGCCGCCAGCCTCCATCGCGTTCATGGTATAGGTAAAAAAACCGCGGAAAGATTAGTTACTGAACTTAAAGATAAAGTAGAGATGGCTACTAGTGGTGGTACAGTCACTAGTGATGATGCCGCCCTAGTAGAAGCGATTACGGGTTTGGGCTATTCATTGGCGGAAGCTAGACGGGCTGTTAAAGAAACATCTGGGCAAGGGGAAAGCCTGTCGGACAAAATAAAATTTGCCTTAAAGTATCTAGGCAGACAGTAATAGTTATGTGGCGAGAGCTTGAGAGTGAGGCCGAACACTGGGGTTTTATACAGGCTGCTGGTTTGCAACCAGGCATTTTTTTGCAATCGCCGGCTTGGGCAAAACTTCAGGAACGTTTAGGCTCAGCCACCAAAACACTTGGTTATTTTCAAGATAATAAGATAATTGGATTAGTCCTGTTAATTAAAAGCCAGTTACCTTTTCAGTATTTTTATTGGTTTGCCCCCAAAGGGCCACATTTTATAGCTGATTGTTCAGATGTTATTAAACAAGAGGCCTTATTAAATTTGGTGAATTATTTAAAGTCTGATAAGACAATCTTTTTAAGAATTGAACCAAATATCTCACCAGCTAAATCTTGCAAAACAAAACCAGTAAATCCGTCAGCTACTAGCGTGGTTGATTTTAAGCCTGCCTGGGAGTCGATAATTGCCAACATGCACGAAAAAACTCGCTATAACATGCGTTTGGCTGAACGCAAAGGTTTGAAATTCCGTTGGGCTAACTTAGCTGAGTTTGATAATTTTTGGAATTTACTTCAGGAAACAGCCAAACGGGACAATTTTCGCACCCATGAGTTTGATCATTACAAAACCATGCTGGAATT
>LCEZ01000021.1:11170-17776 GCA_000995845.1 Parcubacteria group bacterium GW2011_GWD2_43_10 | reverse complement strand
GAGCGGCACAGCGCCATGCGTATTGCGCGAGCCTATGTACTGCCATGTTCCATCCAGTAATCACCAGCAATCAAAACTGTGATTGCTTGAGTTATCCTTGCGGCGCGGGGCTATGTTTGAAAGCATCCGCCTTGAAGCAGAACCTTTCCTAGAACACCGGCAGGCAGTTTCATTATATGGGGCAAACCGCTATCCGCCCAGGGCGGACCGATTGTAATAGCCGAGGATTATAATATCAAATCATAAAGAAAACCCCAAGCGTACATTGACGTTTGGGGCTTAGGAGAAGGGTAAAAGATGAAAGGAAAAAGTGTTAGATAACTGCAGCACGGGCCCGCAGAAGGTCGTCCTGATCATCAGGGTTGTACCAGCCGACGAACATCTTACTGCCGTACCAGCGCACGTTAGGCACAACGCCACTCTGATTGCGAGAACCTGCACATAGGGTTATTTTTTGCACATCCAAGTGCTGATTTGTTTCCTTAAAATACTTTAGTTCATATAAAATACGTTCTTCTAATGTGCAAGTGATAATTTGTTGCTGTTTGATTTGATTAGCGGAGATATTTTTCATCTCCTCATCTGCTTCTATTCGGTCGCGCAACCAAATAGCATAAGCGCCTTTGGCGGGGGTGCGGTCAGAGATTATTACCTCATCCAGATCTTTATTTGTGTATTTCCAGGTTTTAAATAACCCAGAACATTTGTTAAATAATACTTGGGGTGTCATGCCTGGGGCTACAATTATCAAACGGTCAAAACCTGATTTCTTTTCCGGAATAACTATATCGGAAAAATCATAATGTCCACCAAAAACATTAAGATAGAATTGTTGCCAGTCGGCAAGTAAATCAAAAAACGGCTGGATGCCCAAGGCTTCACGTAAAGCTTTTTGCAACCTTTTTTTGTTGGCCTATCCAGTACTGGGCAGTACTGGTTGGTAAATTGGCGGGTATGGCTTCCAGTATGGCACTGGAAAGTTCTTTCATCTGACCAGCGGTCAGGACCGATGTCTCATGGTTCTTTGACATGAGCAGTTCCTTTCTTTATTTTGTGATATGAATTCTCCACCTAGGGCGGAGGTTGTTTTTAAAGAGCATTACCAAATACGGTAACAGCTCAGTATACACCTTTTGTACATTTTGTCAAGGGCAGGCCTGTCCCCTATACTTAGGGGGTTGGCTACTTATTTGATATTTTCCACCCGAGGCGGATCAGCCTTGGGCTGAGAAATTTGAATTTTGATATTCTATTATGTCCCCAACACCACACGCTTTAGAACAACTGATACGTGAATTCACCAAACTACCAGGCATTGGCCCGAAAACGGCTGAACGGCTGGTTTATTATCTTCTTAAACAGCCAAAAGAAGAGCTGGTGAGCCTGGCCGATAGTTTAAGGCAGGCTAAAGACGAGGTGGTAATTTGCCGCCAATGTTTTAGATTTGCTGACCAAGACCCCTGCCCAATCTGCGCTGACAAACGACGTGACAAAAGTCTATTGTGTGTGGTGGCAGAGTCGCAAAATATTCCAGTAATTGAAAAAACCGGCGCTTTTGCCGGGCACTATCATGTTTTAGGCGGTTTAATAAGCCCGCTGGAAGGCATCACCCCAGATAAATTAAAAATTGACGAACTGGAACAAAGGTTAAAAACCAATGGCGTTAAAGAAGTTATTCTGGCACTAAATCCTGACTTGGACGGTGAAACCACTTCACTTTACTTAGCTAAGCTTATTAAACCAATTGGCATTAAAGTCACGCGCCTCGCCCGAGGTCTGCCCATGGGCGCGGACCTAGAATACGCTGATGAAGTAACCCTGGAAAATGCCATACTGGGGCGCAAAGAAATCAATTAAAAAAATAAAATCATCCGCCCTGGGCGGATGATTTTTTACTTATGAGGTTTAAACAGCGTCATCGGCTGGCTCGGTCTCTACTTCAGGAGTAGCTACCTCGGTGTCTCCCTCAGTCATTGGCTCATCCTGAGGATTCTGGGTATCATCTAACATGATTTCTGTCCTTTTGCCTTCGTCAGTCACGAAAACTCACGAAAGTTACGGATAAATAATTAGTTTAGGAAATTTTTACCACCTTAACTTCAGTGAACGGCTGGCGGTGGCCTTGCTTTTTATGATAGCGAACTTTAGCTTTATAGTGAACTACCATAATTTTTTTAGCACGGCCTTGTTTAACAACTTCAGCTTCTACGGTTGTGCTAAGCTTTGGTGTACCGACATCAACCTTGCTACCATCCTCATCAGCTACCAATAAAACGTCAGCAAAACTGACTTTGTTTTCTTTAGTAATAAGTTTTTCTACCTGAAGCTTGCTACCTGCTTGCACCAAGTATTGTTTGCCGCCGGTTTTAATAACTGCTAACTTGCTCATATTTTTACAAAATAAAAAGAGGTTTGATTAACCTATTTAAAGACACAACTAAGGATAACTCCATATTGCTATCTTGTCAACCCTAATACCTTATCGCCAACTTTTATATTACTTTTAATGGCCCAGCCGGCTGGCACCTCTATAACGGCCGTCACTGGCTGACTGGGCCTGATGGTGGCTGGTATAGGAACTTGAGCTGAAGGCGCAGGCACCTGGGGCGTTATTTCCACCACCTGATCCTTACTCAACCAAATAAAATCTAGGGCAAAATTCATATCTTTCATCCAAAAACTGTATCGATCTGGTTTATCAAACAAAAACACCATACCAGAGCCTTCAGGCAAAGACTGGCGGCCAGATAGCCCTTGAGCACGCTCCGCATCATTTTGGGCTGTTTCTACTGTTAAAACAACACCACCAATGCTTATTTCTTTGCTGTAAGGATTGCTTGGTTCGGGTGTTAAATTAGACGGGGCTTGGGGCGTGGATAATAAACTACAGCCGGATAAAATTAAGGCTAGAGAAAAAACAATAGTTAAATAAATCTTAGGCATTGACAAATTGGTTAGCAACTGCTAGCATAGCATAAATTAACATCAATAAAAAACACAAACAAACAATAAGGAATGAAAAATGAATGAAAAAACTTTAACAACTGCAAGCGAGTCATTATTGACCGAATTTTTCAACGAAGTTGAAAACAGAATACCCACCAACTCAACCCTAGTATTAAAAAAGGAATTTTGCATATTTTGCTCAGTACACAACATCCCTCCGGCTGATAGGGACAAACTAGCTGAATCTCTAATCTACGGTAAGAATGCTAACTTTTCAAAAGTTGTTGAGGATAGAATTAGTGAAATGCTTGATCTGCAATCTGTAAAACTAAACATCGATAGCATAAAAACTGCTGCTGACGAGAAAAAAAGAATTGATCTATTAAGAGAAAGGATAAAATCTGAAATTGATATTGCAGATATAAGAACCTGTTTGTTGAATAGATTGAAAGGGAATATTGAAATCTTAACTACCAGCAACAGTCCTTTCACTATTAATAGGGTTAATAACCTACTTGATGAAACAACCCGTTTAGGTTTTGAGCGTTGGATAACAACAAATGTTGTCCATGAAAAAATTATAAATGATCCACTGCTTAATCCGGAAATAAATGAGCAAGCTAAAGAAATTCTTAATTATATAAAATAAATTTTAAAGGTCTCAAAACTGAGGCCTTTTTTGTTTTACCCGATAACGCCAAACTACCCAAGCACCCAAAAAAACCATAACAGCCAAAAGCGCTCCTAAGGCAATCAATTTCCCTTGAGTTCGCAAAAACAGTGAGGCTAAACCAAAGCTGACAGTAATTAAATAAAGTACAACCACTGCCTGACGGTGCGACAAACCCACATCTAGAAGCCGATAATGCAAGTGCTTGCGATCCGCTGTAGTTAGGCTTTTCTTTTCCCAAAACAATCGCCGCAATATAACCCAAACAACATCCAAAATAGGCACGCCCATAACCAGCAAGGTGGTAGCGATTTTAGCGCCGGAAACTATGGCGAGCACCCCTAAGATAAAACCAATATAAAGACTGCCACCCTCGCCTAAAAAAACCTTAGCTGGATGCCAGTTCCACACTAAAAACCCCAAACAAGCACCGGCTAATATTATTGCCAATAAACCAACTGGCGGCTCATAAAATGGCGTGAATTGAGTAAGACAGAAAATAATAAGCCCGCCAATGGCACCTATTCCAGAAGCCAAACCATCCAAGCCATCTAAAAGCTTGGTGGTATACATCATGCCTAATAACCATAAAAAAGTTAAAGCCAGTCCGGTAATTTTCCCTAATTCCAACAAACCACCAGCCAAAGGATTGGTCACTACATTTACTTTTATCCCAGCCAGCATGACAACTAAAGACGCCAGTATCGGCCAGATTATCTGCAGATGCGGCGGGCTATGATAGCGATCATCTAAATAACCGCCAACCATTAATAATAATCCGGCAAAAATAATGGCAACTAATTCTAACTCTCCAACTGACTTGCCCAATAATAAGGGCGTAAACCAGGCATAAATTATGCTTACTAGACTGAATGATAAAAATACTGCAATGCCCCCAAGCAGCGCTGTATTTTGAGTATGTAGTTTGCGTGCCAAATCAGGCACATCAACCACCACATGCTTTAAGGCCCAAGTACGCACCAGCTTGGTAGAAACTTATACTCAGGGCGATAAAAGCTGGCAACATATCTTAAAAATTATTGCTCTTTTGCTTATCTAAATAATCTTGCAATAAAAACATGGCCGCCAGTTCATCGCGGTTCCTAGTTGGCATAGTAGCGCCCAAGGTGGCAGCATCAGCCCGACGGCTAGTTAAACGTTCATCAAATAATTTCACTGGCACGGTTAAATATTTTTCTAATAATTGAGCAAACTCACGTGATTTTTGGGTTTGCTCTGAAGCATAACCCGCTAAAGTCACTGGCTCACCTACGATAATAATATCAATTTCTTCTTCAATAATTATTTCTTTTAGGCGATTAACTAATTCATCATCATTCATATCAGCCAAAACACCATGGGGTAACGCCAGGTTAGTTTCACTGTCACCTATCGCCAAGCCTACGCGCTTGGCACCATAATCAATCGCTAGTACTTTCATATAGTAGTTAAAATTTCATAACCTTTTTCTGTCACTAGCACGGTGTGCTCAAAATGAGCGGACAAACTGCCGTCTACTGTTACCACGGTCCAGCCATCAGCTTGAGTTGCTACTTCATAACCACCAGCATTAACCATTGGTTCAATCGCTATAGTCATACCAGCTAATAATTTTGGGCCCTTACCAGCTTGCCCAAAATTAGGAATAGCCGGCTCTTCATGAACTGATCGCCCGACGCCGTGGCCAGTTAATTGTCTGACTACAGAAAATCCTTGGGCCTCTACATAAGTTTCCACCACATGACCAATGTCTCCAATACTAACACCCCCCTGCACTTGTCTTAAGGCCTCAATTAGTGATTGTTTGGTAATTTTAATTAATTTTTGCGCGCCAGCTGAAACGTTACCAACAGCCGCTGTGGTTGCGGTATCAACACACAATCCCTTATACCAACAACCTAAATCTAGTCCGACAATATCTCCCTCTTCTAAAATTTTATTCTTTTTGGGGATACCATGAACCACTTCAGAATTGACTGAAGTGCATAAGCTAGCTGGATACACCAAATAATCGCTTTTATAACCCAAAAAAGACGGCTTGGCCCCAAGCTCGCGCAAACGCCTTTCGGCTAATTTATTAAGTTCAATGGTTTTAATTCCCGGCTTTACCGCTTTGGCCACTTCCTTTAACACCATCGCTAATATCTTGCCCCCTTCACGCATAGCCTGTATTTCTGTTGGCGTCTTAATTAATGATTTCATATTCCCAAAGTAACCCGAAGTTTAGCTGTAACTTCAGGTATTGGCGGAGTGCCATCTAATTCAATTAATTTGCCCAAATGTTGATAAAATTCCAAAATTAGTTCAGTCTGTTGGTGATATGTTTGCAAGCGCGTCCGAATAATTCCTTCGGTATCATCGGTTCGCTGTATTAAATGACTGCCATCGTCATCACAAACTCCCTCCACTTTAGGTGGGCTGTATTTAATGTGATAAATCCGATTGCAGGTTGGGCAAGTGCGGCGACCGGATAATCTTTGTACCACCGCCTCATCTGATAATTTAAAATATATGGCAGTTAATTCCGGCCGCAAGGTATTTAAATATTTAGCCTGATTAATGTTGCGCGGATAACCATCCAGCACAAAACCATTAACTGCATCCGGCTCAGCCAAGCGATTAGCCACTAGCTGATTGGTAATATCATCAGATACTAATTGGCCTGATTTTAGTATTTGCGCCACCTCCTGACCAAATGGTGAATCTTGGCCAACAATACTGCGAAATATATCCCCCGTGGAGATATGGGAAAGATTCAAAAGTTTAGAGATTTCCTGAGCTTGGGTGCCCTTACCTGAGCCTGGTGGTCCTAAAATTATGTAAGCGTGATTAGTCATTTCAATAGTTATTTTACCTTATAACACCTTAATAAAAAAGGCTCAAGGTATAAACCCTAAGCCTTTTATAATAAAAAGTAAATTCTACAGCTCCTCGTAATCGCGCATTACCAGCTGGGCATTTATTTGACGCATGGTCTCAATCACCACTTG
>LCEZ01000021.1:9655-11137 GCA_000995845.1 Parcubacteria group bacterium GW2011_GWD2_43_10 | reverse complement strand
TGCATGGCTAAGGGCAGTACGGCAATGGCACTTAAAAATAATGCTCCGGGTAAAACTATCCGATTCATGGTCGTGCCTAAATACTCCGTAGTTGAGGCGCCGGGCCTAATGCCAGGAACAAAGCCACCCTGCTTCTGTAAATTTTCGGCAATTTGATCCGGCTTGAAAATAACGGCGGTGTAAAAATAAGTAAAGCCAAACACCAGTACAAAATAGGAAACGGCATAGAATATTTGGTTCTGGAACAACTGAATAGTAAACTCAGCCGCTTTAACTAACCAGTCGGCTTGCGAGCGCACAAAAAATTGCGCGATCATGGAGGGGAATATAATGACTGAGATGGCAAAAATTATTGGAATCACTCCGGCTTGTAACAGCCGCAAAGGCAAATTGCTGGTTGATCCACCTAAAGAATGCGGCCCACGCATCATGCGGGCGTAATTTACCGGTATATTACGCTGGGCCTCAGTTACCACCACCACCCCAATGATGGTAATTAAAGCCACTAACACAAAAGCAATAACGTTAAAAAGCTGCGTCATATCAAAGGTGGCAATAAGCTGCTGCAGTTGCTGCGGGATAGCCGCCACAATGCCAGCAAAAATCAATAGGCTAATACCGTTGCCCACCTTCTTTTCGGAAATTAATTCACCCAGCCACATCAAGAAAATAGTGCCGGCGGTGACTGTCAACAAGCTAATGGTTAACTGCCAAGGATCAAGCTGGCCAATTAATTTCCCGCCGGCTTGGCCGCGCAAAATAGCAATAAAACCATAAGCTTGCAAAATCGCCAAAGGCACAGTTAAGTAGCGCGTATATTGGTTTATTCGCCGATGGCCAGCCTCACCGTCTTTAGAAATTTCCTCCAGGCGCGGCACGATCATGGTCAACAACTGAATAATAATGGAGGCGGTAATGTAAGGGCCAACTCCTAGCATGACTACAGAAAAATTTTCTAAACCGCCGCCAGAAAAGATATTAAGCAAACCCAAAAACTGATTCTGGGAAAAGAAATTTTTTAAAGCCGTAGGATCAATTCCGGAAATTGGTATGTGAGCGCCAATGCGGAATACGACCAAAGCCAATAACACCAAAAGAATGCTATTGCGTAAATCAGGGGTAGTCCAAATCTGATGAAGTTTGCGCCACATAGATTAATTATGACCGCTTAGAACCTTTATTGCTAGCTGGTATTAATTCTACTTTGGCACCTGCTACTTCTAATGAAGCTTTAGCGCCTGCGGAAACAGCCTGAACTTTTACAATTAATTTTGCTGGTAACTTACTAGATCGGCCGATTAGCTTAACTGGGAAAGTTGCGCTGGCTATTAAACCTTGATCAAAAAGAAGTTCTGGTGTTATGGTCGTGCCTTGACTTATTTTTTCCAAAGAAATTAATGAGACTACTTGCGGCTGAGCTTTAAAACTCTGAAACCCTCGCACCTTAGGTAAATGGGATACAAAATGTTTCACTCCAAACTG
>LCEZ01000021.1:0-9639 GCA_000995845.1 Parcubacteria group bacterium GW2011_GWD2_43_10 | reverse complement strand
CGCGCCCGCTGCCCTTTGGTGCCGCGCGTGGCAGTGGTGCCGTGGCCGGAAGCATTGCCGCGGCCAAGTCTTTTTTTGGCACGGCGTGATCCTGGGCTTGATTTTAAATTGTGTAATTCAAGTGACATACTAGGCTCTTAATTTAAGTAAGTTAAAGGCCTTCAAAACCGCCCGAACATTATTAACTTTATTAGACGAACCTAAAATCTTACTGACAACATTAGGCACACCGGCTAATTCCAGTACCGCCCGCACCGGCCCACCAGCAATAATACCAGTACCTTTGGGGGCGGGTTTTAGTAAAACATTAGCACTCTTATACTTTACAGTAATTACATGGGGAATAGTCTCGTTCTTTAACGGCACGTTAATCAAAGCCCGTCGCGCTTTAGCAGTGGCTTTACTAACAGCCAAACTAACATCAGTACCTTTAGCTAAACCAACGCCCACTTGGCCTTGGCGATTACCCAAAACCACCAAAGCTCTGAAACGCATACGCTTACCGCCAGCCATCACCCGGGTTACGCGCGACAGTTCAACAATACGCTGTTCAAAACCATCATCTGGCCGATCACGATGTCCTTGCCGGCCAGGCCGACCGCCGCCCCGACCCGATCTTCCTTTTTGCATTGAAGGTATCATAAATTAATTTCCTATTTTAAAATTCTAAACCAGCCTCACGCGCTCCCTCAGCTAAAGCCTTAACCCGACCATGATAAGCATTGCCCCCCCTGTCAAAAACCACACTCTTAACCGTTAAAGCTTTGGCTTTCTCGGCTATTAATTTGCCCACCTCTTGGGCAATTTGCTGGCGTTTGAGCTTACCAACATTTTTAATTTCAGCCTCTGAAGCAGCAGCGATGGTTTTATTTTCAATATCATTAATAAGTTGGGCACTGATATGCCTTAAGCTGCGAAAAACCGCCAGTCGTGGCCTTGCGGCCGTACCGGTAATTTTAGCCCGAAGACGCTTGTGCCTACGAAAACGAATTATTGTTAGATTGGTTGCCATATATTAATTACTTAACGCCAGCAGATTTTACAACTTTGCCAGCCTTGCGACGTACAATTTCATTAGCATAGCGAATACCCTTACCTTTATAAGGCTCTGGTCGCTTCAATGATCTAATTTCAGCCGCCACTTGTCCCACCTGCTGCTTAGACGCACCGGCTAAATTGATTGAGTTCTTATCCACTGTCACTGTGATATCAGTGGGTATTTTATAGCGGATGGGATGGGAAAATCCTAAATTTAAAACCAAATCTTTACCCTCCACTTGGGCTTTGTAGCCAATTCCGGAAATCTCCAGTTTGACCACAAAATGTTCATACACACCCTGAACTGCATTAGCCACAAGTTGCCTAGCTAAACCCCATAAAGCCCGCTCTTGTCTATTTGTCGGATGTTTAACACTCACTAATAACTGATCACCTTCCTGTTTAATCTCAACCGCTGCTGGTAAAACCTGATTGACTTCACCTTTTGGCCCCTTAGCCGTCACCAACAAGGGCTGCATCTTAACTTGCACACCCGAGGGAATTTTAATTGGTAGTTTTCCTAAACGAGACATAAAGATTAATTAACCGTTTCAATAATTAATAGATCTCACAAATAACTTCACCACCCAAACGCTTAGTTTTGGCCTCGCGATTAGTCATTAAACCTTGCGAGGTTGAAATTATAGCAATACCCAAACCGGACAAGACATGGGGTAATTCGCCAGATTTAACATACTGCCGGCGACCAGGTTTGCTCACTCTTTTCAAATTACTAATAGCCGGCTGCCCAGATTTATATTTAAGCCTTAATTTAAGGCTACGCCAAGGCGAAGTAACCTCTTCGCTAGATTCAATATAACCTTCACGCACCAAAATATCGGCCACGGCCGCCTTCAGGCGAGAGTGGGGCACTAATACTTCCGTTTTATGAACCATAACAGCGTTATGGATTCGAGCGAGCATGTCACTAATTGGATCTGTCATAGGAATAATAATAACTTGCAATAATCATTTACCAGCTAGCCTTGCGAATACCTGGCAATTCGCCATTATTAGCGAGTTCCCGGAAACAAATACGGCACAGGTCAAAAACGCGCATGTAGCCGCGCCGGCGACCACAGCGCCAACAGCGCCTGATTAGCCGAGTGGAATACTTGGGCTTAACACGGGAGCGTCTGGCTTTGACTTCTTGGCTAGTAGTAGACATAAATAAACTTAATTAGCAAAAGGGAATCCTAAAAACTCAAATAATTTTCGACCACGTTCTCGATTCTTGGCATTGGTGGTAATAGCAATCTCCAAACCATGAATAGCCTCAACTTCATCCGAACGAATCTCAGGAAAAATCAGGTGTTCCTTAAAGCCGATAGCCAAATTACCCTGGGCATCAACTGATTTGACCGAGAGTCCACGAAAATCACGAACACGTGGCAAGGTAACGCGAATTAACTTTTCCAAAAAATCATACATTAATTTACCTCTTAAGGTCACCACCGCCCCTATGACCATACCTTGGCGTATTTTAAAATTAGAAATTGACTTTTTGGCGCGAGTTAAAACTGGTTTCTGTCCGGTTATACGGCTTAACGTTTTTACCGCTACTTCCGCTATCTTACCTTCTTTGCCTTGTTGACCTAAACCAACATTAACCACCACTTTAAGAATTTTAGGTACGGCCAGGGCGTTGGTAAAACCAAACTCATGCTGCATCGCCGGTACTGCAGACTTCCGGTAATGCTCGGTCAATGAAATTTTGTAATCTCTAGTAGTAGACATAAAATTTTCCTTACATACTGGCTGAACACTTACGGCAAAGACGGATACGCTTATTATCAGCCCCTACCTCTACCCTTACCCGCGTCGGTTTGCCGCAATGAGGGCAGATTAAACTAACCTTGGCAATCGGCAAAGGGGCGGCATACTGCACCCGGCTGCCAGTGCGTCCGCGCTGGCGCGTACGCAAATGTTTCACCCGTACATTTACCCCTTCAACTACCAACATTCGCAAGCGTGGAAATAACTGAGTGACCTTGCCCTGCTTGCCCTTGTCCCGGCCAGACAGCACTACCACCGTATCATTCTTTTTTATCTTATTAATCATAAAATTTACCTGTTATAAAACTTCCGGTGCTAAAGAAATTATCTTCTGAAACCCTTTGGTACGTAACTCTCGAGCCACTGGACCAAAAATACGAGTACCGCGCGGTTCTTTTGATTTTTTATCAATAATCACCACGGCATTGTCATCAAAACGAATATAAGATCCATCAGGGCGGCGCTGCTCCTTGCGAGCTCGTACTAAAACAGCATGGGCCACTTCACTCTTTTTTACCGTACCATAAGGCTCAGCTGATTTAACCACCACCGTAATGATATCGCCCAGGCGGCCATAGCGCTTTTTATATCCCCCGAGTACCCTAATACACTGGACTTGTTTAGCGCCAGTATTATCAGCTACCAATAGCATTGATCTAAGTTGGACCATAAATTAAGCAGATATTTTAGAAATAATTCGCCACTTTTTAGTCTTGGATAAAGGTCGGCATTCCTCAATTACCACTTTGTCGCCTAACTGATAAGCATTCTTGTCATCGTGGCAGGCAAAACGGCGGCTCAGACGAAAGCGTTTACCATATTTGGCATGGGCAACAACGCGTCTCACTTCCACCACCCGGGTCTTGTCGGCTTTAGCTGACACCACCACTCCTCTTAAACTGCGATGAAAAATTTTAGATTTTTTAGCGGTCATAAAATTTAATTAACTTAACTTCGTTTTAAGTTCGCTCATATGAGTGTTAACTCTGGCTACCACCAAACGCAACTTGCGAATAGCACGAACATTTTTCAAATCCTGAGCGCCGGCTTTAGTTTTTAACTGCCGCAATTCTTCCCGAGTATCCTTGAGGATACGATCTAGCTCGGGCTTTTCCTTGGTACGAATTTCGGTCATTTTAATCTTCATATAATTTACATTTATTCTGCTGTCTTGCTAACAATAGCGGTCTTAACTGGCAATTTATAAGCCGCCAACTTCAAGGCCACACGCGCTTGTTCAGCATTAACACCGTCAATCTCAAACATTATCGTACCCGGCCTAATTGGCGCCACATAATGATCCACCGCTCCCTTGCCGCCGCCCATACGAATTTCATTGCCTTTAACTGTTACTGATTTATCTGGGAAGATGCGAATCCACAGCTTACCTTTGCGCTGCAAATTACCAGTAATCGCCCGCCGAGCGGATTCAATCTGCCGAGAGGTAACCCAGCCAGCTTGCAGGGCACGCAAACCATAATCGCCAAAATCCAAGTTAATCTTGCGACTAGCTGACCCTTTGATTTGATCGCCGCGGTGGCTTTTGCGATATTTGACTTTCCTAGGTATCAACATAATTATCTCTTTCTAGATTTAGCTGGTTGATTATTACCCATGATATTAGGTTCTGCCGGCGCCAGAACCTCACCTTTATTAATCCAAACTTTCACACCAATAACGCCATAAGTAGTCTGGGCAGCTGACCGAGAATAATCCACATCAGCTCGCAAGGTATGCAAAGGTACTTTACCGACAATCAATTTTTCTGTACGGGCGATTTCAGCACCATTCAAACGGCCGCCAACTTCCACCTTCACACCCAAAGCCCCAGCTTTCATTGATTGATCAATCGCCTGCTTCATCACTCGCCGAAAAGGCATGCGCTTTTCCAGCTCCATCACCATATTTTCCGCCACGATCTCAGCTGATAAGGTCGGGCTAGTCACTTCTTGAATATTTAATTGCAAAGAATCAGTTGATTTAAGAAACTTTTGCTTAATTTCTTTCTTAAGCTCCTCCACTTGAGCCCCGCCGCGACCAATCACCACCCCAGGTTTGGCGGTGAGAATATTTACGGTCAGGCTGGACGGACCGCGTTCAATTTCAATACCCGCCACCGAGGCCCCTTTTAATTTTTTCTTGAGCCAACGTCGTAATTTAACATCAACAGCCAACTGTTCACGATAACCCCGGGCGGAAAACCAACGTGATTTCCAGGTATAGATTATGCCGATGCGGAAGATTCTAGGATGTACTTTCTGTCCCATATATTTTACTTCTTAGTAGCAACCTTAGTTTTTGACTTAGGATTAATATCACTTAACTCCAGTTTAAGATGGGCCATGGGTCGCCTAATTGGATGAGCTGAACCGCGGGCCGCCGGACGCCAGCGCTTTAAAACCGGCCCTTGACCAACTTCAATTTTAGAAACCCACAAAACACCCTCACCGAATTTATGATTGTTCTTAGCATTAGCTTCAGCTGAACGCAAGAGTTTAACCACTGGCTGAGCCAAAGCCAGCAAACTTGCGTCCAGTTGCTGCAGGGCTTCGGCTAATTTCTTACCGCGCACCAAATCAGCCACCAATTTTAACTTACGGGGCGAAGCGCGGAGATTCATAATTTTAGCCTTAAATTCCATATTACTATTATTTCTTAGCCGGTGCGGTCGCGGGTGCAACTGCTGGTGCTGCCGCTGCCGCAGCGGCGGCCGCAGCCGCTTGCTCCCGGGCCATCTTACCGCCGTGACCTGTAAACTTTCGGGTGGGAGCAAACTCTCCTAAACGATGCCCGACCATATCTTCAATAATAAAAATCGGTAAATGTTTTCTGCCATTATGAACAGCAATAGTAAAGCCAACCATTTCCGGTGTGATCACCGAATCACGCGACCAAGTTTTAATCACGGTCTTATCTCCTGGCTTGAGGGCAGCCAGTTTTTTCAACAGTTTAGCATCAACAAATGGTCCTTTTTTTAAACTTCGTGACATATAATTTTAGGTTCGCTTTGGTCGGCGAGAAATAATAAAACGATTAGAGGCTTTGTTAGCTGACCTGGTGGGTACACCCAAGGCTGGTTTGCCCCAAGGTGTTTTGGGGTGCTTTAAACCAATTGGGTTGTGCCCCTCGCCGCCACCATGAGGGTGATCAACTGGATTCATCGCCTTACCTCTTACCGTAGGCTTAAAACCAAGATGGCGCCGACGACCAGCCTTGCCTAAACGGACGTTGATGTGATCAACATTGCTCACCTGACCAATGGTCGCTAAACAATCTTCCGCTACACTGCGAATTTCACCGGATGGTAATTTAAGCCGAGCCAAGCCCCCTTCAAAGGACATCAAGATTGCCCAAGCGCCAGCTGAACGTACCATCACACCACCTTGGCCTGGAGATAATTCAATATCATGCACTTGCAAACCTGGCGGCACAAACTTTAGGGGCAAACGATTGCCGACTTTAATTTCAATCTGCTTCTGCGATGACATTATTTTTTCTCCTACCTTTAAACCTTCTGGTGCCACCATATATCTCTTGTCACCATCACTGTAATGCAACAAGGCTAAATTAGCAGTGCGCGAAGGATCATATTCCAAAGCGACCACTGTGGCTACTATGTCATATTTATTTCGTTTAAAATCAACCGATCGGAGTAGTCGCTTAGCGCCACCGCCACGATGCCGAACGGTAATTTTACCCATGTTATTGCGACCGCCGCTTGACTTAGCGCCGCGGACCAATCTTTTTTCCGGCTCTTTTTTAGTAATGTCACGCTGTAGCACGCCGGCATGGCGCCTGCCTGGAGTTGTTGGTTGATACAAAGTAAATGGCATAAAAAAAATTAATTCCAGTTTACAAAGTCTTGCTCAAATCAATTGATTCGCCCCGGGCTAAACGCACCACTAAATGTCGCCGGGCCTTACGTTGGCCAACCTGCCGCCCGCGCCTGACAATTTTTCCAGGCAAACCTATACTGTTCACCCCCAATACCCTGACTCCCCAGGCAGATTCAACTGCTTTCTTAATCTCAACTTTGCTGATATTGCCAACGATATTAAAGGTATACTGGCCCTGTTGCTGCAAACGACTAGCTTTTTCTGAAACCACTGGCACAGCCACCACTCCAGACTTTAATTTAAAAGCAATAGCTTTGGGCTTGCCTACTGGCGCGTTACGATCTGATTTCTTTTTAGCAAATAACGCCATAGATTTAGGAAACCATCTTGATTAATTCAGCCGCGCCCGCCTCTGACACTAACCAGCGAGGCCAACGCATACCGTCATAAGCGTTTAGTTCTTTTACCGCCATCACTTCCACATTCGGTAAATTATTCAACGCTCGCCTTAATGACTTTTCTTTGTCGGTCAGCAAAACCAAAGTCCGGCGCCCAGAAATTTTTAAAGCTTTAAACATTAAAGCAAACTCTTTGGTCTTAGCTGATTCGGGCCACTCTGCTACCACCATGGTTTTACCAGAATTAACATAATCCGCAATTACCATTTTTTTAGCTTGGTTTTTTAGTTGTGTTGGTAGTCTTTGCTCATAATTCCTTGTATTGCGCGGACCAAACACCACGCCACCACCCACCCACAGAGGTGAACGAATGGAGCCGTGTCTGGCTCGCCCAGTGCCTTTTTGTCGCCATGGCTTTTTGCCGCCACCAGAGACTTCGGCTCTGGTTTTAGTGTGAGCGGTGCCGGCGCGACGATTTGCCGCATAACCAACCACCACCTGATGTACTAGCTCAGGCTTAATATTTTGCGCCAATAAAGATGCGGGTACAACAAAATCTTTCACTTCTTCGCCCTTGGTATTTAGTACTTTAATTTGACTGGTCTTAGACATAAAAATTAGTCAGCAACACTCTTAATTAACAACAAACCGTGGCGTGCCCCAGGTACTGCCCCCTTAACTACTAACTCATTGGTTTCAGGCCTAATCTCAACCACGCGCAAATTACTAATAGTCACCTGGGCATCACCCATCCGGCCAGCCATTCTCATTCCTTTACGAACATGCTGCACCCCGCCGGCACCAATACTCCCAGGCATTCTGGCCTGATCTTTATGACCGTGCGATGACGGATGCCCGTGAAAACCATGCCTTTTAACCACCCCTTGAAAACCCTTGCCCTTAGACCAACCAGTAACATTAATAACATCGCCTGGAGCAAATTGCGTTACATCTAAAACCTGGCCCACACTGAACTCACCTTTCTCTATCCTAAATTCTTTCAAGTGCCTTAAATTCTTGCCCACTGGTTTAAGGTGCCCGGCGCGAGCTTTGGTGGCTGGACGTTTATTCTCATCAAATCCAACTTGAATAGCCTGATAGCCATCCTTGGCCTTATCTTTTACTTGGGTAACCAAACACGGCCCAGCCTGCAACACAGTCACAGGTACAACTGTGCCATCCTCCTGGAAGGTACGTGACATTGCTATTTTTTTGGCGAGAATGACTTTGGCCATACCCGATACATTAACTTTGCTCGGACTGTTTAAACAGCGAGCTTAATAATATTAGAGTCTGAAATAAAGATTTTAGTACTAGCATAGTGTTAAATATTAGTTCAGTCCGGACGAACTGTAGCAAAGTTGTTGTACCGGGCATAAATTACTATTTAAAAACCGTTAACCTACGAAAACTGCGCACAAACTTCCGGCCAACGGTTTTTGAAAACATACAATTTAATGAGGTAGGTAATAATAGTTAGATTAATCTCCGGCTGCCCTTAGCTAGAGCGGTCGCAGGTTTCCGGCCCTTAAAAGGCGGACCTTACGCGATACCCTAGTTGGGCCTGAGGGAAAAAACTTGGTATCTACATCTTAATTTCTACATCAACACCCGCAGGTAAATTTAAGTTTGTTAGGGAGTCGATGATTTTTGGGTTTGGTTCCAGGATATCCAATAGTCGCTTGTGAACTCTCATTTCATACTGTTCCTGGGAATTTTTATCAATGAATGAGGAACGAATAACAGTGTAGCGTGACTTCTCGGTAGGCAAAGGAATCGGTCCAATAATTTGGGCGCCAGCACGCAAGGCTGTATCTAAGATGGTGCGCACTGCCTGGTCAATAATCTTATGATCATAAGCCCGGATGCGAATGCGCAAACGAGGCTTAGACTCTTCCTCGCCCCTGGCTGTCACTGCTTTATCCTTATGTTCTGTTTTTAATGTTGTCATGCGCCCAGTTTACAAAAACTAAAATTATTACTTAATGATTTTACTAACTACACCTGAGGCTACGGTTCGGCCGCCTTCGCGAATAGCGAAACGGGTCTTTTCTTCCAAAGCAACCGGTGAAATTAATTTCACCGAAACCTTAACGTTGTCGCCTGGCATTACCATTTCCACACCTTCAGGCAAACCAACCTCGCCAGTTACGTCCGTGGTGCGGATATAAAACTGAGGCTTATAGCCCTTAAGGAATGGGGTATGACGGCCGCCCTCTTCTTTGCTCAATACATAAATTTCAGCTTCAAATTCAGCGTGCGGCGTAACCGAACCTGGTTTAGCTACCACCTGACCGCGCTCCACATCATCTTTTTTCAAACCGCGTAACAATAATCCTGCATTGTCGCCGGCCCGGCCTTCATCTAAGGACTTATTAAACATTTCAATACCAGTAATAACGGTTTTCTGAGTATCCTTCAAGCCAACAATTTCAATTTCATCATTTAGCTTGATGATACCGCGCTCAATACGGCCAGTTACCACTGTACCACGGCCTTCAATGGAGAAAATATCTTCAATTGGCATCAAGAATGGCTTTTCAATATCACGCACTGGCTCTGGAATGTACTCGTCTAATTGCTTAACTAAT
>LCEZ01000020.1 GCA_000995845.1 Parcubacteria group bacterium GW2011_GWD2_43_10 | reverse complement strand
TTGGTGGTGCTTGCGAGCTGAAATAGTTTTATCTTTCTCAAAACAAAAAATTAAAATTTATAAACTTTGCCGCCCTGTCGTAAGGTAAGTGCAGAGCGCCTGCCTGCGGTAGGCAGGGAAGCGTCATGAACGCCCGATGAACGCGTGTTGTGGTTGTTTAGCATAGCGACCTGTCAGCGAGCGCGACGAGCACTGCAGCCGCGCAGACCTGGGCGGCGCTTCTTACGCCACTTCTTCTAAAGAAGTGGCAAAATGAATTTTGTTTTTATTTTACAAATTTACTTCAATTCGCAAGCACCACCAACACAAGCCAGTTCATGTGAGCCTTCGGTTTCATCCTCATACTCGTAAGCTGTGATATTGGAAAAATCAATTTGGGGGAATTTGGCTATTAATTCATCATACTTTTCCTTGGTGATCTCCTCATACGGCGCCAGCTGATAAATATGGTCGTCTTTGGGCAGGAACGACAGCCCGCCGACCAAATCCCAATTTTCATAAACCCAGTTACCAACTTTAAGCCATTCATCATTAGAGACTGAAATGGTGGTAGAGGGATTGTGCTCAGTGTAGTTAGTCTTCAATATTTTCCAATGTTCCATCAGGTCCATGGCTGAAAGACTGCGCCTCGTGACCGCGCCCTCGGGGGCTTTAATGGGGAAATCAATCACATAATTGGAAGCTTCACCTTCCACTTGCCCGACTTCAGGGTGATACGGCACACCCAGATCCTTCATCATATGGAAAAGCGGATTGTGCGATTCCACCCGCACCCGCCTAATATAATAAGCCGCGTGCCGAGGGTGCATACCGGATGAAGCATCAGTTAATTGGGAGGTATTGCCTGAAGGTTTAACACAGGTTACGCAAGTGGAAGGGTTGATGCCGAACTTAACGGCATATTCCTTATTAACTTCCACGGCATAATCGCGCAGTCGCTGCAGCACTTCGGGCTGTCTGACCACCGGGCAATCCCACTGCCCGGTAATGGAAACGCCTAATAGGGCTTCGGCTTCACAATTATTTTTCCAATCAGCTGACAAGTACGGGAAATTAGTTAAGGTGGCTTGGTAAGTTCCCAGGATAGTAGCCATGCGAATTTTTTTCATGAGTGACTCTTCTGTGTCCTCGGCCCTAGCGACCACTTCGGTTAAATTGCAAAACTGCTTTGATTTCAAAACTATCTCACCGCAAGGATTAGTGCCGCAAGTATGAGCGTCGGGGGCAAAGATGGGCCAGCGGCGAGCGGGCAATTGATTCTTCAGCGAGCCGCGATTAAAAATACCGCGTTCACCCGAACCGGACTTTATCAAATTAACCCATTCATCCAAAAATAATTCCAACGATGGTTTTTCATTATAGACCGCGGAGTTATTAGCCATACTGCGCTCCGGGTGCTTTAAGTAGAATTGGCCGTTCTTAGCTTCACGCATTTCCACATCATCCAAATCAGATAAAGATATAAGCGCCGAACGCCGAACGCCGCCCATCACCACCACTTCTCCAATTTTACAAATTATGTCATGCACATCCAGGGTAGTAAGGTGCCGGCCTTGGCGCGCCATTATTTTACCGCGGGTGAATTCCAACAAATCTTTTAAGGGCCCAGGGCCAGAAGCGCGGCCGCCCATAATTTTGAGGCGAGCACCCTGCGGCCTGATAGTTGAATAATCAAATTCAATATCCTGCCCTTGTGACCAGGTGCTCATGCCAAGTACTAGGGCATCGCTCCAGCCTTCTTTACTATCCTTGATTTGATGGGTAAACAGCTTAACGCCCCCTTGGCGCTTGATAATAGGGAGCTGCTCAACATTTTGCCGTTCAACTGAATAGCCCACGCCGGTACCGCACATCAGGACATACATCATCTCGCCAAAATCCTGCCAATTCTGCAGGGCCATAAAAGAGCAATTATAAGCGCAAACATTAGTCGCCCGAGCCGCTTTACCCGCGCCCCACAAAAGCCTCATCGAGCCTAACATCTCCATTTTAAGCATGGCTTGGTGAACCTCTTTGTATTCTGTTTCAGTCAGCTTGCTGCCTAAATTCTCCTGCATGAAATCAATGTAACGACCGACAGTTTCTATCCAGGTCTCACGCCGGCCTTTTTCCGGCAGCCACTTGGCATAGGTGCGATAATAAACAAATTCGCTCAATTGATTCTTGAAATATCTTTTGCTTTCCCCCGCCATCGTCCGCGCCTCTGCCGGCACTGGCCGTATGGCCTTACGCATTTTGGCGTGTTCATCGCGATATAAAATATAAGCCTTGGCTGTCTTCAACCATTTAGTGTGCATTAACACCAATTCAACAATATCCTGAACCTGTTCCACATTAGGCACAGTATGCCCATCATAAACTCTTTCCAGCTCTTCCACTACTTGCCAGGCCAGCTTGGCCGCCTCGGCCCGTTCAAACTCCCCGGTCTCAGCCCCGGCTTTAGCAATAGCCGATACAATTTTCTTCGGATCAAATTCAACTTCGCGGCCGTCACGCTTAATAACGCGCTTAAGCTGAGAAGTGATCGGCTTGATTGTGGCGGTAGTGTCTTGGGTGGAAGCTGGCTGAGACATAGGATAAAATTTTAGTTTTATTTATAAATAAATTAAATTTATTTGCTAAACCACCGACTCTTACTGCCCAAACCCTTTAGTTCTTTGGTAAAACTGTGCACATCCTGAAATGATTGGTAGACGCTGGCAAATCTAATATAGGCAACTTGATCAAAACTCTTTAACCGTTTCATTACAACTTCGCCAATAGCGCGGGAAGTCAGCTCGGTTTTGCGCTTGCGCTGAATGTCGCGTTCAATCTTTTGTACCAGTCCGGTAAACTGCTCAGCCGTGAATGGTCTTTTCTCCAAAGATCGTTTAAGCCCGACTGCCAGCTTCTCTTTATTATAGGGCTCGCGCCGGCCGTCACGTTTGATAACGGTAAGGTCAAGAATTTCGCCCTGTTCCACCGTGGAAAAGCGGAAACTGCATTTGGTACATTCGCGGCGGCGGCGGATGGAAAGACCGTCACCGGATACGCGAGAATCAGTAACCTTGGTGTCAAAATAGTTGCAAAACGGGCAATGCATAGGCTTACTGACAAAATACTAGATGTTGTAGTCGCAAATTCAATTGTACCCCTAGATATAGTGCTGGTCAAAACCCTGACCTTTTGCCCAAAAACATTGATTATCTTGAACCGCCAACTGTCTTTTGAATCCAAAATTTGGCCTAAGATTGTGGATAACCTAGGACTTTTTTTAAAAAAATACTCGCTGCCAATAAGAGCGAGGTTAAAATTGCTGTTCTGTTGAACAACTGGGCTTAGATTATAGAGTCGCGAAATATCAAGCGGCTGATAAGCTCTAAATAGAGCCATTGTTAGGTGTTTATTTTTATTATTTTAATCTCTCTAGCTATAATGATATCAAAAAAATTCCCCTAGGTCAACAACTGCGGGCATTTTTGTATCTAAATTGTCCCTGTTTTACTTCTTGCCTAGTTTGCGCCTGATAAAGGCGGGAATTTCATAGTCATCATCAGCCTGAGTTCCCAAATCAGCCGATACCCGAGGTTGAACTGGCTTGGTCTTGGGGGGTTGGCGCAAGCTTCGCTCTTGAAAACCACTGCTGTCTTCATTCCGTTCTGACTTAACTTCCGGCGGTGTTGGCACCCGTTCCTGCCTTAAAAACGAAGGTGGCGCATAGGAAGCTGGTGTAGTCTGGACTTTCTTAGGCAAAGCAGTTTGAGCAAAACCAGTAGCAATTACTGTGACTTTGAGTTCATCTTTCATATCTTCATCAATAACCGCGCCAAAAATAATCTTGGCATTAGGATCAGCTGAAGCGGTAATGATCCTGGCCGCCTCATTAACTTCATACATAGTTAAATCCGGACCGCCCGTAATCGTAAATAGAATTCCTTTAGCGCCATCAATACCTAATTCTAATAAGGGCGAATCTACGGCCGCCTTGGCGGCATCAGCTGCTCTGTTTTCTCCGGTGGCAATACCAATACCCATTAAAGCCGAACCGGTATTTTGCATGATAGCTTTAACATCAGCAAAATCAACATTAATCAACCCGGGCACGGTCACTAATTCAGAAATGCCTTGCACACCTTGCCGCAAAACATCATCCACAATCGAGAAGGCTTCCAACAGAGAAGTTTTTTTATCAATCAATTGTAATAACCGATCGTTCGGAATGGTAATGATAGTATCAACCTTGTCTACTAAATCGTCCACGCCGTGCTCGGCAATTGACCGTCTTTGTGCGCCTTCAAAACTGAACGGCTTAGTGACAACGGCAATCGTTAAAGCCCCAGCTTCCCGCGCTAGCTCAGCTACTAACGGCCCAGCGCCGGTGCCAGTACCACCGCCTAAACCGCAAGTTAAGAAAACCATGTCAGCACCTTTTAACACCTCTTTGATTTCATCACGCGATTCTTCAGCTGATTTTCTGCCCAAATCAGGATCCATGCCTGCGCCTAAACCACGAGTGGTAGCTGCACCAATATGCAATTTCACGGAAGCTCTTGAATGCTGCAGGGCTTGGGCATCGGTATTTATGGCTACAAACTCCACCCCCCGTAATTTATTGGAGATCATGCGATTAATAGCAGCCCCGCCGGAGCCGCCCACACCCACGACCTTAATTTTGGCTAATGTCTCAATTTCTGGCTTAACTTCCATATGGTAAAACTTGATAATTAATAATAAATGTTAATATTTAAGGCATAAATAGCTTAGGCAGGCTCTTGATCTTATCCAATACTTGAGTCACGGAAGAAAACTTTGGCAAATGGAAGCCCTTAGGCCCCTCACCCTGCCCCAAACCCCAACGCACTAGCCCCAGGGCAGTACTAAAAGCCGGATCATTAACTTTTTCTAAAGGACTGGCAACTTCTAATGGGTAACCTAAGGTGGCCGGCAATCGGAATTGATGTTTAGCTAATTCTACTACGCCGGGTAATTTGGCTCCGCCACCTGTTAAAACTATGCCGGCGGGTAATTTACCAGAACGATCAATTTTACCTAACTCACGATCTACTAAACTAAATATTTCTTCCAAACGCGCTTCAATAATTTCAGCTAAATGCTTACGACTGATTACACCCTCCTCAACTGATAATTCTGACAAATCAATTTCTTCTCGCTTACCGACATCAGCGGCACTGGCTTGGCCATAATCAATTTTTAATCGCTCGGCAATATCAATTGAAGTGCGCAAGCCGATCGCAATGTCATTGGTTATATGACCCGAGCCTACCGGCAGTATGGCCGCATGCAACGGATCACCATCTTCACAAACTAATAAGCTGGTGGTGGAACCACCAATGTTAACAACGGCTACGCCCAACTCTTTTTGGCGCTTGGTAACTACGGCTTCAGCGGTCGCTAAAATTCCTAAAACCAAATCATCAATATCAACGCCAGTACGATAAACACATTTAGTAAGATTTTTTACTTGGGCAGTTTGTCCTTCAATAATCTGAGCTTCAACTTCCAAGCGCACTCCAGTCATACCTAGCGGATCTTTAATGCCAGCTTGTCCATCGACGGTAAAAGAACGCGGCAAGACATGTAATATTTCGTAGTTCGGTGGTGTGGCTACAGCCTGAGCCGCTTCCACCACCCGGGCCACATCATCTTCGCCAATTTCACCATTTGGTTTCGCTACCGCAATGACGCCATGGCTTGATTGCGCTTGAATATGGCTGCCATTGATACTCACCCAGGCATGCTCAAGGGGCGAGCCTGTCATGCGTTCTACTTTTTCCAAACAACTAGAGATAGCCGAGACGGCGTCGTCAATACTTGTGACCACACCTTTATGAATTCCTTCTGATGGCACTTCGGCCAAACCAATAACTTGCAGATTGTCATCTGCACCAGCTTGAGCTACAGCCAAACGAATAGCTGTTGAACCGATATCTAATCCGGCAATAATATTAGATGAAGCCATGTTGTTTTTCTTATACAATTATATAACGACCAACCTACTCTGTGAAGCAAGCGGTACTGAATAATTTAGTTGTTCAGCAAGTATTAACTGATTAAATCAAGATAATCAATACCACCGCCAAGGCAGCTAGCACTACAATTAGTACGGCCGCAGCTAATAAATCCTTCAGCAAGCTTACTTGAGTTGATAAGCGCGGTTCAACTATATCCAACAGCCTTTCTAACACAGTATTAAAAGCTTCAGCACATAAAACTATGGCTGAGGTTAAAGTTAGCAAAGCCCAAATGGTTGCTTCCAAGCGCAACCCCAGAGCTACTACCTGCACTAAAGCAGCGGCTACTACTTGCCAGCGAAAACTTTTTTCGCGCCGCCATAAATAAACCAACCCCTTAATCGCATATTTAAACTTACTGATAAAATTAGTCTCTATCATAATTATTTAGCTAAACGACCCCGACCTAAAACTCTATATTCCATGGTTTCCATTACTGTCCGATCCCTAGATTTAATATGATCATAGCCTAACAAGTGCAAACAACCATGAACAAATAAAAATTCTAGCTCATTATTAAAATTTGTCCCAAATGCTTTGGCCTGCCGTTTGGCCTGAGCTAAACAGATAAAAATTTCTCCAGCCATCGGCTGCGACTGCTTATAAGTAAAAGATAAGACATCAGTCACTTTGGGGCGATGCCGATAAACAGCATTCAACTGACGGATGGTTTGTGTTTTTACTAAAACTAAACTGACGGTGCTAAATTTCTTGCGAGTTACCTTGGCAATTCTCTTTAATATTCGTCTGGCATTTAATTTAAAACTTGCCGGTACTCTACCGCCAGAAATATTCTGAAGACTAAAATCTACCGCCATGTTTTTAAATCTACTCGGTGGTGCCGGCGGAATTAGAATTAGAATCAGCCTCAACCGGATTAACAATTGGCACCTCAGAAGATGATAAAGTAAACAATCTGATCATGGCTTTAAATAACTGGTAATAAGACGCGCGCTCGGCTGTACCGATATTATAACTGAAAGTAATTATATTTTTGGCTGTCGCTAAATAGGCCGTTAAACCATCGGGTGCCATTGCCCAAACAAATTCACCAGCGGTAAAGATCGGCACTTCACCTGGGCGCAAACTGGGGAATTGCTGAGCATACCATTCGGCCGCTGTTAATTTATTAGGATTGCCAACAACCAATACTCCCATAAATTCTTCTAGGCCGCCCGAGATCATGATTTCCGAACCTGCTTGATCAATATTTTTAACTTCCCAAACCGCCGGGTACTTAAGCTGATAAAAAAAGCTGTCACTGGTATAACTAGCCAGCTTAGTATTTACCCCAAGTAAAGCTCCGGCACCGGCGACTGGATCATAACCGCCGGCCACTTCGCTACCATCAGTATAACCATCATCATCACTGTCGGGTTTGCTATTATCTGAGCCAAATATAGCTTCCTCCGCATCAGTTAGGCCATCGCTGTCTGTGTCCGCCGTAGGTAAGGGTGGTGTAGCAGTTCGGGGGGTAAGAGGCGGCTCTACTATAGGCGCCTGCTCATCTATACCTAGGGGCGTAGCCTCATGATCTCCGTTATTTAAACCAGCCGTGCCTTCTTCCAAACTGAATTTCAAACTATAACTAGAGCCGTCAATGCTCTCATAAAGATAAGCACTGCCGCCCGGTTCTGGATTTTGCGGTACCGTTGCTAAATAAACCACACCTTGAGCTGATCCGCTAAAACCAGCAGCACTCAGGACATTACTGGATGATGTACCTAAAACCATGGATAAAGGAGCCAAAGGATATTGCCGGCTTTCAGCAAAATATAATTCTAAGGCTGCTTGTATTTCCCGAATATCACGGTAACGCGCCCGGTCGCGTTCTGCTGCTGTAATTAACTGTGGCGTGATTGGAGTTGGTGTCGGTTGTGGTGTAGATTCAACTACTGGAACTGTTGGCTCTGATACAGGTTCTTGGCTAGGGCGTGAACGTAAAAATAAAAACGCACCCACACCAATTATCAAAACTAACAGCAATACTAAAATAACTACCAAGGTTTTTTTACCCGAGCCACTCTTGGGAGGTAAATTCTGATAACTGCCGGGCATAGTATAAATCTCACCCCACAACTCTGGTTTTACATTAGGAGTTGGTGGTAGCGCGGCAGCTGGTGATTGGTTTTTATTCTTACCAAACACGTTATTATATTATATTAATATTATTTTACGGACTCGTTGGTAATTCCAATAATCTACCCGGGCCAATTGGACTGTAGCCATTTTGTACTTCTTGGCCGTCACCAAAACTGTCACCGTCAGAATCAAACTTTAGCGGGTTGGATTTATAAATTACTGATTCTTCACGATCAAACAAACCATCCTCATCGCTATCGGCCCTTCTCGGATCTGTGCCTAAAGCCTGTTCTTCTGTATCTGTTAACCCATCACCATCAATATCACCTGTCACGGCTGGGGCAGGCTCAGTTAGTTCAGGTTGGAGCTGAGGCGTAGTTTCTTCCAAGACAGGTTGTTCGGTGATCGCGGGCGCAGGTTGACTAGAACGAGACCACCAAAACCAAGCCCCACCAGCGGCTACAACTAAAACCAATACTCCAATACCAACCCATAACAACCAACGCCGCGATGGCGGTTCTGACTCAAATGATATCGGCGCGATATCCGAAGTTGGCTGAGGCACTACCGGTTTAAGCGGTGAGGCTGGTGGCGGTTGCTGCCTACCAGCGCTCGCTGGCGGCGCCGCCTGAGCAAAAATATCTTCTACTTGGCCTGGATTATTTGGGGGTGTTGGTTCGTCAAACATAAAATTATGAAATAAACTACTTAAGCTATAACTAGATTAACACATTTTTGCCTTCATGGTTATGGTGCGGTTTTAAAAGACCAAATCGAACCTTTAGTACTTCCCCTAAGATTTTTTGCATCTATGCGCCAATAATAATCTTTATCATTTATAAGGTTACTAATGAAAAAATTCAGCCCAGGGCGTTCAGTTGGCGTATAAGTACCAACATATTCAACAGAACTAGTAGTAGCATTTTGTACGTTTAAAAAGTTTTCACCAAAATAAATATCGAATGATGAAGTACCGCAAGAAATTGCAAAACTAATGCCACTCGTTTGAAGCTGTGATATTAGAACATTGGTGGAATTATTTGGTGGAAAAGATGGTGAGGCTGCTATTGGTCTATTTGTTGGTAGATATTTTGCAATCAACGATGTATCTGCCACAACATTCATTGGTTGCGATGGTGTTATACTATCTCTTTGATAACAATCGTAAACACTATTAAAACCAAAGGTATGTGATCCAACATCTACATCTACAATAAATGACTGATAATTATAAGTAATACCAATATAATATCCACTATAATATACTGGCACGGCATGTATTCGATTATTCATATCATCGAGTGCATCTATAAATACTTTTGGTTTAGATACTGTTGTGAACCACCAAACATCACCTTTAGTGGTTTGGACAGTTGTTGAATTATAAGAGTCAACTCGCCAGTAATAAGTGGTGCCATAAGCTAATGGGCCTGAATTAACAGCATTATTAGGATGAGGAGTAGTAGTTAACCAATAAGCATCACCAAGGGTGGCATTCATGACTCCGGTATAACTTGTGCCCAAATAAATATGATAATAATTGGTACAGTTGGTGGTATTCCAACGTAGAGTTTGATATGGATAAAGCCCGGTGGCACCAACCAACGGTGATACAACGGTTGCTTTTGGTGGCGGACCAGAGATAAAAGTACCAGTAACTGTGGTATTGGCATTATAGGTCATTGGTTGACCGGGACTGATATTGGAAAGAACATTGCAATCTGTCGGATCGTCAAAGAAACTAGCATTATGACTTGTTCCGGTATTAACTGTTGTGGAAGTTGG
>LCEZ01000019.1:8149-18158 GCA_000995845.1 Parcubacteria group bacterium GW2011_GWD2_43_10 | reverse complement strand
GCCTGACTTTATAACATCGCTGGGGCCGTTAGCATAATGGTAGTGCACTCGGTTTGCATCCGAGAGGCGCGAGTTCGATTCTCGCACGGTCCACCAAATATATAATAAATAAAATTTATGGATGACTGTATATTCTGTAAAATAGTAAGCGGTGAATCACCGTGTCATAAAATATGGGAAGATAATAATTATTTGGCTTTTCTGTCAATATTCCCAAATACCAAAGGATCTGGTGTAATTATCTCTAAAAAACATTACCCAAGCTATGCTTTTGATGTGCCTGATGAAATACTACATGGTTTAATAACTGCATCAAAAAAAGTGGCTAAACTACTAGATGCTAAATTAGACGATGTTGGTAGAACTGGATTAATTTTCGAAGGATTTAGTATAAATCACTTACACGCCAAACTTTTTCCTATGCATGGAACTAAGATGTCAGAATGGAAACCGATTAAATCTAACGTGGATAAATATTTTGAAAAATACGAGGGTTATATCTCTTCTCATAATTACAAGCAAGCAGACGATAAGGAGTTATCTGATTTGGCTAAAAAAATTAGATAATAAATACCTGGTTCTTCAATAATTTGTTTACAAAAAATCATGAATGATGCATCTGAAAAAATTGTATACTTTGTGCGACACGGTGAAAGTGAAGCAAATATAACACCAGTTTATCAACCATTAGGCTCACCCCTATCAGGCAAAGGACGGCAACAGGCAAAGCTAATTGCGGAAAGAATAGCAAAAGTATCATTTGAGGCTCTGGTTGTTAGCCCTTTATTTCGGGCAAAAGAAACGGCAGAAGCAATAACTAAATTAACAGGTAAGAAACCTGAATATTCTGATCTTTTTGTTGAAAGAATTAAGCCAACTCGTTTAGGAGGAAAATCTCGTGATGATAAGGAGGCAAGCGGACTTTGGAAAGAATGGGAGAAAAGTCTTTATGCTCACGGCCTAAGAGCAGAAGACGGGGAAAACTTTGACGACCACATTGCACGGGCAGATAAAGCTCTAGACTTTCTGAAAAATAGAACAGAAAAAACAATGGTTGTTGTTACACATGGTTTTTTCTTACGAACTATAATAGCTCGGGTAATTTTAGGTGATTCTCTAACCCCCGAAGCTTTCAAAAACTTTCATATGCGAGTTGGGACGGAAAATACCGGACTTTCAGTCTTAAAGTATGGTAAAACATGGGAAACTACCTCATGGCTTTTGTGGATATTTAATGACCACGCTCATTTGGGTTAATTTTCAATAGATGTCTCTAAATAAAAAGCGAGTAATAATTACACACGGTTGGGACGGATACCCTGAAGAAGGATGGTTCCCTTGGCTTAAAAAGGAATTAGAAGCAAGGGGTTTTAATGTTTTTGTTCCACAACTTCCCGAACCAAACGAACCAAGAATTAACAACTGGGTCCCAAAACTCAAAGAAGTAGTTGGAAAACCAGACGAACAGACTTATTTCGTTGGCCACAGTATGGGTTGCCAAACTATTGCTCGTTATCTGGAAGCTTTGCCCAACGACGTAAAAGTAGGTGGCGTTGTATTTGTTGCTGGTTTTTTCAAAAGGCTCACGAATCTGGAAGATGATGGTGTTGTCAGAAGCGTTTCTGACGAATGGCTTAAAACGTCGATAAGTCTTAAAAAAGTGGCAGAACATCTTAAAGCCAGCGTTGCTATATTTTCGGATAATGACCCATATGTGCCGACAGATAACAAGGATGATTTCTCAAATGTTTTAGGGTCAAAAATTGTTATTGAACACAGCAAGGGTCATTTTAGCGGCAGCACAGGAACTGCAGAATTGCCAATCGCGCTTGAGGCAGTACTGGAAATTGCTGGAGAAAAACATTAACTTGATTCCAACTGACTCTGAAGAGGTCCACCAAAGTTTCTATTTAATAAATTTCTTACCCAATGGCAAGAAATTTTTTGTAAAAAAGTTATCCACATCCTTGTTGTTTGAGCAATTTTTTTTTATAATTACTGTATCACCAAGCAACACAGCTTGTTGACGACGAGCAAGGTGATATGAACCATGCTTCTGCCTATAATCTTATGGGCAAAATGGAAGGAGGTGAGAGTATGAAAAAGGTGAAAAAGGCAGCCAAGAAAAAAGTGGTGAAGAAAGCCAAAAAGGGTGGTAAGAAACGCTAAATATTAACGTCTATTGGAAATATATCCAATAGAACAAAAACCCTGCGTTACACGCAGGGTTTTTGTTTATACTAAAATACTGACTAAAACAAACTTGATTGAGTACGACCTCGTTCATCCTCAGCAAACAGATGAATCTGGCCGTATTCACCATCAAACCCAGGCTCAATACCTTTTATTTCTCCATCCCGCAACCGCCCGATAGCTTCCACTACTCTTTCTGTAGTAATAGCAGTAAGCCGTTCAAGCGGAACATCTAATAACAACTGGAGTTCTCCTCGCCCCTCTGACACTAATTGCCAATATTGTTCTTCCACGGCTTTAGTGGCTCGCCCTTTCACGCCTTGAGCCTGGGCTATTACCTTGTCTAACTCAATCAAACTGGAAAAACTGAGTGCGCCTGCTGGCTTACGGTCAGGTTTGTTATCAGCTAATTCTTCTACCCGATTCAAAACTCCGATGGTAAGCTCACGATTACACTTGGGGCAAATGTTTTTTAGTTTTTTAGACTCGGCTGGTGATAAACAAACTTTACAATCACGATGCCCATCATAATGATACCGGCCCTCATCCGGGAAAAACTCAACTGTCCCGCTTAATTTCAGGGGCGATGTTTGTTTATTGGCACTAACTGCTATCGGGTTAGCTTCACGAATAGCTTTCATTATTCCGCTGTAAGATAGCTCACTACCTTCAAAAACATCAGCCTCCCGACCTAAATTAGGCAAACTATGGGCATCAGAATGTGAGGTTAAAGCCACTTTATCCAGAGCTGATACTCGCCAGTTCATAGCGGGATCGGATGACAAGCCTGTTTCAATAGCAAAAATGTAAGGCGCCAGATCTTCAAAACATTCGGCAATAGAATCATAGCCTGATTTTGAGCCAAAAATTGCAAACCATGGTGTCCAAGCATGAGCTGGGATAAGCACGTTCCTGGGGTCAATCTCCAGCAGAATTTTCAACAGCTCAATTGAGCTCATACCTAAAATCGGCCGGCCGTCACCGGCTAATTTACAGCCACGCTTTTCCAGGGTGGTATTAATTTTGGCAACTACTTCTAAACTTGGAGCAAAAATACAATGATGCACCCGCCTAGTTTGCTCATTATGCCTATAAATGCACGCTACTTCCGTGCCGCAAATAAAATGCACATCAGTTTCAGCAACAGGTGTAAACCTGGCTTCTTTTTGCCTAAACTCTGATTTCAAGCGATACAAACCTTCGCCATGAGGCTCAAGTTTTTCCTGCAAATCATCAAACCATTTAGGATGGGTAAAATCACCGGTGGCTACCAAACCCAAACCTTTAATACGGCACCACAAATCAATATTCTCGGGTGTTAATTGCGGCGAACACGCCCGGGCATATTTAGAATGGATATGAAAATCAGCGTAGGTACGCATACTTACTCTCCGTAGTGTAGCAGTCTTATGTAAATAAAAAAACACGCCTCTAGGTTTTGGCGATGGCCTACTTTCCCACAGGCTAATGCCTGAGTATCATCGGCGCTCAAGGGCTTAACGGCTCTGTTCGGGATGGGAAGAGGTGTTACCCCTTGGCTTGAATCACCAAAACGTAGTGACGTGTTTTTTAAGGTTTACCGCCCGGAAAGTACTGGTGGTGTAAAATAAAACACCAATCCAACCAAAGCAGTAACTAGGAGTAGGGCTAACGCTAAACGCCAGCCATCATTTTTAAACATTTTCATTAAAGTAAGTGTTTTTATTTACCAATTCATTCTTGTGGTTAAACCATCGGACGATTAGTATGGCTCGGCTTAAACCCTTACGGGCCTTACACCTACCACCTATCAACCAGATGTTCTCTCTGGTTCCTCAACGAAACCTAATCTTGAAGACGGCTTCACGCTTAGATGCTTTCAGCGTTTATCCGCGCCGAACGTAGCTACCCAGCGATGGCCTTGGTAGACCAACTGGTGCACTAGAGGTTCGTTCTTCCCGGTCCTCTCGTACTAGGGAAGAGCCTTCTCAAGTTTCGCACGCCCACGACAGACAGGAGACCGAACTGTCTCACGACGTTCTGAACCCAGCTCGCGTACCGCTTTAATTGGCGAACAGCCAAACCATTGGGACCTTCTCCAGCCCCAGGATGCGATGAGCCGACATCGTACTTGATTCCACACTTTCATGTGGCGCAGACTATATCTTCTTCTTGCCCTGGATCGTAGCGGATTCGCCTAGGCGAACGTGAACCGCATAACCTCAGATTTCACTGCAAGAGTCGGCGTGTTAGCCCGCCGTTGGCGGGCTCTTCCCTTTCGGGTCAGTCGTTACGGGGTCAATCCGCCCTGGGCGGATGACTTCCCACGGTGTTGCCGGGTCCGCCCTGGGCGGACTGACGGGTTCACCGTTATAAGCCGATTATTGATCTTGATTCCTGTCTAAATTATTTAATTAAACGAAAAGATTGGGAAAAACATCACTGTTCATGCACCCCGATATGTTAAGGTGCCAAACCGGGTCGTCGATGTGGACTCTTGGACCCGATCAGCCTGTTATCCCCGGAGTAACTTTTATCCGTTGAGCTTCGACCATCCTATATTGGATCGTCGGATCACTAACTTCTGCTTTCGCAACTGCTCGGGTTGTAGCCCTTGCAGTAAAGCTGGCTTGTGGGTTTGCCCTATCACTCCCGTTTCCATCGGGAGCTAGCCAACCTTAGTAAACGCCTCCGTTACATTTTAGGAGGCGACCGCCCCAGTCAAACTACCTGCCAGATACTGTCCCTCAGCCGGATAACGGCATGAGGTTAGAACACTAAAACCGCCAGGGTGGTATCTCATATTTCCGCTCAGCCCCAACCGGAGTCAGGGCTTCTAGCGCGTCCCACCTATGCTGAGCAAGCACTTATAATGCTCAATACCAAGTTGTAGTAAAGCTTCACGGGGTCTTTTCGTCTAGCCGTGGGTAACCCGCATCTTCACGGGTCTTGCAATTTCACCGAGTCCCTTGTTGAGACAGTCGTCAACTCGTTATGCCATTCGTGCAGGTCGGAACTTACCCGACAAGGAATTTCGCTACCTTAGGACGGTTATAGTTACCGCCGGCGTTCATCAGCGCTTCAGTTCAAGGCTGCCTCCGCCTTGCGGCGGAATGACCTCTTGCCTTAACGTTCTGACACTGGCCAGGCATCAGCCCCTATACGTTGCCTTGCGGCTTTGCAGGGACCTGTGTTTTTGATAAACAGTCGGTTGACGTCTTTTACTGCGACCCGTCTTGCGACGGGTAGGCCTTATTCCGAAGTTACGGCCGTTGTATTGCCGAGTTCCTAAACAAGGGTTCTCTCGTACACCTGAGGCTACTCGCCTCACCCACCTGTGTCGGTTTCCGGTACGGTCACCATTAAGTTAACTCTAGAGGTTTTTCTAGGCCGTCTCGCCAGTTCTGTCGGGTCGGGGTTGCCCCTTTCCCTACGTCCCGCGCCTGCCGATTATCCTGGCGGATTTACCTACCAGGCACGGCTTCACGGTACACGCGCATAACCAAATCGCGCAGAACCTTAAAAACGACGTCACCCCATTGAAACTTAATGGCGGGGCAGGAATATTAACCTGCTGTCCATCGGCTACGCTTTTCAGCCTCGCCTTAGGCCCGCCTCACCCTGGGTCGATTTGCGTTGCCCAGGAAACCTTAGGTTTACGGTGGACTAGGTTTTCACTAGTCTTTTTGCTACTTATGCCAACATTCGCACTCCTCTGCGCTCCACCCCGCCTCACGGCTGGGGCTTCACGGCAGCAGAGGACGCTCCTCTACCGCCCGTCTTACGACGGGCCCACAAATTCGGTATTCAGCTTTAGCCCCGGTACATTTTCGGCGCCCCAGCGCTAGACCAGTGAGCTGTTACGCTTTCTTTAAAGGGTGGCTGCTTCTAAGCCAACCTCCTGGTTGTTTAAGCGACGAGACCGCCTTTAACACTTAGCTGAAATTTAGGGACCTTATTTGGTGATCATGGGCTGTTTCCCTTTTGAGCGGTGAAGCTTAGCCCTCACGCTCTGACTCCATTCCTTACGTTTCCTGACATTCGGAGTTTGGTTGGATCGCCTAGGCTTACGCCATGGAAACCCATTCAGTGCTCTACCATCAGGAACGATGGAACAGGCTAGTCCTAAAACTATTTCGAGGAGAACCAGCTATTACCGAGTTCGATTAGAATTTCTCTGCGAGCCACAACTCATCCCCGCGTTTTGCACGGCGCGTGGGTTCGGGCCTCCACACAGTGTTACCTGTGCTTCACCCTGGTCATGGCTAGGTCACCCGGTTTCGGGTCTAGTGATAGCAGCTTTTGAGTAAGAAAAGCGCGGCGTGAAAATACACGCATCGCTTTTCAAACTCAGTACGGCTGTTAAGCCTCGCTTTCACTTTGACTACGTCCCGTAGGACTTAATCAGCTACTACCAGCTAACTCGTTGGCTCATTCTTCAATAGGCACGCCATCACGCACCACTTCAGCGTAGGTTCGCCTACAGCTCGTTCCCAGTACAGCCGCCTAACCTGCGATAACAGGCGGTACGGTATCTGACTAGCACGAGGGCCATAAGCAAAAAACCTACGCTGAAGTGGTAAGCGCTCTGACTCCTTGTAAGCAGATGGTTTCAGGTACTATTTCATCCCCCTCACCGGGGTGCTTTTCACCTTTCCCTCACGGTACTAGTTCACTATCGGTTATGGAATGTATTTAGCCTTAACGCATAGTCGCGCTTGCTTCCCACTGGATTTCACGAGTCCCGTGGTACTCAAGAATAATAACTAGGAGCCCAAAACTCCTTTCGCCTACAGGGCTGTCACCTTCTTTGGCTGGCCGTTCCAGGCCATTCGACTAGGAAAGTTTTGATTTCTAATTCTCCCCTTGAGAATCATTCACTCTCAAGACGCTACTATCTTACTACGCTTAGAAACACATTGGCTGAATGAGCCTTAAAACCCGCGCTTCGTATCTATCAAAAGATATACACGCATCGCAAGTTCAAGCGTCACTAAGTTTGGGCTGGTCCCGTTTCGCTCGCCACTACTCCGGGAATTATGTGGCACTGCTACTACCACTCACAAACGTTTGCGCGAGTGATAGCAACAGAACCACGTATCGGTGTTTTCTCTTCCTCTGGGTACTGAGATGTTTCACTTCCCCAGGTTGTCTTCTAACCGCCTATGAATTCAGCGGCTGATAATCTGATCTTCCATCAGATTGGGTTACCCCATTCGGATATCCCCGGGTCAAAGGTTGCTTGCCACCTCACCGAGGCTTATCGCAGGCTGCTACGTCCTTCATCGTCATTCCATACCAAGGCATCCACCATCTGCACTTATTTGCGGTTTAACCACAAGAATGAATAGGTACATACCTACTCACTTACCTTAAATTTAATACTACGCTTACAATTAATTACTTGATTTCTACTCCAATATTTATTTTTTAAAGAGCTCTTAAGCAACAAAAAATCGCTTGTTTCCAAGCGACCGTAAGTAGACAACAAGATAAATCAAGTCATACCCCGAAAGGGCCGCTTAGAGAGATTAGTGATTTAGTGTTACTCATAGTGTTTTTGCCGCTATTAGTTGTGGATAACATATTAGCAACAAAATTAAGTATACGGGAACGCGCCCCGTCTGTCAAGAACAGACGTAATTTAACCTGTATTAAACTACTGATTATAGCCAGTAGCGTCAGTGAGCTGGTTCACAACAAAGGCGGCAATGGCGTAAGCCGCCAATACTATCACCAAGCCAACTAAACCTGCACCCATAATCTTGTTGCCGCTAGAGATCTGATCTTCGTTGCCGGCGGCTGTCATGCGCTTAAATCCGCCATAAAGAATTCCAACCACCACTAATACCCCAAGAAAACCCAAAATAATATTTATCAAACGGGCAATGGTAGCGATTAGCGCCACGTTTGTACCCAAGTTGGTTGAAGTCTCAAACTCATTCAAACCTAAGTTTGAAAGGTCGCTAGTTATACCCTGCGCCATCACCATAGCTGGCAAGCCACAGAGAGCAGCACTAAAAATTGTTGCGAGTATTTTCTTCATAGCTTTTAATAGTGTATGGTTAAAAAATAAATCTAAAGTAAAGATAATTCAATATAGTAAAAAAATAAAGAGTCTGCTAACTAGCAGACTCTTTATTAATACGTTTATTAAATTATCCGTTGTAACCAGTAGCGTCGGTTAACTGATTAACCACAAACGAAGCAATGGCAAAGGCGGCCAAAATTATCACTAAACCAATGACGCCGGCGCCCATGAGTTTTTTAGCTTCACCAATCTTAGCTTCATCCCCCGCAGCGGTCATCCATTTAAAACCTCCCCACAAAACTAAAATTACCGCCAGCACTCCTAGGAACCCTAGAAGAATATTTATAATTCTGGCAATGGTACCAATTAAGGCGATGTTGGTGCCGAGATTGGTTTCATTACCAAATTCATTCAAACCTAAGTTTGAAAGGTCATCGGTTATACCCTGGGCCATCACCATGGCTGGCAAACCATAGAGAGCAGCACTGAAAATTGTTGCGAGTATTTTCTTCATAGTTTTTTAATTAAGGCTAAATTATTAATTATTATTAAATTAAGGCGTACCATAATCTTTAAACTGTGTAGCTTCCAATAATTGATCTATGACAAAAGCGGTTATGGCATAAGCTACCAAAACAATAGCTAACCCAATAACTCCGCCGGCTAATATTTTTTTAGCGGTGCTTATCTGCTGTTCGTCGCCGGCCGCGGTCATCCATCTAAAGCCTGCCCACAACACCAAAACAACCGCAATCACTCCCAAAAAACCTAATAAGAAATTAATTATTGAGGCAACGGTTTGGATAAGGGGGATGTTGGTGCCCAAATTTGTATATTCACCAAATTCATTAAGCCCCAAGCGGCCATAGTCTTCTTGCTGGCCGCCTTGGGCGAGCGCCGCTAATGGCAATAAATATAGCAATATGCTTGAACTATAAAACCTTAATTTTTTCATAGATTTATGAAATCTAGTTTAATAAAACCCTTCTAGTGCCACCCTACACCATGACTTGATTATTTGTCAAATTTTTTGCGGGCAAATTCCACCAATAATCTTACCCCCACACCGCTTGCACCTTTGGCTAAAAATTGCCCGTCAAATGTCTTCATTGGCCCGGCAATATCCAAGTGTGCCCAAAGAGCTTTACCTACAAATTGTTTTAAGAACATGGCCCCGGCAATAGCTCCGCCGTATGGACTATTCTTACCATCGTTTTGCACATCACCAAAAGTACCCTTAACCTCATCTTCATATTCTTCCCACATTGGTAGCGGCCAAACATAATCACCCGAACTTTCACCTACTGCCATAAGCTCCGCCTGCAATGAACTGCTAGTTGTCATCAAACCAGAAGCCTGCAATCCCAAGGCCACCATACAAGCTCCAGTAAGGGTGGCAATATCAAGTACAACTTCAGGATTAAATCTTTCCGCATAGGTTAAGGCATCGGCTAATATTACCCTGCCTTCAGCATCAGTGTTCTGTATCTCAATTGTCTTGCCAGACATGCTTCTAAGTAAATCACCTGGCCGATAACCGGCGTTCCCTGGCATATTCTCCACCGCGGGCACCAAACCAACAACATTAGCTGGTAATTTTAATTTAGCGATTGCACTCAGAGCGGCTATAACCGCGGCCCCGCCCAACATATCAAGATGCATATCATTCATGTTCTTCCCTGGTTTCAAATTCAAGCCGCCAGTATCAAATGTTACTCCCTTACCTACAAAAACTAATGGCCTCTGACTTTTTTTGCCACCATTATACTCCATGATGATAAATCTCGGTTGTTCAGCACTGCCTTT